>JAKEHZ010000113.1 GCA_022614735.1 Acidobacteriota bacterium | reverse complement strand
TTGCCGAATCGTAGATCTCGACGAATGGCGTGCTCAGACTTTCCATCTCTTCGGTCTTAACGAAGAAGCTCAGGCAATATCTTTTATTCGGTTTGACTGGAACTGTCTGTGTGGCAATGGTGATCGCACTGTTCTCCTCTACATTGAGGCCGACCCGCAGGCTCTGCTCGCCGGCGAGTGTTTCTTTACGGTCGAGCGTTACTCGTAGGCCACCACTCGGAGTGATACCCCAGGCATAGAAGGGCGTCTTCGAACCGGGCGAAAACTTCTCTTCGAAACTACTATTGGCAAGCAGAGAATGAGCGTCTGGTGACGGGCGATCCGGAATGTTGGCTGTACTCCAGATACCGTAAGCTGCGGCAAATCTTCCAACATTGACCAGGCTTTCGGTTACTCGCTGCACGTCCTTCGGCCTGGGCGAATTCATCTCGCTCCAGATTGAAAGGCCGTCCTCCACTCTGCCGCGCGAGATCAGCAACGAGACCATCTGTGCTTTCACTACAATGGGAGGATCCAGCGCTTTTGCAATGGCCTTCCCATCCCCCTGGTAGACATTCCAGGCATAATCGAAAACGAGCGGCAAAGCTGAAGGACGATTGGCCAGCGCCAGTCGCATCTGCGCAAACGACGCATCCCGGTCGCCCGCACGCAACAGGTGATTACCTAAAGCCCAGCGCGTCTCGAAATGGTTCGGGGCAAGTTGCAACGCTTTTTCGAGAGCAGCACGCGCTTCCGCAATCGAGCCGGTCCGATCGAGCACGCGACCGAGCGAGAGCCAGACGCGGTAATCTTCCGGGCTCATCTGCGCGGCTTGACGTAACTCATTCAACGCAACATCCAGCCGCTCTTCCATCAAATCTTCATTCGCGGCGTTAAAATAAACACCGCCACGTAGCCAGCGGATCAAGGGGTCTTGCGGAGAATATTTAACCGCCAGGTCGGCGGCCTCTATTTTCCCCTCCGTTGATAATCTCGCACTGCGCTGGACGAATGTCTGATAGATGTCGCCCATGGCAGCGCGAACGATAATCCATCCAAGCGCGCCAAAACCTGCGGCCAGTAGAAGCAAAAAGATGAAACGAACAACGATGGGGCGAAAGGAAATCGTTAACATAAATGTGCTTTTATCGTGTTCTGGGCAAGCAGAGCCTAGCGGATTCGCCTGTGAACAGCAAGAGATCAACTTTAATCACACGCTCAACCGTCTTGCCTGTTTGACAGCCCCCAAGAGCATAGGCGATACTTTAATACCTCTCAAATAAACTATTGTGAACAGAGGTTACTCTGAATAGTCGGATGCAGGCAGCGTAGGTATTCGGCTTTTGCGTTTGCGAAAGGATCTTGTTGACATGCAAGATTCTGAAATTACACTCCCCAACACGTGCCGTTTAGGGTTTAATCCGAGTTTGCAACCCGGCTTCAGTCAAGTATGTGGCCAAAGGGCGGCAGTTTCCTTTAAATAGAAGTTAGAGGGTGAGGACTGAGGCGACAGGGTTGACGAGAAGACCGCTTCCAAGGCGGCTACACGCTACAAAGTGGATTTATTGTGGCGTGATCGAGAGGAGGTTAATAATGAAGCAGATCGTCCACCCGGCCCTCCGGATTTTTTCCGGTCTTTCATTTCTGTTTTTAGTTCTTCACTCGTTCGCAGCGACTCTGGCACAGACAGCGCCACCATCAACGCAAAAACCCGTTTTGATTCCCGCACCAAACTCAACCCCGGTAATCAGCACCGGAAATTTGAGTGAGGATGACAGCTATCGTGTGGGACCGGGCGACGTGCTTGAAGTTCGCGTCTTCGGCCGTCCGGAGCTTGGTCGCGAAGGGCGGATCAGCAATCTAGGGACAATTCGTCTGCCGTTCCTGGAAGAAATTCGGGTTGTCTGTAAGACCGAGGCAGAACTGGCGCAGCTCATCACCGAAAAATACAAGAAGTATCTACGCGAGCCTCAGGTTGATGTCTTTATCAAAGAATATAAAAGCCAGCCGGTGGCCGTTATCGGATCCGTCGCGGCGCCGGGGCGGTTTCAACTGCAGCGCCGGGTCCGTTTACTCGAATTGCTCACCTTCGCCGGCGGACACAATTTAAACGCTGGCGGTACTGTTCATATCATTCGCGGGAGCGCGCCCGATTTTTGCGAGATGAGCGAGACCGCCGCAGGCGCAACCGCAAAAATACCAACTCCGGCCATTGTTCCGGTGGATTCTCCGCCGGCTATCAGCAAAACCCCCTCCCAAAATCAGAACTCCCCCACTCACGCATCTGCTGCGCTTCCCGATCAAGCTGCATTGCAGGCATCTGTCGCTCAGGGTCAAGGCATACTTCTCACCTTCAAATTGCCAGAGGTCCTCTTAGGCAATCCTGAATTCAATCCCTATATCAGGCCGGGGGACATCATCAGCGTCCCTGAGACCGATCAGATCTATGTGATCGGACAAGTGGTCAAACCCGGCGCAATTCCGATGCGTCAAAAAATCACTTTATTACAAGCCATCGGTATGGCAGGCGGGTTTATGGTAGATGCGTCCAAGGGAAAGGTGAAAGTGGCACGACAGGAGCCAGGCACGAACGCCCGTAAGGAGTTTGTCTACGACGTCAATGATATTCAAAAGAAGAAGGCCGAAGACATTACTCTGATGCCCAATGATGTGGTCGATGTCCCGGCTTCTATCACAAAGAGCGCGACCCGCGGTCTTGTGGGCGTTGGCCTCGGCATGGTCGGTTACTTGCCTTACTGGATCATTCGCTAAACAAATAAAGGTCGAAAATAATGCAGGAAGAAATCAAAGCGAAATCGATGAGTGCCGAGGAGGCTGCCCATGCACTCGACTTGAGGCGCGATTATGGATATGGGCGAATCCAGGCGATTGAAAACGAAGGCTCTACACATCTGCGCGATTATTGGCGCATCGTTCGCCGGCGCTTGTGGATTCCGATCAGTGTCATGATCGTGACTGTCACGCTGGCGACAATCTATAACCTTCGGCTGCCTTCAATCTACAGAGGCGTCAGCAAGATCGAGATTGACCGCGAAGACCGTGTCGTCAACCTCAAGGATATGCAGTTTAATATGGGTGGCGGCGACGACGCGCAATACATCAACACGCAACTGAAGGTTCTGCAAAGCCCGAGGATCGCCTATCTGGTAGCCAAATCACTCGACCTCGAGCACAACAACGAGTTCCTCCCGGGAATGGCGCGCCCGCTCACGTCCCAGTCCGAATCACTCGAGCTATCCAATGGCGAGAGCGATGAACAGGCGGAGATGCAGCGTCTCGAGATATGGACTGACGCACTGCTCGGCAACATTGAGATCAGGCCCGTCCGTGAGACCCGGCTGGTCGAGATTTACTCTCATCATGAGAAACCCGACATCGCGCGCAAGGTTGCCGACACCTGGGCCGATGCCTTTAAAAAGAACAATCTCGATCAGCGATATAAGGAGAACAAAGAAGCGGGCGCCTTTCTCGAAAAGAGTATTGCGGATTCCAAATTGAAATTGAAGGAAGCGGAAGAGAGGCTGCTCAATTACCGCAAGACGAATCAGGTAATCGATTTCGGTGAGAAGGAGAACACGATCATTGCGCGTCTGGGCGCGCTCAACCAGCTCCTGCTGCAATCTGAAACCGATCGCAAGAATGCTCAGTTGACCTACGAATTGAGCAGGAGCGTGCCGGATGTTTCAGCGCTGGCCGAAATTCAACGCGACCCGCTTGTTCAGGACCTCAACAAGAAGATTACCGAGTTACGCCAGCATCGCGAAAACCTGATGGTCGAGTTCACATCCGAGTGGCCTGACGTCAAGAAGGTCACCAACCAGCTAACGCAGCTGGAAGGTGAATTACGAGCCTCGCATCAGCGTATCCTGACCACTATTGAAAACAACTACAAGACGGCGGTTCAGCGTGAAGATTCACTGCGGAAGGCGTTCGAGCAGCAACGCAAAGAGACGATGCAACAGAACGAAGGCGCCATTGTCGCCAAAATCTATCAACAGGAAGCCGACATCAACCGCCAGATGTTCGAACGCCTGTTGGAGACGCAACAGGGAATACAGGTTTCCGGCCCTTTGCTCAAGAGCAACATCCGCATCAGAGAATATTCGCTGGTGCCGCGCACACCTGTCGGGCCGAGGCGTTTGCAAAACATATTGTTCAGCGCATTGCTGGCCTTGATCGGCGGTATTGGTCTTGTACTCTTCCTCGATTACATCAATAACAAGATCGAGACTGTTGAGGATATCGATCGTTATCTGCGGTTGCCATCGCTGGGTGTCATCCCAACACTCGAGAGCGGAAGTAAAGCCCGCCGCCTCCTTGGCAGCGGCACGGGCAGCGGCAAAGAGCTGGCTCCGTCCGCAAATAATAGTTCTGTCATACTCACGCAGATCGAGACAAACTCGTCCCTCGCCGAAAGTTATCGCAATCTACGCACGGCACTCCTGCTCTCCTCCGCTGGTCACGCGCCGCGCACGCTGCTCTTCACAAGCAGCCAGCCCGCGGAAGGAAAAACTACTACCAGCGTCAACACTGCGATCTCGCTCGCACAGACCGGCTCTGCCGTGTTGATTATCGACGCCGATTTGCGCCGTCCGCGCGTGCACAAGATATTCGGACTCAAGAACCATGCGGGACTGAGCAACTATCTCACGAGCGAAGGCGATCTCGCTTCTCTGATCCAGATCGCCATGCCGAACCTTTACGTGCTGCCGGTTGGCCCGTTGCCGCCGAATCCGGCTGAGTTGCTCGGTTCACCCCGGATGAAACAGGTCATCGAAACGCTCGCTGGCAATTTCGATTACGTCATCGTTGATTCGCCTCCCGTCTCATCTTTCGCCGACAGCTTGATCCTCTCATCACTGGTCGAAGGTGTGATTATGGTGGTCAAGGGTGGGGTCACACCGCGTGAAATGGCCCAGCGCACGAAAGCCCACTTGCAATCGGTTGGCGCGAAAATCCTTGGTGTTGTGATCAACCAGATCAGACTGCAGCCACACGATTACTATTACTACTCGACTTATTACAGCCGTTACTATTACGGGAATAATGATAAAGAAGAAGAGGGCGCAAAAGCGGGAGCTTGAGCAGTTGTCGGTTCACAGTTCACAGTTCGCAGTTCGCAGTTCGCAGTTTTATGATCCATCCACTGCGAATTGCGAACTGCGAACTGTGAACTGATTTGGAGGGGGGATGATAGATCTGAACAATCTGTTACTTGACGATGAATTTTTGCCTGTTGATCTGAGCACGGTGCTGGAGATCTGCGAGAAAACCTATCGCGACGGGGTTGAAGAGATCGTCCTCACACTTCGCATGACACAATTGTTGAAAGGAGATTGCGAGCGCACGAGGGCTTTTGAATGTCGCTTGCGTGAATTGCGTGAGAGGTTGTCGGAAAAGTCCGAGATATCTCTCAGACTCAGTTGTGGCTACGAGTGGATCTTAAGTGACGATCTGCCCGGCAGAATACGAGAATTCGCCGCTCACCCGGCGATCAATGAAAGCAATTATCTGTTGATAAGTTTTCCCTCTCTCTTTGCCACCCTTGATTACAAACGGGTGATCGGCGAGATTCGAGCCGATGGCTACATTCCGATAATCTCCCACCCGGAATGCAGCCGCGGGATTCGTCGCAATCACTCGATTATCGACAAGCTGATCAAGCTCGGTTGTTTAATGCAAGCAGACGCAATGAGCGTTACCGGGGGATATACCAAAGAAATAGAATTTTTCACGCGCGAATTGCTGGAGCGTGGTCAAATTCATTTCATCGCCACCCGCGCAGGCCGTCAACCTCGGTGCGAAGCGAGTTTGAGTACGGCTTTCGAACGAGCAGGGAGGATCATCGGACGCAGCGCAGCGCGGTGTCTGGTTGAGGGAAACCCATTATCAGTGCTGACAAATGTGACGACGATTGAGAAGCGCAACCGGAACACGGTCGCGACTGCGCTCCCGGCAGCACTGAATTCACGGGCGTAAACCAGTGGCTCAGGCTCTTCTATCTCGCACGCCCATCCTCCGCTTTCCTCTCCTCCACGCTTACTTCAACTCTGTTTCAATTACCAATGAGAGGCATGAGGAAGCGGCTGAGAGCGCAGGTTGAAACGATCCGGATGCTGCCTCGACACGAGGTTTCCTTTACGGTTTGATAATTTGACGGGCAAAGTGTGCGGACTACTGATTGCGGATTGCGGATTGCGGATTTGGTTTCGCATGGCGCCTTGGACAATCGCAAATCCGCAATCCGCAATCAGTAGTCCGCAATCCGCAATCCGCAATCCGCAATCCGCAATCATATGTGTGGCATCTTCGGTATCATCACCAAAAAACCTCGCGCTGAAGTGACTGAAGCAGTCACTCTCGCAACGCAGACGCTTGCGCATCGCGGTCCTGACGATCACGGCATCGAATTCATCTGTGATGCGCGAGCGGGAGTCACTGCCGCTTTTTCACACCATCGCCTGGCCATCCTCGATCTTTCGCACGCCGGTCATCAGCCTATGTGCGATGGCGTGACGGGAAATTGGATTACCTACAATGGTGAGGTATTCAATTTCCGCGATGTTCGGAAAAAGCTCGAGCAAAGAGGCGTTAGTTTTCATTCAGAGAGCGACACCGAGGTTCTGCTCAAAGGCTATGGGATGCTGGGCCACGCTGCCATCGCCGATTGGCGCGGAATGTTCGCGCTCGGGTTCTGGAACGCTCGTGAGAGAGAGCTTTCGCTCGTTCGAGATCGATTTGGAATCAAACCGATTTATTATTACCGGGACGATGCAAATTTTATTTTCGCCTCGGAAGTCCGCTCGCTACTAGCGACGGGGTTTGTGCCGAGAAAACTGTCTCGCGCCGCATTAGAAAGCTATCTCGCTTACGGCTCTGTGCAACAGCCACTGACGATTATCGAGAACATCTACGCCGTATTGCCCGGCCATATATTGAAATATAAAGACGGGAAGATAACTGAAAATCCATATTGGGAGTTATGCGCAGATTTCATCCCTCAACAGAATGGCGATGAAGACGAGATCAGCGAAGAGATCAGTGAACTATTGCTCGAAGCCGTCAGATTGCGTTTAGTCTCGGATGTGCCTGTTGGAGTTTTTTTAAGCGGCGGGATTGACTCGAGTTCTGTTGTGGCGCTGATGCGCAGGGCCACTACAACAGAGATCAAGTCATTTTCGGTATACTTTAAAGAGCAGGATTTCAGCGAGCAGCTCTATGCGGAGCAAGTCGCGCGGCATTATGGGACGGATCACAGCTCAATTCTCGTAACTGAAGATGAAATTTTAGCCAGACTGCCTGCCGCTCTCCGCGCGATGGATCAGCCTTCGATTGACGGCATCAACACTTATGTTGTCTCCGAAGCAACGGCGCGCGCGGGACTCAAGGTTGCCGTTTCCGGTTTAGGCGGAGATGAAGTCTTTGCAGGTTATGGCTTTTTCCGCACCGTCGCTCGCGATGAACAGCTGAGGTTGAAGGTCAAGAATGTTCCCGCAGGACTGAGGCGGGCAGCCGCAACCGCAATCAACACCCTCGCCACAAGCCACCGCGCCCATAAATTAACCTCACTGCTTCGCAGCGACCATTTAGGCGAGCCTTCAGTGAGACTTCACCGGCAGCTCTTCACTGAAGAACAACGACAAGAATTTTTTAGCGCGAATGGCGGACCTTTTCACGATCACCTGCTGCTCGATAGATGGACCGGTAGACAGATCACCAAATGCTCGCAGGCAGATCCAATCAATCAGGCCTCTGCGCTCGAACTTGGCGGCTATCTGGGCAATACGCTTTTGCGCGATACCGACGCAATGAGCATGGCACACAGCCTGGAAGTCCGTGTGCCGCTCATTGACCACAAACTTGTCGAACGGATGCTCGATCTTCCCGGCCCGATGAAACTGCGAGAGCGCGGGCCCAAATGGATGCTCGTTCATGCAGCCCGCGATTTGCCGCGAGAAATCGTCGATCGCCCCAAACGCGGATTTGAAATACCATTTAAACATTGGCTGCTCGGCGCATTGCGGGAACGGGTTGAAAGATCCCTTCGCTCGGCTGAACTGACTGAAATCTTACAAGCCGATGCGATGCAGAGAACGTGGCGGAGCTTTCTTGCTGGGCGTGTGACATGGTCGCGTGTTTGGAGCCTGCACGTGCTTGGTGAATGGATTAAGTTCAATATTTAACCAGGGTAGAGATGCTATAACCTTAAAGAAAAACATTTTTCATATATCATTTGATATTTGTCATTTGTCATTTGTCATTTGTCATTGAGGAAGAACTGCTTCTTCAATGACAAATGACAAATATCAAATGATATATGAAAAATGTTTTTCTTTAAGGTTATAGCATCTCTCTTCTATATTGATTAAGAGAGCCTCAACTGCAACGGTATCCGATCTCCCACCACCGCCCCAAGGGTTTCGTGGATGGCCCTGGGAGGATGATGACAGTGTTGCGCCCGCTAGCATGTTGGCGAGCGTCAATCTACCCCGGCTACCCCGGCTACCCCGGCTACCCCGGATCAGCGTCATTACGCCATCATACAATCAATCAGCATTCCTGGAGCAAACAATCCGTTCAGTGCTGCTCCAGCGCTATCCAGACCTGGAATATTTCATCATCGATGGTGGCAGCACAGATGGTAGCATTGCTCTCATTCGGAAATACGAACCCTGGTTGAGCTACTGGGTCAGTGAGCCTGATCGAGGACAGAGTAATGCGATCAACAAAGGCTTTGCCAGAGCCACCGGACAAATACTCTGCTGGCTTAACAGTGATGATTATTATTTGCCTGATACGCTGCTTACGGTAGGCGAAATGCTCGCTGACGGTACCGGGTACTATGCGCTGGCAGGTCATTGCTTGAAAGTTTATTCGGATAACCGCCCATCAGTGCTATGTGAGGGCAAATACGAAGATCGCCGTCGCCTGTTACAGTTCTGGAAGGGATACCAGCTGCACCAACCCGCGATCTTCTGGCGTAGAGAAGCATTTGAAAGAGCAGGATGGCTAAATGAGAATCTGCACCAGATCATGGACTTTGATTACTGGGCGAGGATCTCCGAACATTTCGATTTCCTCAATGTGGACCGAGTCCTGGCCTGTTGCAATTATCACGAATCAGCAAAGACCGGTGATGAATATGTGCAGTATCACAAAGATTTGAAAATAAACGCCCATCGTTACTGGGGGTCAAAGCTGACCAGGGAATTCTGGTACTTGCAGGCCTCGATGACAAATCATTTCATAGTTAGCCCGAAGATAAAAAGGGTCCGACAGCTAGCGCGTAAAACACTTGACGCGCTAACATAGATGAAATTATGGTTTCCGTTGTTATTCCGGCTTATAACGGAGCCGGCACAATCGGCCGCACCATTGAATGTTTATTGCAACAGTCTCTGAAGCCTCTTGAGATCATCGTTGTAGATGACGGCTCAACAGACAATACATCAGACATTCTGACCCGGTTTGCTAACCAGATCGTTTATCTTCCCAAACGAAACGGTGGCCCGGCATCGGCGAGGAACCTGGGCGTAAAACATTCCAGAGCCGATTACGTTGCCTTTACAGATAGCGATTGTTTGCCTGATAGCGACTGGTTGTTAAATCTGATGCGGGGCTTTGATTCCCCTGAGGTAGGCGGGGCCGGAGGAATAGTCAGAAGTGTTGAAGCCAAGCTGACGTGCGAATACATTGATGCCATCCGGTTATTGGACCCGCAAACCGATGAGCTTGGAGAAATAGCTTACCTTATTACCGCCAATGCCTGCTTCAAGCGCAGGGCATTGCTGGATGCTGGACTGTTCGATGAAAGATTTCGAAAGCCCGGGGGAGAAGAGGCAGAACTTTGTTTCAGAATCAAAGAGCATGGTTATCGGCTCAGACTCGTCGCCGACGCCGTTGTCCTTCACCATCACCGTCAGTCTGCAGTCAGTCTCTTAAAGACATTGGCCAATTACGGCGAAGGAGCTTTTATGATCGCTAAGATATTGCCCGCTCGCCGGATCGATCATCCGTTTAGGGTTTTACTTAGAAGGTTAATAAGTTTGCGGTTTATCGCGCGACAGCTACTTAACTACGCAACCAGATATGGCTTGAAAAAAGCCTTCTACTTTTCTCTTTTAGATTATCTGAGACAGCCTGCGTTTCTTTTTGGTTACCTGCGAGGTCAGCGGCGTGAGCCCTAAGGTCAGCGTAATAATCCCGGTATATAACACTGAAGAATTTATTGCCGGAACTATCCAAAGCGTTCTGGATCAAACTTACCAGAACTATGAAATAATAGCCGTCGATGATGGCTCAACGGACAGCACCTTACAGATTCTGAGAAGGCTTGAGCCACAAATCAACATTTTTACCAAAGACAATGGTGGCCCGGCATCGGCTAGAAATGTGGCGATTCAAAACTCGGTTGGCGAATACATAGCTTTTCTCGATAGTGATGATTTATGGATTGAGAGTAAACTCGAAGAGCAAGTGGCATATCTCGATAGGCATCCTGAAATAGGACTGCTCTTCGGACAGGCTTTGATGTTCGTCGAGGAAAATGGGGAGAAAAAGATTCAAAGCAAGATAGGCTACACGGATGACCCGAGATTTTGCCGGCTTCTCCTCGGTGATTTCATTCCGAACTCAACTGTTGTGATAAGACGTGATTGCGTCGACCGCGTAGGTCTGTTGAATGAAAGTTTGTTTGCGGCGGAAGATTACGAATACTGGATGAGAATCGCCAGGCTGTTTCCGATAGCCGGTCTTCCAAAACCTCTGGCTTACTATCGAATTCGCGATGGCAACTTGTTGGGTGATGGCAGGAATATTGACAAGGGTTTGCATTACTCGCTAGCCGCTCTCCGCGAAGTGGAAAAAATCTTCCCGAAAATGTGGGATGAATGCGGGGTCGATCGGAATTTACTCTTCGCGCGCCTGCACATCAGGGCCGGATTTGCCTGGAAGCAGAAGGGCAGCTGGAACGAGTGCCTCCTGAGATTCGCCAAGGCGCTAACCTTCAGTCAGAGACTTAAGGTATTTCGTTGGATCGCCGCGGCTACTTTACTTAAACGCTGGTCCTGAGGGAATACGAAACAACCGAAAATAACGGTATCCCCGCAGTTAAGCGTAGAGGACACTATGCCAAGCCGAAGAAGGAAAACGGAACAAACGGAAATAACGGAACAAACGGAAACATCCTGGGGAATTTCCGTTTGTTCCGTTATTTCCGTTTGTTCCGTTTTCCTTCTTCGGTCTTCTCAAAAATGAAAATTACTTTTATCCTCCCGATGTACTTAGACAGCCCATCAGGAGGGTTTAAAGTGGTATACGAGTACGCTAACAGACTACAATCCCGTGGTCACAGCGTAACAGTGGTCCATCCCAGAAATGAGGCAGCTCAGAGAGGTACAATTCAATATGTCAAAAGCCATCTCTGGAAATACAAGCTGCAGCTGAAGCAGAGGCCTCTGATATCCTGGTTTGACCTCCATCCTGGTGTCAGGCTATTGCTCATGCCGGACTTGCGAGAGCATTTCATTCCCGATGGCGATACCATTATTGCGACAGCCTATAACACTGCATTTCATGTTGACAGCTACCCGGCCAGAAAGGGCCGCAAGTTTTATCTCATTCAATCTTACGAGACCTGGCAGGGACCGGAAGAGCGAGTGAGAGCAAGTTGGAGTTTGCCTCTCCACAAGGTTGTTGTATCGCGCTGGCTCCTCAGACTTGCGCAAAGTATGGGTGAAGCGGAGAGGGTAACTCATATTCCTCCGGGTCTGGAGTTTTCACAGCTCAAGATCAGCAGACCAATCAGCGAAAGACAGGCTGCGAGAGTGGGGATGCTGGCGCACCCGAATAAGATCAAAGGCACCAGGGATGGACTGAAGGCGCTGGAAATCGCGAGAGAGCGAGTGCCGGCTCTTCAGGCTGTTATGTTCGGAACGAGCTCACGTGATGTCGAAATACCCAGCTGGATTGAATACGTGCAACTCCCTTCACCCGGGCGGCTTCTGGAGATCTACAATTCCTGTCGCATTTTTTTACATCCCAGTTGGATCGAAGGCTGGGGTCTGCCTGCGGCTGAGGCAATGGCCTGCGGGTGCGCACTCGTGGCCGCAGCAAATGAGGGCGTCCATGAGTTTGCCCGCGATGGACAGAATGCATTGCTTGCCCCTATCAAGCGCCCGGATGCGCTGGCAGAGAGACTCACTGAAGCGCTTGTTAACGATGATCTACGAGTTCGTATCGCAGAATCCGGCCATCAACAGATACAAAGATTTACCTGGGACCGCGCAGTGAATTCGTTGGAAAAATTATTGACCGAGCAGCAAGCTCGGTAACTAGCTGGCATTATGTTACAACCATTGGTTTATATTGTAGTCCTCAACTATAACGGTAAGAGATGGCTCAGAACTTGCCTTGAATCGCTCTCATCTACCAGATACGACAATTTCAGAACTATATTCATAGACAATGCATCGAACGATGATAGCGTAGAGCTGGTAAAAACATTTTTTCCACAGGTCGAATGTATCATTAACTCATCCAACTACGGATTTTCGGAAGGTAACAACATAGGCATTCTAAAGGCGCTGGCGGACGATGCTGAATACATCGTCCTACTCAACCCGGATACAAGGGTCGAGCCGGAATGGCTTGCGAACATAGTTAAGATTGGTGAGAGTGATCCGGGGATAGGAATTCTCGGCGCCGTGCAGCTGAATTATGAAAATAATGACTTCAATAGCTGGACGAAAACAGCTTTGTCCCGCCATCAAGCGGAGCTGAGGGAGCCCGAAAATGCGCGGCAGTGGATACCTGTAGACTGGGTTGAAGGCGCCTGTTTCGCTGTCAAGAGGGGTGTTTTTAATGATATAGGAATGTTCGATCCGATCTACTTTGCTTTTTATGAAGAAATAGATTTCTGTCGCCGCGCTGCCTGCCACGGCTATCAAATCGCCCTTGTCCCCCGCAGTTCTATCCATCACTTCCGCGGGGGCAGCTGGCAAGCCAGTCAAAAAATCAAGAGAGAGAGAGATTACCGCTGTGACCGCAGTCAGTTCATCTACAACTTGACAGATCCTCGAAAGACCCTACCTGGTAACTTCCGATTATATCTTGTTACATTGGGTTCGAAATGCAAAGAACTGTTGCTGGATTTCAGTTTTGCCCGTGCCTGGGATTTGCTGCGAATGCAATTTGACGTGCTTGTCAATTCCGGCAAGTTATTCGGGAAATGGCGTCGTGAGCGATCGATTCTGCGCAAGGGTTTGACAGCATGAGCGGGGTTGAATTTTCCGTCATCATACCCACACGCAACCGCAGTGAAGACCTGCGTCGATGTCTGAATGCTATTGCTATGCAAGATTACCCGAGAGGCAGTTTTGAAGTCATTGTTTGCGATGACGGATCGGAGGAAGATGTCACACCCATTGTCGAAGAGGCAAAACGACTGGGCCTCGAAATCAAATATGTGAGACAGGATCCGAGAGGCCCGGCGGCCGCACGCAACTCCGGCATACGACACGCTCGTGGTCGTATTGTTGCTATGACCGACAGCGATACGCTGCCCTGGAGTACCTGGCTGCGAAAGCTCGCTGAAGGATTCAATGACAATCCGGACGCCTTAGCCGTTGAAGGTATGGTTTACGCGGATAATGAAGGCGAGTTTGACCCTCTGGGAGAAGGACCGAGCAACAAAAACGGCGGCGTATTCCTGACCTGCAACTGCGCCTATCGCCGGGACATTTTGCTGCGAGTTGGCGGGTTTGACGAAACTTTTCCATACCCGGCCTATGAAGACACCGAACTTGCGGCGCGGGTTCGAAAGTTCGGACGAATAATCTGGCAGCCCGAGGCAATAGTAATCCACCCCCAACGGCCATTGACACTCCGCGCGGTGCTCAAAAAGCTGAGACATTGGGAATACGTGTTATTGATGGGTTATCGTTATGGCTACCTTGCATGGGAGAAATATCCTGTTAAGTACCCCGGATTGCGCGTGGCTCTTTTGTCGGTCATTGCATTACCTCTGGCGAAGATCTCAACGGCTTTTAAATGGATAAGACGAAAGCCCTTTGCTGCGGCCAAACTTGCCGGCTTTGGTTTTGTTGAGGCATTTGGGGCTTTATTGATTGTTGTACCAAAAGCATTGTTCGTCAGACTTGAGAGAAAACGGAACAAACGGAAATAACGGAACAAACGGAAATTCTCTAGGATTTTTCCGTTTGTTCCGTTATTTCCGTTTGTTCCGTTTTCTCTCCTGGCATCTCCCTATCGCTAATTCTCCGAAGAATGAGTAAACATCCTCTAGTTTACACTATCGTTTTAACATACCGCATGTGCGAAGTTGTGCGTCAGTGCCTTGTCTCATTGCGCAGTCTTACTTATCCAAACTATAAAATAGTCGTCGTCGATAACGATTCGGGCGATGGCACGGAAGAAATGTTGCGCAATGAATTCCCGGAGCTGGCTTTTATTCAGACCGGAAATAACCTGGGATATACCGGCGGTAACAACAAAGGTATTGAGTACGCAATTAAAGAGGGTGCAGATTACATTTTAATAATCAACCCGGACACAGTAGTCGCTAATCCGAAATTCATCGATGAGATGGTAGAATATGCCGAAGCGCATCCGGATACAGGAATCGCCGGGCCGAGAATTTTTCTGCGTGAGGCCGGAGTGGTACAAAACACGGTGCTTTTCCCTCCCGGGCTATGGCAGAACACCACTAACTGGATACGTTACCGCATATCTCCGAAATCGCTGGAGTTTTCAGGGGATGAGGTTGTGGAGACAGAGGTGCTGAACGGCGTTTGCCTGTTAATCAGGGTTACCTGCTTACGGCAGATAGGGTTGTTTGACGAAAACATCTTCATGTACATTGAAGATGCGGAGATGGATTATCGCGCGCACCGTCATGGATGGCGTGTGCAGTATTTGCCGATTGACAGCGTAATTCATCAGCAAAAACAGGATGGTTACCAGATGACTGGAGCAGTAAGTTTTTTACTCAAACGCAACTCGGTTTACTATCTTTGCAAGATAGGCAGGCGCGGGGACGCATGGGGGTACGCAATCCTCTCATTGTTACTTCTGGCCGTTCGCGCAGTTTTGACTTTCAATCGGAATAAATTCATAGAATACGCGCAGTTTTGCAGAAGGCTTGCGGTTGCCTATCAACAGATTTTATTAGGTCGTAGCCTGGATAAATCTTTCGGCCCGCCATTTGCGCAACTGTAAGGAGAAGTAAAAAATGAGAAAGACAGTTTTTAGCCTGGCACTTAGCTTCATTCTTTCGTCTGTTTTAATAGCACAATCACCTTCATCGGTTATCCAGGGCATTCGAAGTGAAGCTTTACGTCTGAATGGAAGTAACCTGGAACTGCCATTGCCACTCGCAGCCCACTGGAATTTGGGTGAAGAAGCGAATGGATTCAGCCCGAGTTACCAGATGAAAATGATCGATCAGGGACACTATCTGCTTCCCTGGTTCCTAATGCCTAACATCTTTGCACATCCCGAAGATCCGCGTTGGTTAGGCTATTACGAAGCCGCAATCAAGCGCGCAGCGCAATTAAACCTGCCAATCGCATTGGTCAGTACGCAATGGGAAGGTATGCTCTCAACGACTGATGAATACTTCAACCTTCCTCCGGACAGGAATCCGAATGTCGTAACTGTCGATGGTCAGGTTCGGCGCGAAGTGTCGCCATTTGGACCTGCCGGCGCATGGCAGGAAGTGGGATTGAAATGGGGCTCAAGCCAGATGATGAAAAAGCTTCAGGAATGGTATCCCAACCCGCCGCTGGTTCTTTTCGTGTCCAATAATGAACACACAAAGCTGCAATGGATTCGGGCCGAGGAAGATCGCCGCTTCGCCAAATTGTTTGGCAAAGGTCGTGATGATAATTTCAAACGCAAGGTTGTAGGTGACGGCTGGATCGAGCGCTACCGCGCGCTGCAACAGGGGATACGCGAAGGCTTAACCGCAAGTGCGTGGAAGATCAACTCAAACTTTATCGCTTATGACGCTTTCGGGCCATCGCACTTTGCGCGCTGGGCAGGATGGCTGGAGCATTCATTGTACAGCCCAGGTCGAATCGATCCGTGGCCAGTCGCGTGGGATGGCGCTTCACCATCGTTCTATGTTTTCAATTGGAGCTCGATTACCGATTTCACAGTCTTCAGCCCGCAGGTTGAAGCTATGAACTGGGTGTTTATGCTGAAGGAAGCGCGAAGGCTCAATCCAAAATTCTGGTTTGAAACATCAACCTGGGACGGTCATGTACCTGGAAGTAGCGATAAGCGCGAGTTCTATTTGAAAGCGGGGCAGCAATTCAACCCGGAGCGGTATGGGGGTATGGTTCAATTCGGGATGTGGTTGATGCGCCCGCGAGTTGTGAGGGAATTTCGCGGGTATCAAGAGACATTAGCTCAGGCAGAACCCTACTTCCTGCCGGTTGTTGCCGGGGTCGACCGCGTGCACAAAAATCCGACGCTGGGCGAATTCTGGCGCACCGGTGAGTTGGTATCGAATCGAGCGCAATCGCACCCATACGAGACAATCGTTCCCAAAGAGTTTCAGGGGGTCGATCGCTGGTTTTTACTCGACACATCGCTTGATCCTAAACGCCCATGGGAGTTGGGCACGATATTGCCGGTCTATTCGCTGGCATTGGTGAAAGGCAGTGCTCCGCAGCGCCAATGGCTCCTTTACGCGCATTCACCTTTGGGACCGCGGCAGGGAGTGCAGATCGGTATTCCCGGTTATCGCGCTGTGACAGTGAACGTCTCGGTGGGCGGCTCGTTTTACCTGGTTGATGAAAAGAACCAGAGTGTGCAGGCAATAAATTGAAGCGTGTGCAAATTAAAGACAAATAGAATCCCAAGTTTAGCATTATGATCGTAGTTCACCGCCGAGGCGCAGAGAACGCTGAGGAAGCGCAGAGAGATGACCGAGGATATGGTTATCTCTCTGCGTCTCCTCCGCGATCTCTGCGCCTCGGCGGTGAATCAGGTTTCGCAACAAGCCCGATGTTGTTGTTCCGTTCTCTACCATACGATGATGCGAGTGTTGTTGCTCAATAACGTTCCGGCGCCTTACTTCAATCCGCTCTTCGAAAAGCTGGGTCGTGAATCAGGCTGGCAATTGACCGTCTGTTATTCTTCTAGCTGGAATCGCGATGTCGGTTGGGAAGAGGAGAAGCTTGAGGCCCGCGACGCGAATCAAACGATCATTCTCGATCAGAGAACGCGAGGTCTGGGAAAAAGACTGGGAAGCTCATCGGCTGCGGCAACCGCGCTCGTCCAAATCCTGCTTCGCGAACGACCCGACTATTTGATCTGTTACGGCTACACGCTGAAACCTCAAACTACCGCGCTACTGTGGGCCATGCTCACCCGCACACCTTTTGCGGTTGTTGGCGATGCGAATATCTACTGTGACACTGCCGGCGGGATGAAGCGCGTGTTCAAACGATGGTGGTTGCGCCAAGTGACGCGGCGTGCCGCCGCTCTGATCACTATCGGCCAGGCGAACAGGATGTTCTGGGAATCTTATGGCGCAAGGACAGAACAGCTATTTGAAGCGCGGTTTGCCGTTGATAATGAATACTATGCGCAAGCCAGCGAGGCGCGAAAGGCGGAATCAGTCGCATTACGCGCGAAGCTGGGATTGACAGACAAAGTCGTTTTCCTTTTTGTCGGCCGGTTATTGAAGAGGAAAAATGTCGACCTGATCATCCGTGCCGTGCAACGACTGAAGGATCACTATGTTGCCCTCGTTATTGCTGGAACCGGGGAAGAGCGTGATTCGCTCAAAGCTCTTGCGGACGGCGATCCGCGAGTGATCTTTGCAGGAGCAGTTGAACCGGACGAATTGCCGCTATATTACGCGACGGCAGATGTGATAGTGCTGCCTGCAAGCCAGGAACCCTGGGGGCTGGTCATTAACGAAGCGATGGCCTGCGGTCTGGCTGTGATATCACATCGTGATTGCGGCGCAACCTTGGATCTGGTAGGCGTTGATAACGGTATCTCGCTCGAAAGTTTCTCAGTTGATGAACTCGCCCGCGCGATGAAGCTGATTGCTGGCGATGACGCTCTCCGACATTCAATGCAGTTACGATCACGCGAAAAAATCAAACCCTGGTCAATCGAGGGCGCAGCGCAAGGAATAAAGATGGCAGTCGAATCATCTGTGAAAAAACGCCCCGCGCGTCTAAACGAAAGCACAGAAGATTGGTACAAATCAACCACGGATTGACACGGATGCGACGATTAACGCGGATTAAATCGGCAAGTTTCATAGGAAGCCGAAACTACCAAACAGTTTCAACACAAAGGGTCAAAGGGTCAGAGGGTCAAAGAAGAAAAACTCAAGCATTTATCCCCCTTTGACCCTTTGACCCTTTGTGTTGAAACTGTTTGGTAGTTTCGGCCTCCTATTAGTGAATTCAGTCTTACGAGTTAAGAAATGACGGCCATTCCCGTTCTGATCATTATTATTGCGATTTTTCTCTGGTTGCTGCGCTTTCGCTTCCGCGACCGATTTCTGCGCGCCTACGGTCTGTTCTTCCTTATCCTTCTCATCTACGCCTCTAACAAAGAATTCTACGGAATTTCGCCGGCAATGTCGGAAGGCGCTTTC
This sequence comes from Acidobacteriota bacterium, assembly GCA_022614735.1. Taxonomy (GTDB): domain Bacteria; phylum Acidobacteriota; class Blastocatellia; order RBC074; family RBC074; genus JAKEHZ01. The sequence goes on along the minus strand of JAKEHZ010000113.1, from coordinate 14,685 downwards.
AGTCCGTTGAGTTTGGTGCGGTGGGGACTTCTGGCTATCTTCGTCTGGTATGCCTGGCAGATGAGGAAACCTGCCTCGTTCGGGATAGACGTAGCATTTAGCGCAATCGTGGTATTGCTCTTGTGCGATATGATGATCTCTTCAGTATACGCGGACAGCTTCAGCTACTCGTTTATGCGCGCGCTGAGCTTCGCGCTGCTGGCGTTTGCAGTTATGGGGGGAATGGCGTTCTATCTTTTCAGCAGTGTCAACTGCCTGCGCTTTTTCCATCTCAACTACTGCACGGCATGGATAGTGCTGGCGCCCTTGATGGTGTTGTTATTTTTAGCGTCCGGCTATGGCGTAACGATCATTATGGGCCAGTATGCGGGGTTCTTCGGTAATCAGAATATGTTCGGAACTTTCTCTGCTCTGATTACCCCTTATGTGCTTTTCCACTGGCGCGCCGTGGCACAGAAAAGACGGGAGAAGTGGCTGGACATCTGCCTGCTCTTGCTGATCTTCGCCGGGTTATGGCTCTCCGGCTCTCGCAACGGAATGAGTTCGTGCTTGCTCGCGATTGTCGTCTACTTCTTCGTCGTCAACCTGCAAAGCCGTCTCAAGATTTTTCTAGCTGGAATTTGTCTGGCAGTTGCCTTCACAATTTCGCCGACCTTGAAAACAGATTTAACACAGTTCGTTCGTAAGGGCACAGACAAGACGGCCCAGGTGACGGACTTTTCCTCGCAGATCTTCGAGGAGAGGCGCTATGAAATGTGGACCGGCGTGTGGCCGATGTTCTGGAAACAGAAGCTGACAGGTTACGGGTTCGCATCTTCACATCTGCTCGTCTTCCCATTTACCAAGGATGAAGCAGCTGGACGCGCACTGCACAACAGCTATCTGGAGATCTTTGGCGATCTGGGTTTACCCGGCCTGATCTTGCTCCTTCTGATTCTCTATCGCGTGGGAACGAAAGCCTTCGTCCTCTTACAGCAGCGAGGCGAATATCTCGAACGCAATATCAACGCGGTGTTCATTGCGGTTTTCGTCGCAGGCTCCGCAAATGCATTCTTTGAAAGCTGGATGTTTTCCGTCGGCAATCTGACATCGCTGATGTACTGGGGGAGCATTGCCGGCGTCATTGCGCGACGGGCGTGGCGTCCGGTTGAAGTGCGAGAAACGCGAAGCGTCGTGAGACCCGAGTTGAGATATACGGCAGCACGAACGCAGAATTAGGTAGTCCAAAAATTGCCCGCGAATTACGCAAATGTGCTGCTCAATGCGCTGGCTTCGACCGCAGGCGGCGGGATCACGTATTTGCGAAATATCCTGCCGCGATTGAGTGAATGTGATGATGTTAAACATTTTTTCGCGCTCGTGCCCCCGGAGAAGCTGAACGAATATCAGAGTTTTGCTCATGACCGTGTCAAAATCGAGACAGTCACGGTCAACGGAGACTTGCTCGGACGATTGTGGTGGGAACAGACGAGTCTACGTAGTTACATTACGTCGAGAAATATCGACGTGCTTGTTTCGCTGGGAAACTTCGCGCTGTTTTCATCAGCGGTTCCCCAAATACTTTTCAGCCGCAACGATCTCTACTTTTCCGATTCCTTCCGGTGTGATTTAAGATCGCGTGGGCTTCACTCCGCGCTCATCGGTCACCGGCTGAAAAGTTGGTTGGCGCGATTCTCTATCAAACAAGCGGATATAAACGTCACCCCCACCAAGGCCTTCGCAGATCGAATTAGCGCTTGCGATGGCTTGAATGCTTACGAGTTCGAGGTATTGCATTTCGGTTTTGATTCAGATGTTTTCACATCGAATGTTGAACCATTACCAGCAGAGAAGCTGGCGAAGATCAATTTAAGTGAGAGCTGTTATCGCCTGCTCTATGTCAGTCACTACAACTACTTCAGAAACTTCGAGACATTGATTCGCGCGCTGCCAATCATCAAGAAGCGAATAAAGGAAGAAACAGGTAAAGAGTTTCAGCTTGTGCTGACGACTGATATCAGGCGCGGAGCCGTCCATGGCGGTTACGATTCGACACTTGCTGCCGATTTGATTGACCGGGTGGGTGCGCACGAAGACATAGCGATGCTCGGCAGCGTGCATTACGACAAACTGCATCGGCTTTATCGGTTGTGCGACGTGTTCATCTGTCCTTCGTACTCCGAAAGTTTCGGGCATCCATTGGTCGAGGCGATGGCAATGGGATTGCCGGTAGTCGCGGCAGATATGTCTGTGCATCGAGAAGTGTGCGGTGAGGCGGCTGTTTATTTCAATGTCTTCGATGAACGCGAATTGGCGGGGCAGTGTGTTAAGGCGCTGACAGATCAACGATTGAATGAGAGTCTCCGGATAAAGGGTTTGGAGCGTAGCCGGGATTTCTCCTGGGATCAGCATGTCAGTGGGTTGATGACGCTCGTTGAGCGCGCGTTATCCAAGAGGAGGAGAAAACGGAAATAAGGGAAATAACGAAATACAGTACGGGGAGCGTAAGCGACCTGGTATTAGTTTAGCGGCCCTTGGTAAATAGCAGGTCGCTTACGCTCCCCGTACTGTATTTCGTTATTTTCGTTTGTTTCGTATTCCCTCTCCCTACTTTCCTGAAACGATGCATCAATCAACTAACGTTCAACTTTCGATCCTCGTCCCAGTCAAAAATGAGGAGCTTAATATCGCGGCCTGTCTTGAAAGCGTTGCCTGGGCCGATGATATCTGGGTCGTTGATTCACGGAGCACAGACCGCACAGTCGAAATTGCCAAGCGGTATACGGACAATATCGTGCAATTCGATTATTCCGGCGGCCATCTGAAAAAGAAGAACTGGGCGCTGGAAAAGCTGCCGTTCAAACACGAATGGGTATTGATCGTTGACTGCGACGAGCGCGTAACACCGGAACTGGAGACTGAGATCCGGCAAACGCTCAATGATCCATATAAAGCTGATGGCTATTACATCAACCGCAAGCTGATCTTTCTTGGCCGGTGGATAAAGCATTGCGGCTGGTATCCGAGTTGGAATCTGCGACTTTTCAAACACAGGCTTGGACGTTATGAGCGGTTAGAGACAGAGGACGTTGAAAACACCGGCGATGTTGAAGCACACGAGCATGTAGTCTTGCAGGGCCGCGCCGAATATCTAAAAAATGACCTGCTTCACGAGGATTTCAAAAGCGTTTATCACTTTATTGAACGGCACAATCGTTATTCGAACTGGGATGCACGCGTGTATCACAACCTCGCGCGCGGCATGCACGGGTCGAAGAGCATCAGGGCGACATTTTTCGGCTCACCGCTCGAACGAAAACGGTTCATCAAACTTTTGTGGGCGCGGCTTCCTTTCCGGCCATTGCTGCGCTTCATCTGGATGTACATCATGAGGCTCGGGTTTCTCGATGGCCGGCCAGGACTGATCTTCTGCACGCTGATGACGACGCACGAGGCAGTAATCTCAGCCAAGCTCTATGAGTATGAGTTGCAGGCTGCGAAGCAGAATGATCAACGCGCGGGAAATGAAACGCGCACGGTTGTTGAACGCTGAGGGTTGTTATGTGTGGGATCTGCGGCATTGCCGGCTCTCATGATCACGGCGTGATCGAACGAATGACGGCAACTCTCGTTCATCGAGGCCCCGATGATTGGGGCATCGAGCATTTCACGCGCCACAAACTGGCCCTCGGCCATCGCCGCTTGAGCATCATCGATTTATCTCCGCGCGGCCGGCAACCGATGAGCGATGAGACGGGCAACCTCAGGATCAGCTTTAATGGCGAGATCTATAACTACCTCGAGTTGAAGTCCTCTCTTGATCCTTCGCGCCATCACTTCTCGTCCGAGACCGACACAGAAATAATATTACACCTGTACGAAGAACGCGGAGTCGAGGCTTTCAAAGCACTCAACGGAATGTTCGCGTTTGCGCTTTACGATGCCGAGCGCGAAAGGCTCTTCCTCGTTCGAGACCATCTCGGCATCAAACCGCTCTATTACACCGAAGCCGGCGGCTGTTTTCTATTCAGCTCCGAGATCAAAGCTATTCTCGCAGCCGATGTCTATACGCCGGAGATCGACTGGCAATCCGCACACGACTTCTTTTCATATCTTTACGTGCCCGCGCCACACACTATTTTTCGCGGGATCTTTCAACTGCCGCCCGCGCACTGGCTTGAATATGATTTGCGCGGAAAGCGCATCGTGAGGACCGAGAGATTTTGGGATGTGGGTGAGTGGGGCGCGCTAACAAACGGTCGCCGCAAGAAGAGGCGTGATTTAGAGGTGGAATTGCGCGCCCTGATGATCGATGCTGTCTGCAAGCAGATGATCAGCGATGTCCCACTCGGAGCTTTTCTTTCCGGCGGCATCGATTCAAACGTGATCGTCGGATTGATGGCATCGCGTTCATCAAAACCGGTCAAATCTTTCACCGTACTTTTTGAAGGCGACGATCTGGATTATTACGACGAACGGAACGAGGCGCGCCGTATCGCCGAAAAGTTTTCAACCGAGCATCATGAACTTCCAATCGATCTTTCGCGACCTGAAGAGATGCTCGACCTGGTCGAATACTTCGATCAACCGTTCGGCAACACGACGCTCTATCTGACATACCTGCTTTCGCGTCACACACGTGACTATGTCACCGTCGCACTGTCGGGCGCAGGCGGTGATGAGTTATTTGGCGGCTATCCGCGTTATCGCGCTGTCAAGGCGATGCGTTATTTGCGATTCATTCCCCGCATCGCGGCGCAGGCGGGGTTAGCCGCAGTCTCGCAATTGCAGGACAATTTCGCTAACCGAAGGCTGCACCGCATTCGCGCCCTGCTGGACGGCCTCGATCGTGACCCGGCAAGGCAGTATCTGAAGTGGGTCTACTACCTCGACGAAGAGCGCAAGGCGAAATTGCTGAAATCCCGCAATGGCGACCAGCTCTCCTCGCATCGCATCCTGCAATTGCATCTCGACCGCATTCCGCTTTCCTGGGATGATGGCAACCGTTTTTCCTATCTCGATGTCGAGACTTTTCTGCCCGATAACCTGCTCGAGTATTCTGACAAGATGAGCATGGCGTGGTCATTGGAATTGCGGGTGCCCTATCTCGATCCGCGCGTAGTTGAACTGGCTTTTCAGATCCCCTTTCATCTCAAACTGAATGCGGCGAAAAGCAAAGTGATACTGCGCGATGCCTTCGCCGATCTGATCCCTGCGGAAAATCTGAGGATGCCGAAGAAGGGTTTCAATGTACCGCTCGGCGCATGGATGAGGACGAAACTGGATCGTTATTTCGACGAGCTGCTGCCGCGCAACTACGTCGAGCGTGAAGGGATTTTCAACTACGACTACATCACTCACCTGCGTCAAGAGCATCAGCGCGGACGTCGAGACAACGCTTATGAGCTCTTTGCGATTTTGATCTTCGATACATGGTACCGTAAATACATCACGAAAACGCTGCCTGAGAGGATAGGAAACAAAAGATGCTAGATGCTAGATGCTAGATGCTAGGACGCTCACCTAGCACCCAGCGTCTCGGCGAGCGTCCTAGCATCTAGCATCTAGCATCTAACATCTTTTATATGAAACAAGTCATTCAGAACTTCCGCTCCGGCGTGCTCAAAGTTGAAGAAGTGCCCGACACGATCTGCAAGAACGGCGGCATCCTCGTCAGCAACGTCGCATCGCTGATCAGCGCAGGCACGGATAAGATGGCCGTTGACCTGGCGCAGAAATCTCTTGTTGGAAAAGCGAAAGAACGGCCAGACCTGGTACGGCAGACAATCAATAAGCTCAAGCGCGACGGTTTGAAGAGCACGATCCAAACAGTGAGCGCGCGGTTGGGAACACCGCTCGCCCTTGGATACAGTTGCGCCGGCGTAGTCCGCGAGGTTGGACGTGGCGCCGAAGAGTTTTGTGTCGGCGACCGCGTCGCATGCGCCGGGATGAACTACGCTTCACACGCAGAGACTGTCTTCATCCCGAAAAATCTCGCGGTCAAGATTCCCGAAGGCGTATGTTTCAACGAGGCCGCATTCGTCACCCTCGGCGCGATTGCCTTGCAGGGTGTGAGAACTGCAGAGGTGAAGCTTGGCGATTCGGTCGCGGTGATCGGTCTGGGTTTACTCGGACAATTGACCGCGCAGATTTTAAAGGCCGCCGGCTGCCGCGCAATCGGCATTGACCTGGACCCGGCTAAGGTTGAATTGGCGCTCGCACTCGGAGTTGATACGGCAATTCAGCGTGGCGGTAATGTCGAAGGAGCTGTCGCGCAATTCACCAATAGTCATGGTGTTGACGCTGTCATCGTCACGGCGGCGGCAAAGACGAACGATCCAATCGAGCTTGCGGGAGCGATCGCACGTGACCGTGCGATCGTTTCAATGGTCGGGGCAGTACGTATGGATGTGCCGCGCAAGGTCTACTACGAAAAAGAGCTTCAGCTGCGTCTTTCGCGTTCTTACGGTCCGGGACGATACGACGCGCAGTACGAAGAGCAAGGAATTGATTATCCGATTGGCTACGTGCGCTGGACAGAACAACGAAATATGCAGGAGTTTCTCAGGCTGGTGGCAACAAAAGCTGTAAAACTCGATCGGCTGATAACACATCATTTTCCGATAGCCCAGGCAGAGCAAGCCTACGAGATAATCACTGGTAAAAACAAAGAGGATTACCTTGGCATAGTGCTCACATATGACGATACGCGAAGTGACGAACGCGGGTCGACCACCATTACACTGGAGACCGGGCGCGGCGCTGATGAGGTCAATCTCGGTCTAATCGGCGCGGGCAATTTCGCCAAGAGCGTGTTATTACCGCGATTGGCAAAAGCGTCGGGTGTCAGCCTTGTTGGCGTGGCGACTGCGACAGGGCGAAATGCAAAAGCCATCGGTGAGAAGTATGGCTTCGGATTTTGCACGACCGATTATTGCGAACTGCTCTCTCGCGACGATATCAATACTGTGATTATCGCGACGCGTCACGATAGACACACGAAAATGACCTCCGAAGCCGTGCGCGCCGGTAAAACAGTCTATGTTGAAAAGCCTCTCGCCATCAGTGAAAACGGATTGAGAGAAGTCGTCGAGGCGGTAGCGCGAACAAACGGCCGTGTGATGGTCGGCTTCAATCGCCGGTTTTCATCCCTCTCGTCGGAATTGAAACAATTTTTTGATGGCGCGGATACACTTGCTATCACATACCGCGTCAATGCCGGCGCGATTCCGGGAGAGAGCTGGATTCAAAGTGAGGAGGGCGGTGGGCGTATTTTGGGTGAAGTTTGCCACTTCATTGATTACCTGCAATTTCTGACCGATGCCGACCCCGTCGAAGTTTTCGCCTACCGAAGCGCTGAGGGAGCAGATACAGTGAGCATCGTAGTCAAACTGAGTGATGGGTCTGTCGGGAACATCAATTATTTCGCCACTGGAGATAAGGCTTTCCCGAAGGAGCGAATCGAAGTCTACGGCGGCAGCCGCGTCGCCGTGCTTGATGATTTTCGCGCGCTGGAGATGTGGTTCGACGGAAAACGAAAAGTATTAAGGCGGTTCGTACAGGACAAAGGGTTCGATCGGGAGTTGTCATCGTTCATTCAAGCAGTGAGGACGGGAAGCGAGATGCCGGTTTCGTGGCGAAGCCAGGTCTTGACCACGTTAACTACCTTGAGAATCGCGGATGCGTTGAGTAGTGGAAACCCGGAGCTGGTGAATTTGAGATTTAAAATTTGAAATTTACTGATGCCGCCAGTTTTTGTAGCAGTGCCTCATGCGAATGTCCAAGAGAGAACGCGAAACACGCGAAATAAAGTGTTTCGCTTATTTCGCGTGTTTCGCGTTTTCTCTTCCTTTCCATAACCACAAAATCAGTGAATTTGGTGTTGCTACTGCGAACGCTCAGGTTTCTCCGGTGGGAACAGATTGCTTACCGGCTAGTGCGAATCGCGCAATTTCGTTTTTACAGGGCTTTTCCACGATTGACTTCGCGATGGACCGGCCCACAACTACCCGCGCCGGAAATAGCGCCTGATGCGGTCGAGATCATACGTTCGGTCTTTAAAAACTTTTTTGTTCATCTCAATACGCCGGTTGATAAACACGATCAACGCCTGAGCGATCTGATAAGCAAGCGATTCACCTTCCTCAATCGCAAGTTAGAAATAAATCCGATCGATTGGAATCGGCGATACGAAAGCCATCTCTGGAACTATCATCTCCATTACTTCGACTACGCTCTCTGGTCTGCGCGCGATTTCGCCGAATGTGGCGATGAGAGATCGATGAAACCTTGTCGCGAATTGATTGATAGCTGGATCGAGCAGGCGCGCGTCGGACGTAGCGATGGATGGGATGTTTATCCGATTTCGTTGCGTGTGGTGAATTGGATCTATGCCTATTCGCTTCTTGCGGATCGTTACAATGATGGCCGATTTCTCGAGAGATGGCGCGCGAGCATTCACTCTCAGCTGGATTTTCTGAGCCGCCATCTCGAATTTCATCATCTCGCTAACCATCTTCTCAAGAATATCAAGGCGATGCTGCTGGGGGGTTTGTTCTTCAATCAGAAGGAATGGTTGAGTAAGAGCGAAAGATTATTGTGGCGCGAGTTTGAGGAACAGGTTCTGGATGACGGCGGGCATTTCGAGCGCGCACCGATGTATCACGCTCAAGTATTGACCGATTTTCTCGAATGCTATGCTTTGCTGAAAGCATTTGATCGCGTCACGCACAGAGTCGAGATTGAATCGAAGCTGCGCGCGATGTCCCGATTCCTCAAAGCTATGAGTTACCCTGACGGCACGCTCGCGCTATTCAACGATTCGGCGAACACGGAAGAGACCAGACCGGAGCCGATTCTTGAGGCATCCCGGCGGATCGTTGGCATTGATCATAAGATGTTCCCATCCTCCTTCCCACAGACCGGTTACTATCTGTGGGTTTCAGCCGATGCTCGGGAAAAGATCATCGTTGACGCCGGACCACCAGCGGCAGCCTACAACCCTGCGCACGCGCATTGCGATCTGTTGAGTTATGAGTTATGGCTCGAGGGGCGGCCTTTCATTGTGGATTCGGGGGTTCACGGTTACGGTGGAGATCGCTTTCGCGAATATTGCCGTTCGACGCGCGCGCACAACACAGTTATGTTTGATGGGCGCGAGCAATCAGAGGTATGGGGGACATTTCGGATGGCGCGGCGCGCCGAAATGACTGGTGTCGAGGTGGAGAGCGACGAGCAAACGTGGAGTTTCCGTGGTAAGTATCGGCCATTCTACAATCCCCGGCTGGTTCACCAGCGCCATATTCATCGTGAATGTGGTGGCGATTGGCATATTGAAGACAGGATGGTCAGCGGCTTTGCCGAACGAGCCACGAGTTTTATTCATTTGCATCCTGATGTACGGGTTGAGCTAGACGGCCACAACGGACTCGCCGTTGAATGTAGTACTGATCAGACGAAAGTAAGAATTGAGCCTTTCGTTGCAGAAAGTCTGAAGATCATCGGGGGTGATGAATCACCAGTTCAAGGCTGGTATTTCCCCGACTTTGGCCTTGCGCAGCCAAGCAAGGCTATCTGCTTCGAGTACCGTGTGAGAAGGGGCGAGCCATTTGGTTATAGAATCAAACGGGATTTGTGATTTCCGGACTTTCTCGGGCAAGTTTCCTGGCAAGTTTCATCTTCCGGCTAACAGTTTCAACACAAAGGGTCAAAGGGTCAAAGGATCAAAGAAGAAATAGAGTGAAAATCATCTTCTTATGCCAATACTTCCCTCCCGAAATGGGAGCCCCTTCTGCGCGCACCTTCGAGCATGCGCGGCACTGGGTCAGTCAAGGCCACGATGTCACGGTCATCACCGGCTTTCCCAATCATCCGACAGGCATCATTCGGCCTGAATATCGCGGTTGCTTCGTCAAACGCGAAAATATCGAAGGAATAGACCTGCTCAGGACGTGGGTCTACTGTGCGGCGAATAAATGGTTCTTCAAACGCATTCTGAATTTCTTCTCCTTCTTCTTTTCTTCGCTTATTCTCGGCACGCTCATGACCGGACGGCCTGATGTCGTCGCGGGTACCTCACCGCAGTTCTTCTGCGCAGTCGCGGCTTATCTGCTGAGCATTGTTAAACGCGCGCCATTTGTCCTCGAAGTGCGCGACATCTGGCCGCAATCAGCAGTCGAGCTCGGAGCGCTCAAAAATCCGCTGCTCATCAAAATCCTCGAAGCCATTGAGCTCCACTTATATCGCAGTGCGGCCTTGATCATTGTCGTCGCCGAATCCACCCGGCCTCATCTCATCAGCAAAGGCATTCCGCCCGAGAAGATCAAGAGCGTCCCAAATGGCATCGATGCCAGATACCTCGACTCAAAGGGCATCTCACCGGAAGAGATCCGGGAAGAGATAAAGTTGCGTGATAGTTTCATTGTGTCATATATCGGCACGCACGGAATGTCGCATGCGTTGGATGTGGTGTTGGAGGCTGCGAATAAATTGCAATCAGACGATGCTGTCCACTTCCTCTTCGTTGGAGAGGGCGCGGAGAAAGAGAATCTCAAACGCATGGCTGCCGAGTTGAAATTGAGCAATGTGAGTTTCATCAATGAACAACCGCGCGAACGTCTGCTGGCATACTATCGCGCTAGTGACGCGGGCATAGTTCCGTTGAAACGATTGCCGATTTTTCAAAAAGTCCTGCCCTCGAAGCTATTCGAATTGATGGGAGCGGGCTGCCCCGTGATTTGTAGCGTGGAGGGCGAAGCTGCGGATCTAGTGGCCCGCGCAAAATCCGGGCTTTGCATCGAGCCCGAAAACGCCGAGGCTTTGATCGAAGCGATCGGCCGCTTGCGGACTGACAATCTTTTGCGAAAACAGCTGAGCATTAATGGCCGGCAATTTGTCAAAACTCACTACCTTCGTTCGAAGCTTGCAGAAAATTATATCAATGAGCTTTCTTCGCTTGTAAACAACCGAAAGCGGGCCGGCAGCCGCCAACAAACCGGCAACCGAAACGTGTTCACGTCTAACAACCGCTGATCGAAAAACTGAACAAAATATGCGGACCTACCTGACTCTATTCACACTATCATTTCTCGGATCGTTGTTAATCACGCCTTTTGTGCGACGCAAAGCGACGGAATGGGGCGCAATCGCCATGCCCGACAATGGCCGGCACATCCATCTGCGACCGACACCACTACTCGGTGGAGTAGCTATCTACCTGGCGTTTACCTTGACGCTGCTCTGTGTGCCCTTCCTCGGCAACCTCGTGACAGACATCTTCCGCGCAAATCTGCCCAAGCTGATTGCGCTGCTTGTGCCTGCGACGTTCATATTCTTTTTGGGCATCTACGATGACTTTCGCAGTGCTTCGGCGCCTGTCAAAATCTTCTTTCAATTGATTGCCGCATCGATGGTCTATGCCGGCGGTCTTCGTATTGAGAACCTTTCATCACCATTCGGAGGTACGTGGGAATTGCCGATGCTGCTCAGCTTTCCGCTCACCGCACTATGGATTGTCATCATTACGAATGCATTCAACTTAATAGACGGGATTGACGGGCTGGCCGCGGGAGCATCGGTTTTTGCTTTGCTTTCTATCCTGGTCTTCTCGATAGCGCAGCTCAATCCCGAAATCAGCTTGATTTCCGTAGTGCTTGTTGGGGCAGTGATCGGCTTCCTGCGCTACAACCTCAACCCGGCAACGATCTTTCTGGGAGATTCGGGCAGTTTGTTTCTTGGATTTATGGCAGCGGCATTGTCTCTTGCCGGTTCACAGAAAGGCTCGACAATCATTGCGATCGCGATCCCGCTGGTCTCTTTCGGATTGCCGGTCACCGAAGCCGGATTGTCACTTGTTCGGAGGTTCCTGGGCGGACGGCCATTGTTTGCCGGTGACCGCGGCCACATTCACCACATGTTGTTGCAACGCGGATTGACGCAGCCTCAGGTGGTAATTCTGCTTTACGCAGTATGTGCGCTGTTTTCGCTCTTTGGATTGATGCTCCTGAATCCGAAACGCAATATCGGGGCTTTGATCTTCTTCGTGCTCGGTGTGGCATTCATCTTCGGCGTCCAGCATTTGCGTTACGCCGAGTTCAGCGAATTGGGCAGCCAGATTAAGCAGGAAGTATCGCGCAGGCGTCGAGCACTGGCCGTCAATGTCCGTGTGCGGCGCACGAGCGACGGCCTGGGCAGCGCGAAAACTCCCGATCAACTCTTTGCCGCGCTTGAAGAGATGCTCTCAACGAACGAGTTCGACTGCACCATCCTCGAATTGAGCGAAAAAGCGCCGCTTATTGCCTCCTACTCGATGCGGTATTGCGCGTACCCGGTAAACAGAACCTCAAGTAATGTCATCTGGGTATGGGAACGAGGCGACACAGACCTTGAGGAGATTCTCAATTCGGACCAATTCTGGACTTTACGCGTGCCTCTGACTGATGAAGAGGGTAAGACTCTGGGCGCGATCATATTTTATCGCTGCCTGCTGGATGGAACACCGACGGTTGAGATCGGCCATCTCTGCGGAGATTTACAGCGAGAGTTGAGCTCCGCCCTGCTAAGGATGACGGGCGCGGGAGTGAAAGGGTGAAGGAGACTGGGGGACGGGGAGACGGGGCGACGGGGAGAGGGGAGAGGGGAGAATTTTTCATTTTTCATTTGAGATCTGTCATTTGACATTTGTCATCACGATGTGCGGCTCGATCAATGACAAATGGTAAATCTCAAATGGAAAATGAAAAATGAAAAATTCTCCCCGTCTCCCCATCTCCCCGTCCCCCCGTCGCCCCGCTCTCCCGCTCAGCTCTGCATAGGGACAAAGTTCTCGTCGTCCTGATGATCGCGCTCCCATCTCAGAAAATCGTAGTAGCGGCAGCGACGTGAATCAGGATATTGACGACACACGGTAGGGCGATGCTCGTAGATTGTGCAACGGCGCTCGGTCGGATGGAGAAACTGGCAGGTGCTCTTGAAAATGTGATCCTCGCGATGGCGTAGTACCCGATGGCCATACTCTTTGATGTATTTCGTATACTTCTTCTCTGCCTCTTCGTAACTCAGCCCGAACCTTCTAGCGAGCCGTTGTATGTCACGTTTCGTCACGACAATCCAGTCATAAGAGCAGCAATAAGCCGGGCACTTCGTGCAATCGTAAAGCACCGGCAACTTCCTCTCCTTGCCATTGACCTGGCCGGTCACTGGATTCGAGGGTAAGACCGGGAGTTCAGTTTTTACCATAGCGTCTGAAAAGACCGAACAGGCTGACGCTGCTCGGAAGTTATAGTATTGTTTGTCGTATGCGCAACATTCTTACCACTATCATAACGTGACATCAAACGATCTGAGGTATAAGTAGAAAAGATTTTCAAGAATAAATGGGCGAAAGTGTGATGGTTTTAGAGTATAGAGCCTGGTAGGAAATAATAGCTGTGAACATCGGAAGAAACGATCCGTGCCCTTGCGGCAGCGGTAAGAAATACAAGAAATGTTGCCTTCCTAAGCAGACGGAGATTGAGCCCACCGCTATTCCGACTAAGGCCGCGTCTTCGCGTATGGATGATGACTGGATTGCGCCCGGAGAGATAGGCGATTATGGACCTCCGGATCTCAGTCAAGAGTTCTTTGACGCCAATCCGACAACTGAAATGTCGGCGCAGGACCTGGTCTGGAATACCACACTCAGAACGGGGATCGTCTCACTCGCTCTGGATTTAACGAGAAAATTTATCTCCAGGGGTAAAGAGGAGGCTCGGAGAATCGAAAATACTGACAGCGCGGTAGCACTTGTCCGGATCATGAAAGATAATCCCGATCCACTCAATCATCTATTGCTCACAAAACGAATTATCGAGCGGGCGGAGGAAACCGTGCCTCTCATTCTGGCCGAACTTGCTCATCCACAAAACGACAGCTTTGCCGAGATGGCGATTAAGATCATCTATCACTCTGAGATGGATGTCGCAGACGAATTGCTTGCTCTTGTTAATAAACCCATCGCCAATGCCTATGCCTTATCGCTCGTCTGTATGCTTTTCGGGATGCTCGGTTACGAAGCTGCGATCAAACCGCTTTGGGATTGCTTCCACTTTTTCAAAGAGAAGTATCCGCATAAAGATCATATGCAGGGACCGCTGATCGGCCTATACGACGTCCGACGTATTTTGGAGAAACCAAATGAAGTGAGTGACGAGATGCTCGAAGCGGCCGAGGGCAGTTTGAAGAACTCCGGCCTTAATGTTTCTTCTTCAACCACCAGGCGCCTCGTCGAGATGATTATGCGAGATCGTTCGATCAAAGCTGCTCTGGTGTTGCGTGAAGAAACCAACATCGTATCGAAGAAATCCGAAGATGTCATACTTCAGCTTCAGCGCGATATTGTGAAATTGGCGCACGAATCGGACGATAGCATAGATGCTTCGGATGGGAAGTAATCTACAAACATTGGAGGAGGCGTTCGTGTCGTAGTGGGCGACACCCAGAAATTATGAAAATAGCGGTGCGATGTACAGCAACCTTTCCAGGTTGCTGTTGACCCGCTAATGTGACCATTGCTGAAACAACAGCAACCTGGAAAGGTTGCTGTACATTTTCGGAGGAGTCGTTCATGTCGTACATGACGACGCCCAGAAACAATGAAAACATTGGGAGCGCCCTGGGAGCGCACGCGTCCCCGCGTGCTGGCTTCCGTGGATGGCCCGCTGCGATGTA
>JAKEHZ010000112.1 GCA_022614735.1 Acidobacteriota bacterium | reverse complement strand
GATTGCGGATTGCGGATTGCGGATTTGAAGAGAATAATTCCGCAATCAATCCGCAATCCGCAATCCGCAATCCGCAATCCCTAGAAATTCAGCTTCAATCCAAACTGCAAGATCCTCGGATCGAACGTCTGTGTTATCCTGCCGAAGGTCGTGTTGTTAATGTCCTGACTCTCGCCATTTATGAAAAAGTTGGTGTGATTGAAAGCGTTGAACGCTTCAGCGCGGAATTCGAGATTCACTGTTTCCCGGATCTGTGTCCGTTTGATCAGGCCTAGATCGACATTCCAGATGCCAGGACCGCTGACCGGAGTCAGATGCAAGAGGCCGTAATTGCCGGCAGCCGGGTTCTGGAAGAATTGCGGGTTGGCGCGCCCATCAGGGCCAATCAATTTCGGATCGAAGAGGATCGGGAGCCCCGATGTCGGATCGCGGAAGAGCCCCGTCATCCCTTTCAAGTCGTCAATCGAGAGAGAGGTATTGGCGGTGTTCCTGGCTGAACGGCCCAGGCGATTGACCGTGCCGCGTCCGCCTGCGGTTGCGCTGCCGGTCCCGGCTATGATCGAGATCGGACGGCCGGTGCGAGCTTCAAAGATACCGTTTATCGACCAACCACCGAGGAGCTTGCCTACCACACCAGATTGATTGAGGAAGCGCTTACCGGGACCTAGCGGCAATTCGTAAATCCCGTTCACCTTGAAGATATGAGTGAGGTCGTTTGCTATACGTTTCTTTTCCAGGGCAGTCCCTTTGTCCAGATCGAGTATTGCCGAGAAGTTCGAGTCGCTGCCGTCGAAGTCCGTGTAACCTTTGCTCCAGGAATAGTTCGCCTGCCAGTAGATCCCATTCTTCAAACGGCGCCTTACTTCCGCCTGTAATGCGTTGTAATTTGAGAATGACCCATTGCCGATGTAATCGACGTTTCCGGCCTCAGGGTTGGCGCGCAGGAAGAACCCCGGCGTGAGAACTGCGCCATTGGTTCCCGGCGTGAGGTAGATGTTGCGCGATGTTGTGTAGAGGTTTGCAAGCTCTCCAGCCTGGCCCTGGAGGATCAAGTTGACGATAGCCGAGTCAAGTGTGGTACCTGTTGCCGTCGTAAACAATCCACGACGCCCGATCTGCGGGAAGATCGACAACTGCTGGCTTCCCGGCACCACCGCGTTAAAGGCCGGGCTAATGATAACCAGCTGGCCGGTTGGAACGCCGGCAGCCATCTGCCGCTGGCGCTCGGTCTGGGAGGTGGAGAGGTTTTGCTGGGCTCGCAGAAAGTCCTGTAAGAAGCCGTTGCGGAAGATCGTCACCTGATTGATGTCTATCCCACGGACCAGCTTCACCCCGTGGTTGCCGACATAACGGACTTCGAGAACAGTATCGGGCAAGATCTCCCGTTCGATGCCCAGATTCCACTGTTGCACGTAGGGAGTCGTCAGGTTGGGATCAAGCGTAAAGACGGTGGGATTCAGGTTGATCGTCTGTTGGTCCTTGAGCGTCCGCGGGACTTTGAACTCCGGCCTATTGATTGGCACGAGCCCCCCACCGCTCACCGTGCCCGTCAGGTCACGCACCGTAACCGCAGAAGATAGACCGGCGTTGTTATCGATAGCGGCGTTTTCAGCAGTCTGAATGACGCTGTCGATGACATAGCTGATCGCATAGCCGCCGCGAATTGCAGTCTTTCCGCTCTTGAACGGATCCCATGAGAAACTGAAATTAGGCGCAAAGTTGTTACGGTCAGGTTTGTAGAAAGGTTGTGTCCCCTTCGCACCGCCTGCGAGGTCCAGCACCAGATTGGGATCATATAGTGCTTCGAGGCCGCCACGTGGAATCAACCCAATGCCGTTAAGTTCGCGCACGGGCCTAAAGTACTCGTAGCGCAAGCCGAAATTGAGCGTCAGATTCTGACGGATACGCCAGGTGTCGGCGCCGTAACCGCCGAAGGCTTCGTACTTGAGATTTCGTCGCTGCTCAGCACCATTGACATAACCTGATGTTGCGCTGGTAACGTTAAAAGTTTGTGCTCCTGTAGTAACTGCACCCGTTAGAAGGGCCAGCAGATTCGAAGCATTGTTGAAGTCGTTCGTTCCGATACCGCCGGGAAACTGCGCCGTGCTGGTTGCAATGAGCGGGTTGGAACCGGAGCCAAAACCCAGGGTGTAAGTAGGAATAACCCCGGCGAAGCTGAATGGCTCAACCTCTGTTGAACGGAAGTTACCGCCAAAGCGAATCAGATGGCTTCCCCTGACCCACGAGGCATTGTCAGTAAATTCCCAGACCCTGCCGTTCCGCCCGCTCGCTTGTGTGTTGCGCACCGGATTGGTGACAGTCGTGCCGATACTCGGAAAAGTAAGTAGGTTGCCCTCGGGAAATTCCGCGTTGTTTAGGAAGAGCGATCTCTGTCGGTAGAAGCCGCCGCGAACTTCATTGGTCAGCGTTGCCGCCGGAACCCAGTTCCAGGCGAACGCCGCGCGCTGCCGGCGAGGGAATTGACCTGCACCGGGCAATCCGGGGAACGGCTCGCCAATGTTATTGGTCGCCGCATCGTTCGGCGTGTCGACTGCGTCATTGCTGTAGATAGCTTCGAAGCGGTGTCGTTCCGAATGGTTGTAGTCAATCCGAAATCCCCACAGGCGCTCGCTGCTTCCCGAGGGCGTGTTGAAGCGAAAGCCACCTGTGTTGACACGGTCACCGGCCAATGTGATGTCATTGGGCAGGGGCGACATACCGATCAAACGCTGGGTTCGGGAATCAAACGGACGCCCGGTCAGGTTGAGCAGGTTTACGGTCTGCAACTGGCCATTGTCAACGCGGCGATAGGTGAAATTGCCCTGTCGCGCTGCCTCGGCCAGCACCGTACGAGTGACCGCGAGCTGCGAAGGCGCCCGCGTCTCTTCATCATAGGCATAGAAGAAGAGTTTGTTGCTGTCGAATCCGAGCGGTCCAAAAATCTTCTTTGGTAATTTGATGGGGCCGCCAATGCCAAAACCAAACTGATTTTGAATCAACTTCTCTTTGGGCAGGTCAGTCAAGTTGTTGAAGAAGGAGTTGGCATCGAGGACATCGTTGCGGTGAAACTCGAATAGTTGACCGCGAAGAGCAGTCGAACCCCGCGGCGTAACCAGTTTAACTTGTGCTACGCCGGTGCCGTCGCTTGCCCCACTGTTTTGCGTTGTAATCGAGAACTCACCGACAGCAACGACGCTCGGGGCCGCCTGTGCGAACAGGCCGCTGCTACTGTTCCCGCGCAGATAAGTCTCCTGAATGTTGATACCGTCCCAGGTGAGGTTATTATAGGAACCTCGCATACCATTTATCGTTGAGTTGCGTGTTCCACTGTTAGTTGCCACTCCAACCTGCAAACCCGCAAGTTGTACCGGATTCCTCCCGTTGAGGGGTAAATCATTGATCTGCCTTTCCAGGACAACAGTGGTCAACTCCGCATTTTCGGTGTTAATAACTGCTTGAGCATCTGTTGCTGTGGTTGTAATTACTTCGGCTATCTGCCCGGTCTCCAGAGTAACGTTTATTGTTGCAGGAGTACTAACATCGACCTTTACATCACGCACCTCCGCTTTTTTGAACCCCGTGGCTTCTACCTGCACGAGGTAATAACCGGAGCGCACATCGTTGAATAAATAGAAGCCTTCTGTGTTAGTTGTCGTAGCCACAGAGAGCTTGGTCGCAGAATCAAATAGTATGACCTTAGCTCCGGGGATGACTGCGCCGGCCTGATCCTTAACAGCCCCAGACACGGTTGTATTCAATACCTGCGCAGGCGTCCATAAGCTGGCAAGGGACAATAGGACAACAAGTTCAAAAATGAGCGTGGTTGAACCACTAATACCTTTTGATACCTTCATATCTCAGCCTCCTACTTGTTTGACAGGAAATTGGAATGCTCCGGGGTTAACACACGAGTGTTAGTAACAAAGGCAAAAATATTGTAAAAGTAACTTAGCCGATCAACAGCATCAGCAGATTCTTCATATCGATTGGACGAAAATTGCATGGTTGAGGCCGCAACTTATATGCCAGTTAATTTTCAGATTTTTAAGTTGGCTGTATCTGAAGGTTTGACACATCAATCCCATTTTTAAAACTCAACAGATTTATCCGAAAAGACAACAGGCTATGCGAAATAATGGAAATGTCTTCGATGGAAAGCATCGGCAGAGTCAGATATACTAATTATTTGGGATTTCAGGCTGATGAGATTGATTCTTAGAATTGATTTGCTGAATAAATAAGTTTTCTTAGAAAATCCTGAGCGCAGAGATTCAATCTCAGAGTCAATTGTGACGGAGGTGGAGAGGGCGAAATACATGAATTATTTCGCGTGTCTCGCGTTCTCTTCAGATTTCCGATATGAAGGGGGCTCCTCAATCAATGCGGGTCAAAACACAATTAGCAATTGACAATGACAAATGATGGCCAGGGGGCAATCAAAATCCTTCTGATCCCATTGACTAACGCTCCGCAAGGCTCTAAAAATGCATTATCATTACCTGTTGTTCTTCCCCTCGGATTCCAAAATTGGATTGTGCCTCGTTTTTTATCTGAAACACTATGCCACAAGAGACTACCAGGCACCGCGAGGTGCTAGTTGCAATTGAGAGTATTGGTGCAATCGCCGATCTGACCGTAAAACTCGATGGGCACTATGAATACGAACTTGATCTCGAAGTCATTGTCTACGGCCGCAACTACAATGGCAAGAAAGTAGGTCCTTATGTAAGGCTGCTGACTTATGAGCCTGGTGAGGAGATCGTTCGTGAGGGAGATTGGGGCGGCAACACGTTTTACATCGTTGTTTCGGGTAAAGCGGATGTATTAATCCGCGATGCCGGCAAAATGACGAAAGTCTCGGAGATTCCCGAGGGAGTGCAGTTTGGTGAAATGTCTGTGCTTGCCGGAGTGCCGCGCGCGGCGACGGTTTGCGCTCCTCAGGATCAAGCAGTTCAGGTGCTCGAAGTGCAGAGACCCGCGCTCCGCCTGCTGCGTAAGCTGCCAAAGTTCGGCGAGGCTCTCGATTCGACTTATCGCCGTCATGGCCGCGCCGCAACTGTTCAAGATATCAAAGCATCAACACAGCTCAGCGATGAATCGATCGGCCAGCTCGAGATGATCTCGCAATTCCGCGTCTATGCAAAAAACCACGTCCTTTTTCGCGCGGGCGAATCAATCCGGCGGCTTTATCTGATCAAATCCGGCTGGGCTCGGCTCACACCGCGCATTCAGGTCACGAACATTGCGATCGCAGAGAAGGAGAGTCGCAATTGGGGCGCAAAGGCCGGCGCTACCTATGTCGGCCCATCACACTGCTTCGGGATCGAGGCAATCACGCATGCCGGCGAATGGGAGGAGACCTGCACGCTGCTTGGGCGCACGGAGGTGCTGGAGATTTCGATCTCAAAACTCCGCCAGTATCCGGAGTTGCGCGAGACGTTATTGCTCGCTTTTTCGAACATTGCTCCGCGGGACCTGACACAGAACCGCCAGCCGCTGCCGATCGCCAAATCGCAAGAGGAATTAATCGAGACCGGGCTGGTCGATGCGACGAACCTGCTCGTCATGGATATGGATTTGTGCATTCGCTGCGGCAATTGCTCACTGGCGTGTCATAAGATTCATGGGGAGTCTCGCCTCCTGCGGCGCGGCATCCACATCACTCGGCCTTTTAGTCTCAAACAGCGGTCTGGTTTCCAGAGCCTGCTGGCGCCTGACGTTTGTCTGCATTGCAAGGACCCCGAATGTCTGACCGGGTGTCCGACGGGCTCCATTGGTCGTTTCTCCGATGGGCAAGTGGACATCGACCCGGAGACCTGTATCGGCTGCGCAGATTGTGCGACACAATGTCCCTACAATGCCATTTCGATGGTGACACGAAAACCGAAAGAGGAGGCCCAACCGAGCCGTTGGCGAAAATGGCTGAGGATAGCGCCCGAGCCTTTGCCGCCGGCAGTCGAGCAGACCGAAGACCTTCTGGCGGTGAAGTGCAATCTCTGCGTGGGCAAACCGATCAATCCCGTGGGCGCAAAGAAACGGGCTTATAGTTGCGAAGAGAATTGTCCGACGGGCTCGTTGCTGCGTGTCGATCCACGAATCTATTTCGCCGAGATCAAGAACATCGAGGGCGTGATCTTCAGAGACTCGACTCACGCCGTCTTGCGTCACACGTCGCACAAGGATTTCGGAAAGCGCGTCATGCACATGATCGGTCTCGCTCTGACACTGCTCTTGACCGGTTTGACGCTGATGGGTTTTGTGAACCATGGGCTTGAAACGCCCTTAATTGGTTCATTCCTTGATCTCCGTTGGATCACGGGCATCACCGGCTTGATTGGTATCCTCGGCGTGATGGCTTATCCGGTGCGCAGGCAGATTTACAGACGACGCGCGGGCCCGCTGCGTTTCTGGCTCCTCTCACATACCTATTTAGGAGTGATCGCGGGCATCATGCTTTTGATCCACGGTGGAACGGATTCAGGCGGAATATTGACGACTGCGCTGATGATCTCCTTCGATCTGGTGATTCTGACGGGGCTGCTCGGAATTGTGATCTATTATTTCGCTCCGAGGATGCTGACGAAGATCGAAGGCCAGCCGCTCCTGATCGAGGATTTGCTGGCGCGCCGGGAAGAGTTGAGTCGCGAGCTGGGGGAAGCGATGGCTGCTGCTACTCCGAATGCGCGAGTATTCATCCAGAGGCAGGTGATCCCGCGGCTCTTCTCGCTGGGCTTTCTGCTGCGTCAATACCTCAAACGTGAGACACTCGATCAGTTAATCGTCGAAACCAATCATAAGTTCGAAAAGGAGGTATCAGGTCTCTCGCCGTACGAGCGAGGGAACCTCTTCAGTGCAATCGAGAAGGCCGCGACCATGCGACGCGTTGATGCGCTGATTTATCTGCATCAATCGCTCAAAATCTGGCTTGCGCCACACGTGGTTTTCACATCCCTCATGCTGGCGCTGATGATCGTCCATATCATTCAGGTGCTCTATTTCTTATCGAGCTGAGATTATGAGCAAGTTTCTCATCATTCGAAAAGACATCAACCTCGATCCGGTTGAGATCGAGAGTGAGGGGTTGACCATCGGGCGGTTATCAGGCAACGACCTGGCTCTCAATCATCCGACCGTTTCGCGCACGCATGCAGGCATCAAAGAGATCAACGGCGATTATTGGATCTTCAACCTCTCGGAAGCCAACGGCACCTTGCTCAATGGCGAGTTGATCGAGCAGACACCGCTTGCAGATGGCGATTTAATACAGATTGGACCTTTCTTCCTTTATCCTAAATACATCAGCGAGGGGTTGCAGTTTGATGTCGAGATGAGCGTCAAACCGCTTCCCATCGAGGCGTCAAGTTTTAGCCAGCTGCAACTTCCGATCGAGCAGAGGAAGACCATCAGGCTCGATCTCAGCCAGCTTGCTCAATTGCAGCGCGAAAAGACGACGCCGAAAGGCACGCGGCGGTTGAGCGGAACGGGAATGCTCACCGGGATCATGGACCCGGGCGATGCGCAGTCATTGAAAGTCTTCTGGGACAAACGGATGCGCGAGGCAGGCAAGCTCTCGACCGATTCGCCGCTCATGCCTGTCGGCAAACAGCGATTAGGCAAAGCGCAGTTCAACTGGTATCCGACGCGCGATCTGCTAAGGGCCTGGCCGGGGGCACTCTTCGTCTGGGCGGCGTTGATCGTGACTGTGCTCGCCCTGGGCGCGACATTCGCCTTCACAGATGCTTACTCGCCCGGGCCGATTTCGACCCCTCACTCGCGCGGAGATCTTTCGATGACCCCTGCAATCGCGAAACAGGCGAACTCCGCTACGTGCACGACGTGTCATTCGGTCAGCGCTCCGATGAATCAAAATTGCGCTTCTTGCCACCAGACATCGGCTTTTCACTCTGATGTTTCCGATGTGCATATGAAAGTCGGATTGACGTGTATTACTTGTCACAGTGAACATCATGGGAGAAGTTTCCGTCCCGCCTTCGTGGCAAACGTGGCCTGCACAGGATGCCATCGTGACGGGAGCGGCTTCATTTCTCCGCTGACAAAGCAACCGCTCAAGACACCCCATGGCGGGACGTTCGGTTATCCTGTGACCGAAGGGCGATGGACGTGGGATGGGATTTCACAAGCTGAGTGGGCGCGCAAGGACCTTCCCGGTTCAACCTCGCAGTTCACTCCAAAAGAGCAGTTTCATCTCGTCCACACGGGAGGCCGCCAGCAAGGCCGTCTCAATTGCACAGACTGCCATTCGACCGGTTTTGAAGGAGCGGCCTTGAGGCAGGGCGTGCGCGATGCCTGCGCAAACTGTCACGGGACACGCGCAACGCAGGCAGAGACTCAGGCATCGTACGCGCGGCGGGCTTTTGCCGAAAGAGCAATTAGTTTGCTGGGTAAGTCGAGAGCCGGTGGCCCCCTCTGCGTTTCTTGCCATTCACAACACGGCGAAGAGAAGGATTTGCGCGCAAGTTTACGAAGGCAGGAGATAAAGATTGAAAGATAGATGGAGGTCAGATGAACTACTCATCCGAAGACGACAACCAGGACTACTACGATCCCTCGGAGCGCGAGCGCGAGAGCTTTCGCGAATTTATCCACAGCCTGCCGCTCATCTCGCCGCCTGAAATTGCGGATCGTCTGGAGCAACTGGGTTACAAAGGACAGGAAGAGCCGCGCCGCGCTTTATCGCTGATGGCCTATCGTCACGTTCGCCGTCTCAAACGACTGCATGTTAATAATGATAATCGCCGTCAGCTGCCTCCAAAGCAGAACACATTGATGGTTGGGCCGACGGGCTGCGGCAAGACATTTCTCGTAGAATTGCTCTTTCAACAGGTCTTCCAACTTCCGACTGTGCTGGTTGACATCACGAGCTTCACTGAGAGCGGTTACATTGGTGATGATGTGAATACGATCCTGACGCGGCTGGTTTTCGCGGCCGAGGGGAACCTTCTGATGGCTTCTGCAGGGATCGTTTGTCTCGATGAATTCGATAAACTCGCATCGTCGACCAGTAACTCCCGATTCGCCGGAGAAGGCACGACCAAGGACGTTTCGGGATACGGCGTGCAGCGTGAGCTGCTTAAGATCGTCGAGGGCACGGATATCATGGTCCCGATGGACTATGGCTATTCGGCTTATGGCCAGCGCGCACCGCTTTCGACCCGCGATATACCCTTCATTGCTTGTGGGACATTTTCAGGGATGGATGAGTTGGTCAAGAATGAGAGCAAATCAATCGGCTTTTGCAGTAAGGATGGAGGCAGAGATGTGGGACAGTCAACGGTCCTGGAAGAGATCGAAGTGTTTCAGCGCTACGGCTTTCTGCCTGAACTGATGGGCCGCTTCGCGCGCATCGTCAGATTCCAGCCGCTGCCGGTCGAGACGCTGCGACGAATCCTGCTCGACAACGTACTGCCGCAATTCGTTCGCGAATTTAAAGTCGAGGGGTTGCACCTGACGGTTACCGAAGCCGCCATCAGTCATATTGTCGAACGTAGTTTGAAACGCGGAACGGGGGCGCGGGGATTGCATTCGGGTTTGATTGCAGCAATTGAGCATACCGCCTTCGATACGTTTCAACGGGTAACGAATGCAGAAGTGGTGATTGATGCGGCGAATGGTGGATTGAAGAGCGATATACGTAAGAGAGCGTAGACGAGAAACGGCATCAGGCTGCGAGCTGCGAACCGCGAATTTTTTTATGAAACGATCACAACTGATCATCACCGCAATATTCCTCGTTCTGCTGCTGGCTATTGCTTTCACTACTACCCTGCCAATCAGTTACGGTGCCGTGCCCTGGGCCGGCTGGGTCGGATTGTTTTTCTTTGCCCTGTTCATTGGTGTCGCTCTGATTGTCATGGACACGAAACAGAGGCGCAGCCGCGTGATGGAAGAAATGGCCGAGGCAGAAGCAAAAGCCGCGCCGGAAGAGTCGCAGCCATCTCAAGAGCCGCCAACCATCCTTGACCCGAGAGGACCCTCTTATCCGCATCCTGTGGTCAATGTCGCAACCTGCATCGGTTGTCACGCCTGTGTTGATGCTTGTCCTCACGATGTGCTTACGATCGTCAACGGCAAGGCAATGATTGTTGCAGTTGAGCAGTGTATGGAAGACACCAGATGTGAGGTTGAATGTCCCACGGTTCCCAAGGCATGCTTTGTCGTCAACTCAACGAAGAAGATTCCGGAACGCAAAGTACCGAAGCGTGATGGCAACTTTATGACAAACGTGCCGGGCATTTATTTAATCGGCGATGTCTCGGGCGTGCCACTGATTAAAAATGCGATCAATGAAGGCGGTGCGGTGATCGATTACGTCCTCGAGGATTTGCGGCGAGCCGGAAGGAACGGGAATGCCGATTATGATGTTGCTATCATCGGCATCGGACCGGCCGGTTTGTCAGCAACTGTCCTCGCTAAGCAACGTGGGCTGAAGTACATTGCCATCGAACAGGATCAAGTCGCCGCAACTATTCAGCAGACCTATCAGCCCGGCAAATACGTCTTCTACAATCCAGTCGATCAGCAGATAAAAGGCGGCATCAGGCTTGAAGGCGCGGGCGCTGTGAAAGAAGCCATGATCAATTCGTGGATGGCGACCATGAAATCGAATGGGCTGGTCATCAACGAAAACGAAAGCTGTAAAGATGTCCGGCGTGATGGCGATATCTTCCTGATTCTAACCGACCAATATAAAACGAGACAGAAGATGCAATATCGCGCGCGGAGCGTGGTTCTGGCAATCGGTAATCGCGGGACACCAATGAAAATGAATTTGCCGGGTGAAGATTTGAAGATCACCGTCACGCCTCAGGGGTTTGTCTTTCTGGATTTCTGTGAAAAGTGTGGCGCCAGGCGTATCGGAGAAGATAAATTCTGTCAGCAATGCGGCACGAGATACATTGCCAGGCAACGAACGACCTACGAGGATGATAAGGTGAAATACAAACTGGGTGATCCGAGTGAATATTCCGGCAAACACGTAGTCGTCGTCGGAGCTGGTAACTCGGCGGTCGAGGCCGCGATTGATCTGGCGGCTTATCGTTCAGAAGATGGTGCGCAGATCACAGGCTGGCGTGACAACATCGTCTCGCTTGTCATCCGCAGTAATTTCAGAGGCGATATCAAGCTCGCCAACAAGATACTGGTTTACGAAGGTATTGACGAAGGAAAGATCAGAGCCTATTTCGGCCAGACAATAAAAGAGATATTGCAGGACGAAGTAGTCTTGATGAACGCTCGCGAACGCGATCCGCAGACAGCCAAAGAGAGTGCGAGAATCAAGAACGATTATGTCTTCGCATTGATCGGCGGCGAGAAACCGACCAGGTTTTTAGATAGCCTGGGAATTCAGGTTGGATAGCTCATAATATTCAACAAATATTGCGTCTTAATAGTCCAGGAGAGAATACGAAACAAACGAAACAAACGAAATAAACGAAACAAACGAAAAGAAGAAATCAAAAGGCAAAAGGCAAAATAAAGAAGATCGTTCCGGCCTTTTGATTTCTTCTTTTCGTTTGTTTCGTATTCTCTCCTGGACTATTAAGACGCAATATTTGTTGAATATTATGAGCTATCGTTTAGAATAGTCCACTCATCACGCTTTCCAACTCACTCAAGGACACCAGGAGGTTTACCATGCGAAAGGGATCGTTCGCATTTGTCGCTGCGCTTATCATCTCCGCGTCGGTGGTGCAGTACGGGCAGACGAGCCGGAAACCGACCATCACAACGGGCACATCGGGCACATCGGGCACATCGGGCACATCGGGCACATCG
>JAKEHZ010000111.1 GCA_022614735.1 Acidobacteriota bacterium | reverse complement strand
GATTGCGGATTGCGGATTTGATAATGAAAGTTCCTCTTAAATCCGCAATCCGCAATCCGCAATCCGCAATCAATATGAGGGGTTATGCAAGAGACAATTAGCGCGCTGAATGTTCTCAGTGCCATGATTACCCCTGCAGTCCTGATTTCGGCTTGCGGGACGTTGATATTCTCGACTTCGACGCGGCTGGCGCGCGTTGTTGATCGCGTGCGCGAACTGAGCCGGACGATCGAGAGCCTTTCTTCTGCCGAAAAGGTGGACTTTCCCGAAGATCGTCGCGCCGAAGTCGAACGCCAACTTGCGATTCATGCGCGGCGCAGTCGATATATACAGCACTCACTTACGAGCTTATACATCTCGCTCGGCCTGTTTGTTGCCGCGACAGTTGCCATCGGATTTGTTTCACTACTACACTTTTCGATGTGGCTCCCAAATGGGCTGGGAATCGTGGGCACAGTAGTGCTTTTTTATGGTTGCATGATGCTGATTGCGGAGACACGGCTCGCGCTCCGTTCGCTCAAATCAGAGATGGAGTTCACCTTGATGTTGTGCGCGAAACATCAACAGCAGCGGCATCCGTTTGGCTCCCTTGAAGAGGTAGAAGAGGTGGAAGAGGCGAAGACCATTTTATGAAAAATGTGACAATCGTTTGCGATGGAAGCAGCCTCGGAAATGGAAGAAAAACTACGCGCGCGGGTGCGGCAGCTGTGCTCGATTTCCAGGGCCATCGCAAGATTATCGGCCAATACCTTGGCAATTCGACCAATCAGCAAGCGGAGATCGTTGCTGCATGTCTGGGACTCGAAGCGTTGAAAGAATCATGCCGGGTCGAGGTGATCTCTGATTCGCAATATGTGGTCAAAACGATGAGCGGCTTATTCAAGCGCAAAGCCAATCTTGATCTCTGGCAGCGGCTTGATGCAGCCGCAAAGCCTCATCATATCAGGTGGACTTGGACACGCGGTCATGCCGGACACCCTGTGCAGGAGAAATGCGATGAAGCTGCGAGGTTGATTGCCGAGCGTGGAGAAGTCGATCAGAAGTTGTTGGATGAGATTTTAGAGGATTGAAGAGGGAAAACGGAACAAACGGAAATAACGGAACAAACGGAAATTCTCTAGCATTTTTCCGTTTGTTCCATTATTTCCGTTTGTTCCGTTTTCTCTTATGCTATCTTATCTTTTATCGTATCAATATCGTCGTCATACAAATGAAAGGTAAGTCATGGAATTCATCACGCCCGCTGAGGAAACAGCGGAGCTATCGCCACAGAGTCTGAGCTTTGGTTCAAAGCTCGCTGCATATCTCGATCTCACAAAACCGCGCATCACATTTCTCGTTGTCCTCTCTGCCCTGGCCGGGTTTGCACTCGGATCCACTTCACCGGTCAACTGGCTGTTACTTTTCCATACGGCATTCGGGATCGCGTTACTTTCAAGCGGCATCGGCACGCTCAATCAATACCTGGAGCGGCATGCGGACGCGTTAATGGAACGAACAAAGATCCGACCTTTGCCGATGGGCAGATTATCGCCGCGCAATGCGCTGTGGTTTGGTGTTGCTCTCTCGGTTATCGCGGAGGTCTATCTCGCGTGGTTTGTAAATACGCTGACCGCCGTCTCCGGATTCATGGCGTTGACAAGCTATCTGTTCCTTTACACCCCGCTCAAAACGCGAACACATTGGTGCACGTTCGTAGGGGCTTTCCCTGGGGCGCTGCCTCCATTGCTTGGATGGACTGCGGCACGCAACAGCGTCGGGGTTGAACCGTTGGTTTTGATCGGAATTATGTTTCTCTGGCAATTCCCGCACTTCCACGCGATTGCGACGATGTATCGCGAAGATTATGCGCGCGCGGGAATTCGTATGCTTCCGGTTGTCGAGCCTGATGGCAGATCGACCGCGCGGCAAATCGTCGGTTACACTCTGGCGCTCGTGCTGGTGAGTTTGCTGCCGACTTTTCTTAAATTCTCAGGCTGGATTTATCTCATCGGGGCAATGGTTCTCGGAGCAGCTTTTCTTTATGTCAGCATTCTCACAGCCAGGGAGATGACACGCGAGAATTCAAGATTTTTGCTCAAGGCTTCGGTTTTGTATTTGCCTTTATTGTTGGGATTGATGGTGCTGAATAGATAATCAATTTTCAGTCTTCCATCCCGCACCGGCCCGCACCGGCCCGCACCGGGCCAGTGCTGGATGGAAGACTGAAAATTGATTATTCGTCCGACGCGCGTTCGAGCCGATCCATCAATGCCAGGCCCAATCCTTCTTCGCTGACTGCCTGACAATAGATCGTATTCACTCCTTCCTCATCGCATTCGCGGAAAAACTGAAAGAGCAAGCGGGCATATTCCTCCACGTTCTTACAGATCAGGTGTTTTTTGAAAACGTTAGTGTACATCGGAGATTCAAGGCCGATATAGGCTGCATCTGCTGAGGCGATCGTGTATTGAGGATAGCTGCAGATGACGACCTTGGCCTTCGGCGAGTAGTGGCGATATTTTTGCCCGGGGCTCTGCGGCGTTATCGGATATTTGCGCTCGGCTAATCTGGTCTCGGAAATCACTTCTCTTAATTGCTCGAGTGTGACCGCGCCAGCGCGCAAAACTATGGGTATCCGGCCTGTGCAATCGACGACTGTGGATTCCAATCCCACCTGGGTCTGCTCTCCTTTGAGGATGCAACCGATACGCCCATCGAGATCGGATCGAACTGCCTGCCACGTTGTCGGGCTGGGGCGGCCCGAGAGATTGGCGGAAGGCGCAACTATCGGCATTCCGCAGGCGCGAAGAAATTGGAGCGCGAGCGCATGGCGCGGCATTCGCACACCGATAGTTTTCAGTCCTCCCGTCGCGCTGGACGGTACCCTCTCGCCCTTCGGCAAGACGAGCGTGAGCGGCCCCGGGAAAAATCGTCTGAGCAGTCTCTGGGCTATGTGCGGGACTCCATTCGTGATGTATTCAAGCTGAGATATCTCTGAAATGTGTGCTATCAGCGGGTTATCTGTTGGCCGGCCTTTTGCGAGGAAGATCTTCCGGATTGCTCCTTCGTTGAAAATGTTTGCGCCCAGGCCGTAGACAGTCTCCGTCGGGAATGCAACGATTTCACCGTGTTGGATAAATCGAGCGGCAATCGTCGGAGACTGTGTGACCTTGGTCTTCACGGCTTTTTCAGGGTTGAGTACTGATGGCTATTCGTCGTCCTACGCTCGTGAAGTCTAGCATATTGCTTGCTGCGCTGAAATCGTATGAAGATGGCGCAAATAACATCCGGATTCGATTTGCAGTTACGCGATATGTTGTTCCCGGCTCAAATCCCGATTGACTCCAGTTGCCGTTCTCATCGGTCTGCGTTTCCGCGGGTACTTCGCCGCCTCCGCTGATGCGCGTAAATTGCAAGGTGACCTTACCAATGGCTTCGCCATTGCTGGTCACGACCCGCCCCGTGACGGCAAAAAGCGGCGCCGCGCCGGGCTGCGTGATCTTCACTGTGCGGCCGGCAATCATTACTGTTCCGGTGCGCGGGTCTGGGCTTGTGTTCTCAGTCACAAAAATAGTGACAACGCCGGCCCCGATTCCTGTGTTAACCGATGTGATCGTGATCCAAGAATCATTGCTTACAGCTCGCCACGTGACGTGAGCCAATGCCGCGACATCAACTTTACCCGCACCGCCGCGAATCCCAAAGACCTGTTCTACCGGCGAAAGCCTGGTCGCCGCCAGATCAAATGCGGCCTTAATGTCCAGTCGCCCAAAGCCGTAGACGTTGTTTGGGAATCCGTTGCTATTGCAATCGCTCAATTCTATTCGCACGGCGGATTCATTGAGGATATTTTCAGTCATTTCAATCTGGCCACGCAGTTCGGGATATGCCGACCAGAGCAACGCAACAGCGCCCGCGACGTGCGGCGCCGCCATCGATGTCCCGCTCAAGGGCCCATAACCGCCGTTGCGCAGTGCCGAGCGAACACCCACTCCCGGCGCAGTGATGTCAGGCTTGATGCGGTTGCTGCTGTCAATCGTAACAGGCCCGCGGCCGCTGAAGGGAGCGATATTTCCCGTGGTCGCGTTGAGTGCCCCGATACTGTAGCTGGCGTCGTACAAGGCGGGCGGGTCAACAATAGTTGAGCAGATCGCACCGGTGTTGCCCGCCGCGACAACTGTCATAATGCCCGCGGCACGCTGCGCTTCGACGGCCGCCTTCAGTGTATTGGGAGAACAACCTTCAGTGGGAGGGCAGGTCCACGAGTTGGTTGTGATATGAGGGGCCTTTAAGGGATCGCCTTGCTCCAGGGCTCCATTCACCGGAATAGGCGCGAGGATAAATTGAAAGCATTCAAGATATGTCGCAGGCGTGCCTTTGCCGCGATCCATATTTCGACACGCGATGTATTTCGCGCCGGGTGCAACTCCGGTTTGATTCGTGCCTCCGTCAGTGCCCACCGCCGTGCCGAGAGTGTGTGTACCGTGATTGTCATCGTCACAGGGCGTCTTTGAATCGGGGCCGCAATCGCCTCCTCCCGAATGAACACTGTCGTGCCAGTTATAATCGTGGTTGGCATTCAATCCGTCCCATCCGCGGTACTGCGCAAGCAGAGCCGGATGGTTCCAGCGCACGCCCGTATCCTGCCCGCCTATAACAATACCCTGTCCGGTAAATCCCATGGCCCAAACTTCAGGCGCGCGGATATAACCGACACCAACTTCGATGCCATTCGGCGAGGCTGTCAGTCCCACCGCATCGTCTTCATTGATCGGCACCGGAGTGATGCCGCTCAGCTGCGGATTGCCTTCGATGCGAGCGACGTCGGGACGTGAGGCGATTTCAATCGCAATTTCACGTGTGCCTTTGACCCAGAGGGCATTGACTATATAGAACGGACGATGCACGATCTGGCGCTCTTTCAGCCAATCCAGCAGTGGGCCCTGGGTAGCCTGCGCTTTTGCTCGTAGAGTATCGAAAACAAAACGACCTTTCTCTTCTTTCGTCTGAAGCGACACGGCCAGGCTCAAATCGGCCTGTTCTACGAGCACGACTAAAAATTCAGCTTCTTGGGCGGTGGTCGTATTTTCGACCACCCACGGTGAAAGCTTACTCAGGGCAAGATGTTCTATAACCTGAGCGGATTGTTCCCACGATTTGTCTTTTTTCGCGGCGGT
This sequence comes from Acidobacteriota bacterium, assembly GCA_022614735.1. Taxonomy (GTDB): domain Bacteria; phylum Acidobacteriota; class Blastocatellia; order RBC074; family RBC074; genus JAKEHZ01. Next base: position 4,356 of record JAKEHZ010000111.1, on the reverse strand, counting down.
AGCGATCAAGCTTCCCGCCAGTAGTCCTGTCACAGTGAGGAGCAACAGGAGGGCAACGAAAGGCAACTTCTTCATTAAAACTTTACTCCTCTGTCAATGCCCTGGGAGCGCAAGCTCCCAGGGCATTGACATCGTTTCTTTGTGTTGTTATGAACGAGATGAGCGACTCCTCTGAAAATCGGTAGGATACCCGTTCTCATCGTTTCAGGGTGTCGTCCAAGACAGCATGTCCGACTCCCTTTCTTTTCATAACAATTAGCGCATGACCTGGACTGCAGCATCAGACCAGGCCTCGAGTGGGGCATAATCATCCGTCAGGATCACCGCATGATCGCGGGGCAGTTCGATTCGTGATCCAAAGACGGATTCAATATAATTTATTCGGCGAACTTCTTCCGAGACCTTCATTGTGAAGGGGGCAGGCGTTTCGGGTAAATTGCCCGCGACCAGAAACATGGTGGACACATATCTGGCGGGATTTCCCGCGAGCACCCAGTTTGGGCAATAGATCGTTGTTTTGCCGAAGACATCTTCCATTGTCGCGGCGACCGAAGAGGCGACACGGGATTCCGGGCCGGAAATGCCGCCAACTATATTGGCGATGACTAAACCGTCCGGGACGAGCCGGTCGCGCAGGCTTTGAAGTGCTTCGCGCGTAAGCAGGTGAAATGGCGGCGTGTCCCCGCTGAAGGCATCGAGGATGATCACCTCATATTTTTCGTTCAGCTCCAGCGTCTCGGTTCGCGCATCACCAATGATAACTCGTACTGAAGCAGGCAGGCCGAAATACTCGCGCGCGACTTTCTCCGACATCGGATCGATCTCAATGACAGTGATCTGTGATCCCGCTTGAGCCATGGAGCGCGCGTAAACCCCTGCGCCAAGCCCCCAGATGAGGATCGATTTCGGGATCCCTTTGGCAGTCGCCAGTCGCTCGAGTCCATATGCATACCTCGCGTGCGAGACATCGCCGATGAGTGAGCCCTGCTGCACGCCGTTGAGAAAAAGGTAGCGCGCTCCTCTATAATCGCTGACGACCAGATCACCGTAGGCCGAGGGAATCCGCGCCGTCACAGGGTAAGCTTCGTTTTTGTACATCAGCTCGCGGTCCGCCTCATCACCCATCACCTTTGTGGTTATGACGCTGAGGGTTAATGCCACAAGGAGCAGCAGTGCCGCTTGTCGCTTCGAGCGCGCGAGCAGATAACAGATCGGAATCAAGCCGAGCGCAACAGCTGTCGAAATTACCGCGATGTGAATGGTCATATTGGGGATGAGCAGAAGCGAGACAGCAAGACTGCCTGCAACAGAGCCGACGGTCGAGAGGGCGTAAAGATTTCCGACGCTCGTCCCGAGTTGCTTGTGATCTGCTGCCGCGCGCACAGCCATCGGTGAAATCATCCCGAGCAAAAACAAGGTCGGCAAGAAGAGCAGGGTAGCGGCGATGAATGTCCCGCTGACCATTCCTGCGCGATAAGCTGTGTGAAGGACAGGTTTTGTGATGATGTCCGAAAGCAGCAAGGTGCCGGCTGAGCACGCCATGACCATCATTAAAGTCCCGAGACCGGGTCTGCGGTCGGCCACTCTCCCACCAACTGCATATCCGACAGCCAGAGCTGCAAGCGTCACTGTGATCAAAGCGCTCCAGACGTGAAGCGTCGTGCCGAAGCTTGGCGCCAGGATCCGTGAGCCTAAAATCTCCACCACCATAACTGATGCGCCGCCGACCAGAACAGCCGCGCGCAGCAGCCATTTATAAACACCGGATAGGGCCAGTTCTGCTGAAACGATTGTAGATCCGGTTTTGGCGGAAGTTGATTCAGTTTGCTTGAAGGGTTTCGCCTTTACCCTGGTTTGCACCGAAAGTGTCCTCCGCAAAAGAATTTTTTTCGTGAAAGTAGAATTCGCGCGTCTCACTGCGAAATTGTGAGGCGGCCGGGGTTTTGAAGCAGGAGATCAACTCTGCGTTGCTTGGCTTTCTCGGTAAAAAAGCCGCGCCGGAGAGCAGACTTTAAACGCCGGGTAAGGAAAAGTCAAAACGTCGCAATTTTCCAAGGAGAGTGATTAATGAATAGAGAGAGGGAAAACGGAACAAACGGAAATAACGGAACAAACGGAAATTCTCTAAGATTTTTCCGTTTGTTCCGTTATTTCCGTTTGTTCCGTTTTCCCTCTTCAGCACTCCATAGTGACCCCCAAGGTTAACTGTGGGGCTGCCAAAATCTGTGCTACTCTCTTGGCGCTATGTCCGACAATGCAAAAGCGCTTCTCGATGTCCTCGCAATTGCCGCACATCCGGACGATGTTGAAATCTCCATTGGAGGGACAATGGCCAAGCTGGCCTCGATGGAGTACCGAACGGGCATCCTGGATCTGACACGTGGCGAAGCCGGAACACGCGGAACACCGGAAATCCGCGCTATTGAAGCGACACGTGCCGCACAAATTTTAGGGCTGTCCTTACGTGAGAATCTCAATATGGGAGATTCGCGCATCTGGGCTAACGAAGATTCACGGATCAAGCTTGTCCGCGCTTTACGCCGGATTCGCCCGCGCATCGTGTTCACGCAGCATTGGGACGACCCACATCCCGATCACGCACACACTTCTCAACTCGTGCGCGAAGCCGCGCACATCGCCGGTATTACGAAATATGACGCAGAATCCGGATTGGAACGCTGGCGCCCGTCGTGCGTTGCCTATTTTCTTTTTCCGCGTACTGTCGCGCCGGCCTTCATTGTTGACATCGGCGAAACTTACGAGCGCAAATGTGAAGCGGTCCGCGCGCACGCCTCGCAGTTCTTCAATCCAAAAAGCAATGAACCGCAATCGCGCGTGAGCACACAAGGATTTTTGGGCGAAATTGAAGCGCGCGACCGTTATTTCGGCTCGATGATCGGGGTGGAATACGGTGAGGCTTTTTTTGTCCGTGAAGCGCTGAACGTTGCGGACCCTGTCGCACTGCTGACGCGGCAGATGAATATGTATTCATGAACATTGGCATCACAGTCTTCCCCACCTATGGCGGCAGCGGGATCGTCGGGTCGGAATTGGGGCGCGAATTGTCGGAGCGCGGCCATACGGTGCATTTCATCAGTTACGCTTTGCCGACACGCTTGTGCAGGCTGAATGAGCGTTTGCAATTCCATCAGGTTGATCTGTTCGACTACCCGCTATTCGAGTTCCCGCCGTATGATCTCGCTCTTGCTTCAAAAATTCTCGAAGTCGCCGAAAGCCAGAAACTCGATGTACTACATATGCATTACGCGATCCCACACGCAACGGCTGCATTCCTGGCGCGCGAGATGTACATGCCCAGGCGCTATCTGCCATTTGTCACGACGTTACACGGGACAGACATCACGCTCGTCGGATCGAGAAAAAGCTTTCTGCCCATCACGCGTTTTTCAATCGCACAGTCAGATGCGGTTACTGCGATCTCGCAATATTTGGCTGACGAAACCTGTCGCACCTTCGGCAACTGCGCGGTCGAAGTAATTCCGAATTTCATCAATGCCCACGACTATCAAAGGCGGGATAACGCAACCCTGCGCGCAAGCCTCGCTCCGGATGGCGAGAACCTTCTCATGCATGTATCGAATTTCCGTCCGGTCAAACGCATCACCGACTGCATTCACGCACTCGCGCAGATCAGGGAACAGAAACCAGATCTTCGAGTTCGTCTGGTCATGTGCGGCGATGGACCGGAGCGAGAAGGTGCAGAAGCGCTCGCGCAAGATTATGGTCTAAGTGATGATGTGTTATTTGTCGGTCAGGTTCCCAACATTGCAGATTATCTCTCGGTGGCTGATCTGTTGCTCTTATTGAGTGAGACGGAATCATTCGGTCTTGCTGCGCTAGAAGCGATGGCTTGCGAAGTGCCGGTGATTGCGACTCGCGTCGGTGGGTTACCCGAAGTCGTGCGTGAAGGCGAGACCGGATATCTGGTTAATCTGGGTGACACAAGGACAGTAGCTGAACGCGCGATCGAAATAATCTCCGACGAGAAAAAGCGGCGCGAGATGGGGATGCGCGGGCGCGCATGGGCGGTCGAGCGGTTTAATACGGAGCGTGTGATCCCATTATACGAAAATCTTTACGAGCGAATCAGGCGTACCGAACCCATCGGATCAGGCAAGTGACGTTACCAACTGTAGAGCGATCAACAGCGGTCTGCCTTACTTAATAGGTACTCCCATAGTGCCCAAGCTTCCCTGTCTTTCAGCAGAATCTCATAATGCGATTTGTCGGGGTCAATAGCTCCGGTTGCAAAAAGCAATGTCAGAATTTGGGTTGTGTCCTTCTTGCTAAACTCTGCTTTGACGATCAGGGACTCGTTAATGATTAGATTCTCGT
>JAKEHZ010000110.1 GCA_022614735.1 Acidobacteriota bacterium | reverse complement strand
TTTTTCGTTTGTTTCGTTAATTTCGTTTGTTTCGTATTCTCTCTTCTTAAGAGCTAAAACAGCGTATCCAGCGCGTCGATGACCGATCGCACGCCGATAATTTCGAGCCTGTCATCCTCTGGCAAACCGCTCAGATTGTTCTGCGGCATGACGACGCGCTTGAATCCCATGCGCGCGGCTTCGCGTAAACGGACAGCCGCGTGGCTCGTCGCGCGAACTTCACCGGCCAGACCGACTTCCCCAAAAACAATCGTGTGCTCATTAATGGGGATATTGCGAAAACTCGATGTGACGGCGGCGACTATGCCCAGATCGACAGCCGGCTCATCCAGTGAGATTCCGCCGACAAGGTTGACGAATATATCATCTCCGGAGAGATGAAATCCCACTCGCTTTTCGAGCATGGCGACCAGGAGTGCGACGCGATTGATCTCGACTCCCTGTGTAGTGCGCCTGCCTGTGCCAAATTTTGACGAACTGACCAGCGCCTGAATTTCGACGAGCATCGGGCGAGTGCCTTCTATCGCTGCCACCACTGCCGACCCCGAAGCGCCAAGAGGTCTTTCGCTCAAAAAGAGCTCCGACGGATTTGGCACACCTATCAGCCCGCGCCCGGTCATTTCAAAAATTCCGAGTTCGTTTGCCGCGCCGAAGCGATTCTTGGCCGCTCGCAGGATGCGATGGTTGTGATGGCGCTCGCCTTCGAAATAGAGGACGGTGTCCACGATGTGTTCGAGCGCTTTCGGGCCGGCGATCATTCCCTCTTTCGTCACATGGCCAATTAGAAAGACCGGCACAGTGAGATTTTTGGCCAGCAGCAGGAATTGTCCCGCGACCTCACGGACTTGTGAGACTGATCCGGGCGCGCTTTCGAGCTTCTCCGAGAAGATCGTCTGAACCGAATCGATAATGATCGCCTGCGGTTGAAGCTTGTTGATCTCGTCGAAGATGCGTTCGAGGCTGGTTTCAGAAAGAAGATAGAGCCCGGCCGGATTGATGCCGAGCCGATCGCCACGGAGCTTGATCTGACGCTCGCTCTCCTCACCGGAGACATAAAGCACGCTGCCAAAGAGCAAACTGAGCTTGTTGGCGACCTCAGTGAGCAAAGTCGACTTGCCGATGCCGGGCTCGCCACCAATCAAAATCAACGACCCGGGTACAATCCCGCCGCCAAGCACGCGATCGAACTCCTCGATGCCCGTCACTTCGCGCACGTCATCTTGCGCTTCGATAGAAGTGAAAGAGACAGGCTTGGTTTCGCGTAATTTCAGCCCACTGCGCGCAATTCCCGCGCTCTCTTTCGGCGCGACGCGCTCCCGCTCTTCGGTGAACGAGTTCCATGCACCACAATCCGGGCATTTTCCGAGCCATTTGCGCGATTGATAACCGCAGTTCTGACAAGCGTAAATTGTACGTGATCCTTTTGCCGCCATAGCTGCATTCTATCAGAGTTTCAGCAACTGATCGCGAAGTATTCTCGCCTGTAACCGGCTGACATTGAGCTGCTGATTATTGAGCAATGTGACGACGTAGGTCCCGCCCGGCAGCGGACTGATGCGGTTGATTTGGCTAACGTTGACAAGAGTGCCTCGCGCAAGCCTGATGAAATTTGCCGGGTCCAGGCGCGCTTCGAGGTCTTTCAGGCGATAAGAGAACGAATACCGGCGATTGTCTACGGTCGTCAGATGAAGCAGTTCCCCCTCAGCAACGACTGAGGCTACCCGATCAACCGGCACAATGACGATTTCGTCGCGTTGTCGAATCGGAATACGTTCGAGATAGGGCGCCAGTCTCGCGGCCTCATATTCAGCAGCTGCTGCTTTGAGGCGGTCCGCTTCGCTTTCGCGCAGGTCGGCTCGTCCCAATCGCTCCTGCGCTCTATTCAAGGTATCGATCAGACGCCCGCGCTCAAGGGGTTTGAGCAGATAATCAACGGCATTGAGCTCGAAAGCCCTCACAGCATACTCGTCATAAGCCGTCACAAAAGCGACCAGCGGCAATCGATCTTTCCTGAGCAGGCGTATAACGCCGAGCCCATCAACTTCCGGCATCTGCAGATCGAGCAGAGCCAGATCGGGCCGCTCTCTCTCAATCAGTTCTACTGCTTCGGCGCCGGTTGCCGCTTCGCCAATCAGCTCGACCTCGGGGAAGGTGCGAAGCATCGCGGCAAGAAACGAACGTGCCGGACGCTCATCGTCTGCAATGATAATTCGTAGTCTGGTTTCCACGAGATAGCGTGATCAATCAGAACCGCGGGCAGAACCGCGGGCAGAACCGCGGGCAGTAACGCGAGCTGTCGCGTGCGTGGCTTTGTGAGCAGATCCAGGTTCAGAATCACGCTCGCTACCGCTCGCGGTACTGATTTCCGCCTGCGTGCTAAGCGGCAGACGAATTTCAGCCACGGTCCCGCTGCCAACGATACTGGTCAACTTCAAGGTTGCGGCTTGCCCGTAAACGCATTCGAGCCGCCGTTGGACATTCGCCAATCCGACACCGCGTCTGCGCCCACACGCGAGTTCGATGTCGCTCACACCACTGCCGGTGTCGCGAATTGAGAGGCAAAGTTTGTTCCCGGCGTGATCGTCCGCATCACCATTCTTTTCAATTCGAGCGGAAACGATGAGATCACCGCCGTCCTTGCGCGGTGAGATACCATGCTTGATCGCATTCTCGACCAGCGGCTGGATGACCAGCGGAGGAATACGAAGTTGATGCAGCTCGACCGGCACATCAATCACAACGCGCAAACGGTCTTCAAACCTCGCTCGCTCGATTGCCAGGTAGGATTCGATCAAATCCATCTCTTCGCCGACCGTCACGAGCTCTCCGTTCGGCGCCCGCAGCACGGCTCGCAGTAATCCGGTCAGCCGCATGAGCGTTTCAAGCGCACGTTCAGGCGCGGTCTGAATCAGGTAACCGATTGTAGTCAGCGCGTTGAAAAGAAAATGCGGGTTGAGCTGAGCGCGCAGCGCACGCAGCTCGGCTTCGGTCGCAAGCTTGCTGATCTCCTGCTCGCGCAGATTGCGCTCGCATCGTTCATGTATTACACGCACCGCATCAATCCGCCGGGCCAGCATGAGCGCAACAGATTCAAGCAGCGCGATGTCATCCGAAAGCAGCTGGCGGCCGCCGGACAATTCTCCGATCACCAGCGAATAACGCGGCGGTTCATGCGTGGGAACAAGGACGGTCGCAGCAGTGCGTCGCAACCGAACGAGCTTATCTTGCTTTTCGGGGCGAGGACCGCTCTCCTGATCCATGACCCGCACCATTTCGCTCGGCAGGACGAACTCGTGCCAATAGCCGCCATTCTGCTCATGCTCTCTTTTCTCGGCGCTCTCATCAGTCTCTTGTTTCAGCCAGTAAACCTCACTCGTCGTCAGCGCATGAGCCAGGCGAACGCAAACTTTCTCCAGGATGTCCTGGGGGTTTTCGCAGGAGGCGGCAACCCGGGCCAGCTCATCACGCAATTCCTGATAATTCGCCCGCCGCAAAACCACCGCATCCACAAACCAGACAATGACTCGCCGCATCAGCGGGTAGACGAGCGATGTGCCCATCCATAAGGCGATCAGAGCGCCAACAGCCGCCGGATCCAAATCGCCACTCGCCTCGCGCATCTTCAGCAGCGGGGCGGCAACAATGACATAGAGCCCGAAGACCATCGCTACCAGGGCAACCAGCGCAAGCGCGCGTTTCAGGAAGATATCGGCGAGTGCAAACCGATAATCCTGATAAAGCATCGCGATCACCAGCGGTAACGACGCATGATGCCCGATCAATTCAATAAACCACGGGTCGTCGCCGTTCGTATGCCGGCTGATGTGTAAAGCCGAAACGGCGAAGACCGCGAGCGCGACCACCCATATTGCGCGTTTCCAGACGGATGAGCGCCGAGCATAGATGACAAGAGCGAGTGTCAATCCGCTGAACCCAAAGGTAAGTGTGCGCAGCGCTGTCGCCGAGGGTGTCTCCCCATTCACGCTTCCCGAATAAAAATGCAGCAAACCTGCAAACGCGCTCAGGGCATAGGCAACTACAGTGATAACCCGCGCCCCGCTCCGCCGGGCCAGTCCTTCTCCCGCTCTTAAAACCGAATGGACGACCACCGCCGGTAAAAATCCGAGCGCAGTAAAAACCGCGGCTTCAAACCAGGCGGAAGTTTTACCCACGCTCCAGTCTCGCGCCCCGTAAATAACCAGAGCCCCGAAATTCCAGAACAATCCCAACAGGGCCGTGGCCAGCAACAATCGCCCTGGGGAAAACGCGACGCGCTCGGCATGCACTTCGGGGGCAGGATCTGCCGAATGTTTAGTCAATGGAAGGGCAGCGCGCAGAACCATCGCAAGCAGCATCGCATAAAGCGCCGCCCCCGTAATGAAACCCAGTAGATTGACCAGCGCGGCGATGTTCTCTGGAGTCATACCTTAACTTCTTGTGCCTTCCGGAAATGTCCGGGAGAGAATACGAAACAGAAGAGAGAATACGAAACAAACGAAAATAACGAAACAAACGAAAAAGCCTAAATTTTTTCGTTTGTTTCGTTATTTTCGTTTGTTTCGTATTCTCTCTTCTGTTTCGTATTCTCTCCCTCTCTACTTACCGCTCATCACCTTCACACGGGCAACGAATGAGCCATTGTTGTCCTTAAGATTTCCTTCATTGACACTCAGAAACAGTATGCCGTTGTGCGTGGAGACGAACTCACCAGCCCCGCCAATGAAGACGAAGTTATCGTTGTCGTCACCGACAACAGCAATCAACGCTCCTGTTGGACGGCTTGCCATGAGCTTACGAGAGTCTGTCAGGCTCAGGCCATCGGGGCCGCTACGCCTATTGTTGCCAAGCTCGACTTCTCCACTCGCAGAGATGACTATGCGCTGTCCCCGCTGGACACGAATCTCTGTGCTGGTCCAGTCGGCGGCGGCGGCAACATTGACAGTCTTCTCCGAAAGTACAGAGGCTGTCCCGGCATCAGCTTCGGCGGTCGCCACATCGGTGGCGGCTGCCGGATTTGCAGTCTCCTTCCCAGGACGCGAGCTCAAAGAAGGATCTTTGGAGGGAATGGACGGCGACCGTTCGCTGCGCTGGACCTCCGGGTTAACCGGGACCAGAGTTCCACTCGTGCTCGTATCGCGGGTTGAGGCCACTACATCTGAAGAATCGAACTCGACGCTCTCTACCTCCTCAGCAGGAATAATGTGCTTTGAAGTGGTTCCGCCAATGTAGACGACGATCGTAAATTTGCCTTGAGCGTAGGACACGACCTTGCCTTTGAGGACGCTACCGTCTTTGAGTCTGATTGTATCGGCAAAAGCGACGACTCCGATAATAAAGACAACTAGAAGACAGATGAGCGATTTGGTAAGTGACTTCCTAATGTTCACACCGACCTCCCTGTCGCAAGTCTGAATCAAGATTTGGGTATGCAAGGGGTTGACGACAGTAAGCTTAGCACAAAAATCCCATATTAGCATCGGACTTTATGGATCAAATCGTTGTAATTCGCGGAGACCCAGTCCACCCCGAGCAGAGCAGGCAAAAAGAAAACTAAAAAAGTTGATGAATAAAAGTTAAAGGAATCTTGACTCGGAGGGCTCTGCTGCATATACTCCCATTGTCTGTCGGGACTCGTTCGATGAATGTAATCCTCACCGACAGCACAAAAAACAATTTCGTTTCGAGATTGTTGATCGATTACGTTCTGTAATCGGTGTTTTAAGCGAAATAAAAACAGGTGGAAGGAAGCTATAATATTTTTTCTTGTGGTTTGCTGGCTCCTTTCGGTTTCTAACGTTTACCTCCCTCCTTCTCCTGCTTGATTCCCACGATGCGAAGAATCGCATCGTGGGATTTTTTATTTGTCTGGGAAAGAGAGAATACGAAACAAACGAAAATAACGAAACAAACGAAAGAAGGCTTTTCTTTCGTTTGTTTCGTTATTTTCGTTTGTTTCGTATTCTCTCTCTTAGGGTTTTGTTGGATTGTCCGACTTCTGATCGTTCGTCGAATCCGAAATCGGTTCAGCCCTGGGAGCGCGATAACCCAGACGGGCACGCACGATTAAACCATCACGATTGACATTGACTGCGATAGAGCGGTACTTACCGTCTCGTGTTTCGTTGGTCGAAATAAAGGTGAGTGTATACTGATTTCGCAGTTCATCCCCAATACGTCTGAAGGCGAAGGATGTGTTTTCAATATTTTCAGCGCGAATGTGTAGGGCCCCTGATTGCACGGCGAGCGCGCGTAAAAAGTCGGTAGCAATCAAGTAACGGTCACGAAGAGGCTGTTGCGCTTGCGAATTGACGCGTGTGGATGGTTTTGATCCCGGTGTTGCTGACGAGGGAGTTGATGATGTCTCGGAGCCCATGATCGAGATCTTCGGGAGCGGGATATTGATGAGCGGTTTATCCTGCTCTTTTTTCTCCGATTCAGGGGCGGGTTTCTCTTGCGGTTTCGGATCCTGCCAGTTAACAGGGCGCCCGCTGAAGTTCGAGAGGAAAGGGCTCGAGGAGCCATTCGGTAAATAAATCGGGCTCATGATCCGCCCGCCGTCATTGCGCGTTTCGTATTGAATCGCGTAACAGATAATGCCTGCGCTCGCGACGAGATCGAGCGTGCTCTCGAAAGTCGCTTTCTTGCTGGCCGTATCAACACCGTCTGTCAGGACGACTATTGCCTTCCGTCCCTGAATCTTGCTCATCTTCTCTGTGATCGTCAGATAGATCGCATCGTAAAGGCTGGTCAGGTACCCGGTTTTGACCGATTTGATGGATCTTTCAAGCTCGGCCGGATTGCCGGAGAAATCGCTGACGAAGCGCACACGCTCGTCGAAAGTTACGATCATCACGCTATCTCTCGGATGGAGCTGTTTGATGAAAGCGAGAGCCGCCTTGCGGATCGCAGTAAGTTTGTTCTGTGTGCTGCGGCTCGTATCAATCAATAATGCGACACTGAATGGGGCCTCGATTGAAGAGAAGTCTTCGATCTTGTGGGCTACGCCGTCCTCGCGTACCGCGAAATCATTGCGATTCAGGCCCGTGATAAACCGTCCATAACCATCAGTCACAATGACGGGCACTGTGACGAGTGACGTGCCTATCTTGATGGTTGGTTGCTGATCTTTCTGTTGTTCGGTTTTGTCCTGTTTCTCCTGCGCGAAGACTGGAGACGCCGCTATAAACAAGAGCGCCAATAAAACTGGCATAATTTTCATGACAGCTACTCGATCTTTCATAAAACTGGTTCCTCGGAACAAATGAGATTTTACTTGACTGTGGGACCGGAATCAAAGCGGTTTGCGGTTTGCGGTTTTGTGAGCCATCATCCGACTTATGTCTCTTGAATATGCCATCGAGTACCCATGCGAGATGCGCCGTCAGTACGGCGAATCGACGATTCGGGCGCTTGCCCGCACCGGTTCGCTCATTTCGCGGATGGTGAACGAAACCATTGAAGAGTCGCGCCTGCCTTCCGCAGAGAGCATACAGTTCACAACCAGATTTGCAGATGATTTGGAGAAGGCCGAGCAAGTCGCTTCATTCTGTCGAACTCACTGCCCTGCCAATCTCGGGCAAGAACCCGGTTCTGAAGATTTCTCGTCGACGACGAGGATAGCCGAGCCTATTGGCTGTTTAGGGCGGATCCGATATCCGATCGAAGCGCGATTCGAACGCTTTCTTGCCGATCGCATACAGCTACTCTATGACACTGTTGCTCCAGAACAATGGCCGCGCCTCTTGCACCTTCTCACTGACTCCGAATCGCCATTCGACGGTGAGGGAACGAAAGAGCTGCGGCGGGTGACGACAGCGGAAGGCCTCAGATTTTTTGAGCAGCGTCTGCCTATCTCGCTCGCGCGCAAGGCCGCGCGTTTAACGACAGACAATCTCTTCGATCTGCTTGCAGGGTTCAGCGCCTCAGACGGGGGCGCGGCCGGCTATCAGCGTGAGCTCCCGCTGATGGCGCTGAGCGATTACGCTGAATTTTTAGAAAGCCTGCTCATCAATGATCTGACCGAAGATGAAAGAAGGCGCCTCCACACACAAAACGTCAGCTATTCTCAATATGTGCGATTCACACAGGCTATACGACTGGCCGAGAAACTCGGTGTGAGATTGCTGATGGACTGATTTGATTGCGGATTGCGGATTGCGGATTTAATAAATGGAAGTTCCTATTAAATCCGCAATCCGCAATCCGCAATCAAGGGGCCTGGTGTGCGAGACCAGCCGTCGTCATCTCGGGAGGTGTGTTCGTCTCGAGATCGCGTTTGATGGCGTCAAGGATGCCGTTGATAAATTGTGTCGCTTCTGTGGTAGAGAAGCGCCGCGCAATCTCCAGTGCCTCGTTGATCGCCACCGTCTTTGGTGTACTGGGCTGGTACAGGAATTCGTAGACAGCCATCCGCAGAAGATTGCGATCGACAATTGCCATACGCGGAATGCGCCAATGCTCCGTCCGAATGCGAATCCGCTCGTCAATCTCGTCGAGATTATTGATCGTGCCGACCGCCAGTTCGTTTGCGAAGATGCGCACCTCTTCCGCCGCCTCCGCCATCTCCCCCCAGTAGGTTTCTAGCAGTTCTTCGATAGACGGGCGAGCCACGTCGTAAGAGAAAAGCATTTGCAGCGCGCATTCGCGCGCTCTACGCCGAGCACCCATAATTGTTACTTACCGTAAGAGTTCTTGATTTACCAAATATGGAGAAAGTACGGGGGATATGTAAATGCCTGAATATCGGGTGAGGACGGATCAAGTTCCTGCATATTGCTTCACAGCTCTTTTAACAGGTTCGCCATCTCGACGGCTGCCATGGCCGCCTCGAAGCCTTTGTTCCCTGCTTTAACTCCCGCACGGTTGATCGCTTGCTCGACCGTGTCGGCCGTGATAATGCCATAAGCAATCGGCACTCCGGTGTCTAACGAGGCCGCTGCCATACCATTGGTTACTCCCGCAGCGATGTAATCGAAATGCGGAGTTTCACCACGAATCACTGCCCCCACGCAGATAATTGCATCGTATCGCCCACTTGCCGCCATCTTCTTGGCCGCGAGAGGTATTTCAAATGAGCCAGGCACGCGAACCAAAGTGAGATTTGTCTCGAGCGCTCCCAACCGAAGAAGGGCATCCTGAGCACCATCAATCAGCCGGCTGACGATAAAATCGTTCCAGCGACTGGCTACAATTGCAATTCGTAATTCATCGGCTTTGAGCGCGCCTTCTATGACCTGGCCCGTGGGGGAATCTTTCATGACTAACTCGCGACAAGTATATTGAGCCGTGTGGATGTGGTCAAGCCACTCTCAGGTTGCCTCTCTCAGCCTGATTGCCAAAATAATTTCTAACCCCAATTTAATGGTGCAATGTAAGAGAATACGAATTAAACGAAGTTTTTTTAATTATTTCTTATATCTCGTAATGCCACAGTAAATGATGGCAATTCACCACGGATTGACACGGATGCAACGGATTTTCACGGATTTAATCCGCGCTCATCCGTCGCATCCGTGTCAATCCGTGGTGAATTGCCATCATTTACTGTGGCATTACTTTTTTCGTTATTTTCACTTGTTTCGTCTTCTCTCAAAGTTTGGTTGGCGCTTTTCACGAAACGCCTGGACTCCCTCTTTGACATCTTCAGTCGCAAAACATAAACCAAATAAGGCAGATTCAAGTCGAAGCCCTTCGTCCCTCGTCATTTCAAATCCATGATTGACAGCCTCGAGCGCATACTTGACTGCAAGCGGCGAATTATAACTGACCTCCCGCGCCAAATCTTCGCAAACCGCCATCAACTCGCCGCGATCCCGCACAAGGCGATTGACCAGACCAATTCGCAATGCTTCTTCAGCCGTTATCGGTTCGCCAGTCAAGATCAACTCAAGCGCACGCGATTTTCCGATCAATCGCGATAACCGCGTCAATCCTCCCCAGGCGGGCATCAACCCAAGCTTAATCTCAGGCTGTGCAAACGTGGCATTTGTCGTCGCAATGCGCCAGGTACAGACCAGAGCGAGCTCGCAGCCACCGCCATAAACCAACCCGTTGATCGCGCCTATAACAGGCTTGCCCAGGTCCTCGATCAAAGTAGTGAGGGCCTGCCCGGCGCGCGCTCTCTCGGTCGCTACCTCCGGCGTCAGATCAGAGATCTCTTCAATGTCTGCGCCCGCCGAAAATGCCTGCTCACCTGAGCCGGTTAATATCACTACGCGCACTTCAGGCTCATTTCGCAGTCCTGAGAAGACGCGCATCAGTTCCTGAATAGTAGCTAGATTGAGGGCGTTGTGTTTGGCTGGTCGATCGATGTTAACCAGAGCAAATGTCTCACGTCGTTCGCAGAGAACGAATCCTACAATCCCATTGTTCATTTCGCGTTTCTTTCGCCTGTTTCGCGATTCAGATGATATTCATCGGTTTCGGGCTTTTCGGATCAGCGTAATCGTAAAAACCGCGTCCCGACTTTCGTCCGTACAATCCCGCCTGCACCATTCGCTTGAGCAGTTGCGGAGGTGCAAAGCGTCTCTCTTTGAACTCATCGAACATAGTATTTGCGATGTAAAGTGTCGTATCCAAACCGATAAAGTCAGTCAATTCGAGCGGCCCCATTGGATGATGACAGCCGAGTTTCATTGCGCTATCGATATCCGCGATCGAAGCCAGGCCTTCTTCAAAGACGCGAATTCCATCGAGCAGATATGGGACGAGGAGCCGATTGACGATGAATCCGGTCTTGTCGCTCGCTCTGACAACCGTCTTACCAAACGATTGGGCCAGAGCGATCGCTTCCTCATAAATTCGCTCATCGGTCAGTATCGTGCGAATGACTTCGACCAGCTTCATGAGCGGGACCGGATTGAAGAAATGCATTCCGACGAAACGCCGCTGGCGCTCCGGGCTCGTCGCGGTCATCATCTCGGTGATTGAAAGGGAGGATGTGTTCGACGCAAAGATCGTTTCGGCTCTACAGATCTGATCGAGCCGCTGATAGGTTTCGCGTTTGATCTGCAGGTTCTCGACTATCGCCTCGATGACTATGTCAGAATCAGCCAGATCTTCGAGCCTGGTCGTGCCCCGCAGCCGCGCCATAGTTTCGTTTTTTTGCCCTGCAGTGATAATGCTCTTTTCAACTAATTTAGCGAGTGATTTCTCGATATTGCTCAAACCTTTTTTGACCAATTCATCATCGACTTCCACGATCGTCACATGATATCCGCTTGCGGCGGCCACCTGCGCGATGCCCGATCCCATTAGCCCAGCACCCAACACACCGATATTTTTGATTACCATGAGCGTTCTCCTATTTTTGGGGGTTGGGGGTGAAAGGGCGAAGAGGTGAAAAGAGTTCATCAAACCATCACCCCCAACCCCAACCCCCAACCCCCAACCCCCTGCTTTCAGAGGTGCGTCTCGCCGATTAGATATGCGCGCATGAAGCTGTATACAATCACGGCAACACAAACAACCAGTATTACAAGCCCCAGACGGGTGACGCGTGGGCGCCCTGGCGCAATATAGGGAATGATGAAAGCCAGCACGCCTCCCGTGATCAGACCGCCGATGTGCGCAGCGTTATCGATGACAGGAATCGAAAATCCGATAAACAAATTGATCACGATGACCGGCAGCATCCCCGTAGTCACGGCGCGGCGGAAATTCGAGGGCAATTCATCGCGATATCTGTACCCGAAGACGAAGAGCAGGCCGAAAAGCCCGAAAATAGCGCCCGACGCGCCGACGCTGGGGGTCCATCCCGGTCCTGTCATCCCGCCCACGTAACTCCCCACGACACCGCCGATGCCGGAAAGCAGATAAATCAGAAGGAATCGCGCCGATCCGTAAAGTTTCTCTACTATCGGTCCAATGACCCAGATCGCGTAAGAGTTCGAGGCTATGTGCAGCAACCCGCCGTGAATGAAGATCGGAGTGATGAGACGGAACCACTCTCCACGTTCCAACAGCTCGTTCGTCTTTGCGCCAAAAGCGATGAGAGTTCCCGGATCATTCATAAAGACCAATCCCTCCAGGAAATTTCCTCCCGCAACTGACGCCATCAACAAGTAGATGACGAAATTGAAAATGAGGATGGCATATGTGACTGGAGTGGCTCTTGAAAATAAGGCCCGTTGGAAACGATGTTCTGCTCTCGCCTGACCCTCGACAACCACGGCTTGAGCCGAAGGAGCCCCACAATTAACGCATTGTGGCAATTGGGTTGGCGTCTGCTGTCCACAACGCTCACAAATACGAAAAGAACGCGGCAGGTTGGGATCGTCGCTTTCGCTGTACACTCTCGCTCCTGAATTTACCTCCGTCAAAGTGGGAAAGAGGATTGTAGCCGACTCAGGAAGAACTGTCACGAAACCGTTGATCGCAACGGCTTCAGAAGACTTTGAAGATTTTTTGATTGAAATTTCACCCGTTATTCAAGACTTCTCCCCGCTGATCAGTTAGACTTCAGCTTTGAGATGGACCCTGGTTGCGTGTGAAGAACTCAACTGCTACACTGCGTGTGTTCTCCATACCCAAACATTCAAGGATGTTTAGAATCAATCTTATTAAAAATTAACGCAAGTGTTTGACAAGGTCGAGGAATGGCATCAGTGCAATCTTCTTCAAGCTTGACCGGCGCGACAAAGGCGCCTGAATTATCAACCGCATCCGGAGCGTTGAACGACACTGCTCGTGTTGACGAAACTGTCACGGAGTTAGCGAAACCCGGGTCGACTCCGGCTGTGAAACAACAGAAGGCATCAGGGATCAATGTAATCGATGGCTTTCTCAACCTCATCAGCTCGGTCCCGTTCGGTATTATTCAGCTGATCCTGCTCATCACCGCGTGTATGATCGGAATGCTGATCCAGCAGCACGAGTTGGAGACTTTCGCAGCCTATTATGCCGAGCTGACGCCGGCTGAGAAGGTCATCTACGGTCGCCTTGGCTTCTTCGATATTTATCACGCCTGGTA
Source organism: Acidobacteriota bacterium (assembly GCA_022614735.1). Taxonomy (GTDB): domain Bacteria; phylum Acidobacteriota; class Blastocatellia; order RBC074; family RBC074; genus JAKEHZ01. Next base: position 13,394 of record JAKEHZ010000110.1, on the reverse strand, counting down.
CTTCAACCTGTTGCTGCTTCTGCTGAGCCTCAACATCATCCTGGCTTCGATTGATCATTTCCCCGCTGCCTGGAGCCACATTTCGCGCAAGAAACTCACGGCCTCGCCGTTGTTTGCCATGGCGCAAAGGTTCAAAGAGAAGCTGGAAATACCGAGCCTGGGCCGCAAACAGCTGGTCGAACGGGCAGCGGAAGCCGCGCGCGCGATGAAGTTCAAAGTCCGTGTCACCGAAGAAGAATCGCGGACGACGATCTTCGCTGAGCGCGGCGTATGGAATCGTCTGGGTGCTTACGTCGTTCACATCGGCTTATTGACGATCTTTTTAGGCGGCTTTCTGACCAGTCGTGGGTTTACGGGGATGGCACGGATTATACCTGACGAATCGACAGATAAGATGGTCCAGAACGTCTATAATGTCGAACATGCAACTACCCGGTACGCCATCAGCCCGCGGGAACTGGCTCTGCCTTTCACTCTCGAAGGTATCGATATCCAGCAGAAGCTTATCAAGAAGGAAGGCACAACTGACCCGAGCAATACGCTTGACTGGCTAACGCGGATACGAATCCATGATCATGAGACGGGGCAGAAGACCGAAGCATTGGTTCACATGAACCACCCATTCGATTATCGCGGCTATCGTTTCTTCCAGTCTTCGGGCAATCAGATTGGAAGCGCGCGCACAATCAACCTGAAGGTAACTCCGGCAGCAGGCGGCACACCGCAAGAAATCACCATTCAGCGCAACGGCGAAGCTAAACTTGCCGATGGGACGAGGCTCAAGTATTACGAGTTCAATCCGCACTTCATCCTAACGCCCGATGGTAAAATTACTCTTGGGTCAGCTCAGTACATGAACCCGGCGGCACATCTTATCTATATCAAACCTGATGGGCAGGAAGGCGAATTGTGGGCTTTCACCCAGGGAGCTATTGACGAAATTTCCAACGACCCGGACTTGAAAACAAAATTTCTCAACACAGGTCAATACCAATTCGCTCTGACGGATTTCGAGAAGGTTTGGACGTCGCATGACCTGTCGGTCCAATACGATCCGGGCGCAAGGGTCGTTTACATCGGGTTTACGATCCTTTGCCTGACTTTGATTGCCGTCTTCTTCTTCTCGCACCAGCGACTTTGGATTGTCGTTGAGGATGGCAAAGTCTTTCTCGGCGGGGATGCCAACCGCAATCGTCTTGGCTTCGAAGATCGTGTGAAAAAGGTGATTGCGTTGATCCAGCCGCAGCATACTATGAAATAGTCGAAGGCTGTTCGAGCTTTCACGTAATCCGCGCGATTCGCGGGCAATGGTTTTTGCTTTACTGTTTTCTTCTTTCATTTCGGAGGTAAGCGATGAGTCAAGCTACCAAAACAATCGATGCATCAATGAACACTACGACGACTGCGGCACCGGGAATCGATCTGCAGCAGTTCTCAATCATTAACTACCTGCCCGCGATTTTACCGCTCATCGGCGCGGCACTCATGGTCACGGCGCGAATCAAGCTGGGGGCCTCGGCTGTGCCGAATGACGGCACGCTGATAGTGCTTGCACTGCTCTGCTACATCACTGCGGCAGCCTCGTTGATGACGAATTTCTGGACACCAATCAAGTTTCTCCAACGGCTTGGCTTGTGGACGGCCTCGCTCGGTTTCTTCTTCAATCTTTCGAGCTGGCTTATCCGCTGGGTCGCTGCGGGTGACCGCGAGGAGTGGATCCGGCTGACCAATCAGATCACGGGTGAATTTCACCCGTGGTGGTTCTTCAGCTACATCCCGTTTGCGAATCTCTATGACCTTTCAGTGGCATTCGCCTTCGGCGCAGCATTCGCGACGCTGCTGCTCAGCCATCGCGAGAATACTCGTTTCGTTGGTGCTGTCTCCTTACCGCTGATCATGCTTATCCTGCTGATGGCGATCTTCATCGGAAACAGCTGGATCGAGCTGCCGCCAGTGCTCGATAGTTACTGGCGTCCGATCCATGTCGGGGTAGCGTCAATGAGTTACGGTGTATCGCTCGTGAGCTTCGCTCTTGCGGTAATATATCTCATAAAAGATGGCGTTAAGACCGAAGCGATGGGAGTGGCGATCTCAGCATTCTTCGTGCTCGGTTACGTTGTGGTCTGGTTGATGGGCGGATTTAAAGCGTTCGACCCGTTATCTCTTTCTTACCGTCTCAGCCCAGTCTTCCCAACCAGTCTGGGGGTAGCAGCCACCGGAGCGCGCGTAGCGATACCTGGCGTCGGTGTTATGTTTGTCATAGCGATGGCCCTGCTGCTCGGTATGGCAGTATGCTTCCTGCTCTATCTCTACCGGAACGATGAAAGCAAGAGGCGTCTCGGTCATTGGCTCCTGCGAGCTTCGATCCTCGTTCAGGGCCTGACGATCGGCTGGCTCTTCTATCAGATTAAGACTATGAAAGGTATCGGCTCGCTCATAGGGAATGATCAGTTCTATCAAATCGGCTACGCGCTGTTCGGCACCAGAGAAGCTCCACGGCAATCGGTCGAAACTATCGTGAATGCCGGCGCCAATTTTATGGCACAGAGCCGTGATGCTCTCACTATCGATGTGCGAGGGAACCCGGTTGAGTTCGCTTCACTGATCACGATCCTCGCGGCTTCGCTCTTCATCGTGATCTTCAGCTTCCGGACAGAGCGCATGCGCCAGAATCTGCCGTCGCTCGAAAGGATCGACAGTATGATCTACAAGACGGTGGGCGTCGCTTTCGCCGGCCTGGCCATCCTGCTGGTGACGGGCGCGGTCTGGGCAAACGAATCGTGGGGACGCTACTGGGGATGGGATGCAAAAGAGACAGGCGCGTTAGTAGCATGGCTCTCTTATGCCGGCTATTTGCACACGCGGATCGCGCATAGCTGGTCGGGACGTCGCAGCGCTTTCTTTGCGCTCATTGGCTTCCTCCTGGTGATCTTCACATATCTGGGTGTGAGCTATATTCTTCCCGGTCTGCATTCTTACGCATAGGAAAGAGATAAAACGAAACAGGCGAAAAGCTAAGAAATTTTCGCCTGTTTCGCCTGATGTCTGGACACATTTTCAAAGTTAGGTTTCAGATCATAAGGCAAGGTGGAACACAAAAATGGCAAAAGGGCCTAGAATTTTTGCCTTTTTTGCTCTTTTTGCCTTTTTTGTGTTCCAATTTCATTCCTGTAAAAGAGGCTGATATTGTAAAAGTGTCCCGACATCAGCTGTTTCGCTTATTTCGCCTGTTTCGTTTTCTCCTCTGCCCCTCCCACAATGATTCATCTCTTTGAACGCGGGAGCGCTTCCCGCCGCGCACTGCTCTGGCTAGCAGTCTTCGCATTCATCGGAATCGGGCTCATTCTGCTCTATCGGGATGCCGAACAGCAGGACTCCGGCTACCACTTCTTGTTCGCACGCTGGGCCTGGCAGCATCCACACTATTTCGTCAGTGTCTGGGCGCGCCCTCTCTTCACCTTCCTTTACTCTTTTCCTTCGCAGCTTGGTTATTCAGCAGCAAAGATATTTACCCTCGCAATCTGTCTGGTGACCGCCTGGCAGACATTTCGTCTGGCGCAGCAGCTAAAATTCGAGCGCGCAGAATTGGCCGTTCCACTGCTCTTTCTTCAACCCTCATTTTTCCTGCTCTGCTCAGTCGTTTTGACCGAACCGCTTTTTGCGCTGCTTCTGGTAATTGCGCTCAGGCTTCACATGTCGGGGCGAGCCAGAATCGGGATGCTCATAGCTTCGCTCTTGATTCTAGTTCGCCCGGAAGGATTCTTTATCGGGGTTTTGTGGGGGTTGTGGGTTTTATTTGATAAACGCGATAAACGCCCGTGGTGGCGGCGGATTCCGGAAACATTGTTATTGGCGACCGGGATCGCGATCTGGTGGCTTGCCGCTTTCCTAATTACGCGCGACCCGTTTTGGATAGCGCACGACTGGCCTCCGGATTGGCAACCACTCGGCAATATTGATGGCGGCGGAACAATCTGGAAGTTCGTTGTGCTCCTGCCTCTCATTGTCGGGCCGCTGCTCCTCGTTCCGTTCGTCATCGGGTTGAATAGATCGCTCAAGCATCGGAAGTTCATCATCGGAACATCTGCCTTCCTGACTTTATTTTTCTTGCATTCGCTCATGTATTCGCGCGGCTGGTTCGGGTCTGCGGGTTATGCGAGATATTTCGTCTGTCTCTCTCCGGTGATTGCTTTAATCACACTCACCGGTTGGAACAGGCTGGCCGACTGGCAATTGAAGTTCTTCGACACCGCGAATAAGGCATATCTCGTGGGAATATTCGGATTATCAGCCCTGGTCTGCCTTTTTTATTCTGATGGCTGGCAATTCACACGTGATGCGAGAGCCATTGAAGAGATGCACAATTGGTTTCGCGCAAATGATAGAGCGGTCTCACGTCTGATTTGCAGCCAGGCCTATATGCGAATCTCATTCGACCGTGATCCTCTGGAAAATCCGGTCTTCAACAACGAACGCATTCACAACCTGGAGTTGCTTCGCCAATCGCCCGGCCCGACGCTGCTATTTTGGGAAGAGGACACAGGACCGAAGTGGTATGGGATGAGAGCCGAAGATTTTGAATCCGCAGGCTATGTCCGGCTTAAATCACAGTCATTCAGACTTGAAGGGTGGTTCTTCAGATTGCCGTGGAATCGGTTTGGCGGGGCGCGAATACAACAAATGCACCTGTTTTATAAGGAGTAAAAGAGAACGCGAACAACGCGAAATACGCGAAACATGCGAAAGTATCTACCTGGATAATTTTCGCGTGTTTCGCTTATTTCGCGTGTTTCGCGTTCTCTTCACCTTCCCAGAGGGTTCACTATGGATTTACGAAGAGTGCGCTGCGTAACCTGGCGCTCTTGCTGTTGGGATTGATCACGAAAATATCACGGAACCCGGGAGTCGCATTGCTGCTTACGGAAATCGTGATCACAATCTTGTCTTCTTCAATCAAGTCATAGTTCGTGATTGAGATCCCTTCCTTGCCAAAGTTGACAACCGAAGCCGGATTGAAACCCGTCCCAGTGATGGTCAACGTCTCCGTGCTCGGACGATTAAGACGATTGGGTGATGCCGTCATCACCGTCAAATTACGTGGGAGGACTGTTATCTTCACAGGACCCGCGTTTGTCAGACCATCTTTGCCGTCAAAGACCACAACTCTGATTGAATGAACGCCAACTGCGAGATTCACCTGAACTACGGCTCCTCTGGCGATCAACGTATCGCCGTCAAACCAGGTGAATGACAGTTTGTCACCATCGGGGTCGGTCGATCCGTTTGCATCAAGTGTCAGGTCAACTCCAGTCTTACCGGTCGCTTGAATTGTTGCGGGCAAGTTGCCGATTACGGCGATGGGTGGTTTGTTAACCCCAAATCCACTTCCCGTATCATCATTCGGGACGTCGCTGATCATGATCCGGAAAGGCAAAGTCGTAAATGTCTGACCGCGACCATCATTGATAATTATTCGCACACCGGCCTTCCCCTCAACCTCACCCCTCTGCGGTGCAATGCGTAAAGTTGCTGAGCGTGTCCCAGGATCTCCTCCGATAAGCCTCGCATACGATGGCGCATTTTGTAAGGTGAATATTACCGCATCTCCATCCGCGTCCGATGCCTGAAGTGTGACGTTGCGGATTTCGCCGGCTTTAACAAATTGGTCATTGAGGTTATCCATAAAGGGGGCTTTATCACCGACGACTCCTCCGACCTGCGACTGAGGTGCGCCAAAAGTCAGGGTTACTTCCATCGTCGCAGTCGATCTATTTCCTGCCTTATCCTGTGCGCTAAAGGTGACAACCGTCTTGCCTAATGGGAAGAGGCTTCCCGGATCTTTCGATGCAGTCGCAGTCATGCTTCCGTCAACCATATCGTAGGCAATCGGGAGTGCAAAACTGATCGGCTCACCGCTCAGGGAATCAGTCAATTTGTTGATGGCCGAAGGCACACCGCTGATCTGTGGAGGAGTGGTATCAATGACCGTCACAGACTGCTCGACAGGCGCGCTCGAGATTCCGCTAACATCAGTAACTACCAGGCTGATATTGTGAGCGCCCGTGCCCAGGAGGCGATCCGCTACGCGCGCTCTCGAAATAGTCTGACCAATATCGGACCATTCGAAAGTCAGAGTGTCATCAGGATCTTCATCACTCGAAGCTGAGCCGTCGAGGCGAACAATGGTTCCATTAGAGCGACGCGCTTCCACCTGGAAACCAATCGTCTCCGCCACTGCCACCGGAGGACGGTTATTGGGATTGTTCGCCGGGACTTTCATCAGATGGTTCTCAGCTGTCGTCAAAATATGTAGATTCCCATCGCCGCTGAAGCCACCGCGCCACGACCCGCCTCCATCCACGGAGAATGGCTCAACCGCCAGGTTGAGCGACCAGGAAGTGACTGGATTATTTGTGATGAGCTTAAGCCAACCGTGATTGCCGGATTGGAGTGTGCCGGTAATCGGTGGTTGTGCGAGCGAGGGACGGATCTGATTTAAACTTATTTCCGACCTCGGCACATTCGCGGTGAAGCTGGCGAGGAGATGGTCATAAAGCGTCGCTGTTGCCGCCGTGCGGGTGTTCGGAGGCTCGAGCAAACTGGAGGCAATGCGAGAAAACCCGAGCAATGTACTGTTATCAATCTGACTCGGCACAAACGTCATTGCCGTCAACACCGGCAACCGGTCATAGTCTGCATCATTGAAAAGCAGGTCCGCTGACTCCAGATCACTGTTGCGCGCCACCGGCCCCTCACTGTTTTTGGCAATTGCTAGCGCGTTGAATGAAGCCCTCTGACCGCTCGTTTCATTCACCTGAGCGCTGCCGATGAGGTAATTGAACTGTATCGGCAGAGCGCGGTTATCAATCGCCATTACCATGATCCATCCTCGCTGGTTGGGCGCGAGCGCATCCGGATTCAAGACCATCGTCTGCAAGGCCGAAAGCGATACGATCGATTCCTTAACCGCTGCCGGTTCAGCCAACCCGCTGAAGAAGACCCGGAGGCGAACCTTTTGCGCCGGGTGAGTGTTGGTCAAAAATAACTGCGTGTTGCCGCTCTCCCCGCTTGCGAAACGGGGAAAAATCAGGATGCTTCCAGCTTTGGCTTCGCTCGCCCCCAGTGCTCCACCGGTCGCATCAGGTAGATTCTGAGTGACGGGATCTGGAACCGGGTTATCAGGCAATTTCACTGGAACCGTCATGCTGAATGAATCGAGCCATTCGAGCGTTTGCATGACGCGTGCATTGTGCAACCGGGCGCTTGTCCCATCAGTAAGGCTCAGACCGAGGATTGGTAATGCGCTTGATTCGCCACTGGCGGCGAAAGTCGCCCACCCGGGCCGGTCGGGCACAATGATCGAGTTGAATGGCGGCGCCGAGAAGATTTGCCCGACGCTCGCGTTTATCCCACAAGAGACTCTTGTTTCCTGCGGGAAAGCCTGGCCATTGGAATCATACGCGGTCGCAATCAGTTTGAATGCATTGGGCGTCAAACCGCTCAAGTCCGGCAGCGGGCTGAAAACAGCGACATCAGTCACCAGCGCAGGCTGGTAGACGGGGTCCTGATTCTGCAGGTGGTCAACTGCGGCGAGCTTCGGTAAACGATCGTAATCAGCGCCGTTGAAAAGCATCTCGGCCGCTCTGCCGCTGGCGTTTAAAACCAACGGACCGGCGCTGCGTTTGGCAATAGCGAAAGCGTTATGACTGGCTTCATGTGCCCATTCGTCCCGAAGATTCGCGCTCCCAATCAGCCAGTTGAACTGTGTCGGGAGCCCCTGTGAATTGACTGCCATTGCGATGGCATAACCCGTCTTGCCCGGAACTTCTCTGCTTGCCAGCAGAGTGTGCGATTGATTGGCGACCAGTGTCACGAATCTATCTGCTACGACGCAATCAGATACAAAGAAGACACGCACACTGACGGTATCACGAGGATTGGTATTGGTTAGTGTCAGCAGCGTATTGACCTGATTGGGCCTCCCGGTATCGCTGATGAATTTATGGAAGAAGAGCACGCTGCCGGCTTTGGTGCTGCCGGCCGCGCTTCGTGGGGCGTTGGACCCGACCTGTTGTATTCCCGGGCCGATCTGAGGCTGCGTCGGATCAAGTTGCGCCTCATCCGGATTGGCAGTCACTGCTGAAGCCATTGTCCGGGACTGGCAGGACTGGCAGGGCTGGAATGCAACAAGAGCTGTAAAAACAAAAACGACCGCGATAAATGCCTGACATCTGAAACGGCTGTGAGGAAAGGTACCACGGGCGAGTGGTACCCGAGCCTTATACAACATAACTGTCCCCCTAAAGTCGAGAAAGTCTCAGTGAAATCTTTTCGAATTGAGATGAAGAACACGGACCACAATGCCTGCACAACCACTTGGGCTGGGGCAGTGGAGAAGGGGTGCAACTGATGTTTTTACAACCAATCCTTCCGATTCTTCCAATCCACCAAACCTTGGAAGATTGAATCCGGACACAGATGCGCCATCAGATAATAGTTCGTTGGCACCAGGTCGCTAGAGTCGGTAGGCCAGTGAGGTTCTGCACCCTGGCAACCGGAAATTACCACAGGACAACCGAAGCCGCAAGGTGATTAGAGAGATGCTCTAATGCCGCTTTACCATTAAAAACATTGCCTGAAATTGTGCCCTTTGTGCTAAGATTTGGTGCGTAAATATCGCCCGGCATCATAATTATAAAAATTGTGGAGACTGCACCTCACCGCACCCCGTGGCCATCAGGTTCATTGTAACCGCAATATTATTTGAGGGATTTTCCTCGGAGGGATATATGACCGAGCAGATCATTCGCCGCCTCATCCAAACTACACTTGCCATCGCAGCATTGGTGCTCTTCAATGTTGCTGCCCTGGCCCAAATAAACTTCAGTGATGTGAGGCCCGGCAGCGTGCTCTTCTTCAATCGCTATACAAGCAATGCGAACAACACGGCATTGGGTGACACTCAAATTAACATTACAAATGTTAATCCCACTGAATCAGCATCTATCCAGCTTTTCTTCGTCGATGGAAGCACCTGTTCAATCGCAGACTTCGGTCTGTCACTGACGCCGAATCAGACGATGTCCTTCTTGACGAGTGAAGTCGATCCCGGCATTCAGGGCTATATTGTGGCAGTTGCCACGGATGGCTCCGCGCCAACACAGTTCAACTCGCTGATCGGCACAGCATTCATTCGAGAGAACGACGGTCGCCAGGCCTTTCTTCAGGCCATCTCCGTCCTCAGGCTTTCATCTGAAACCAATAACCCGGGCGATGATGGAAGTTTCCGATTGAGGTTCAATGGAGCGGAATACGAACGACTTCCTTCAACGTTGGCTGTGACGAGTTTCAATAGTGAAATGACCGACTCCAACACTCTCATCATCTATTCTCCTACAAGAGACCTCTTTTTCGGATCGACAGATGCTGTCAATATCTTCGTTCTGCTCTTTGATGATATGGAGAACTCCCTCTCGAGCAGCTTCACCGTCCGTTGCTACAGGACTGACACACTCACTACTCTCTTCAATCGCCAGGGCGGTATCAATCGTCACGTTCCTCTGGGAAAAACTGGGTGGATCAAACTGAGCGCGAGCGGGCGTCCGATACTTGGCTCGGTGATAAGCAGGGGCCCGGTCTTTATGGGCGGATACAATCTGCCGGCAGTGGCCTTGCTCTCGTCCTACGAAATTAGCATTCCGGTTTTCTAAAAGAGATAACGGATTCCGGTTAAAGGTTTCAACACAAAGGGTCAAAGGGTCAAAGGGTCAAGGAAGAGATAAATGAAGAATTTATCCACCTTTGACCCTTTGACCCTTTGACCCTTTGACCCTTTGTGTTGAAACCTTTAATCAGAAAATCATTCATCAACCCGATAGACTTTCCCCTTCCACACCACTACGACACGCTTACCGAGCGCAAAGTAATCGGCAAGTTTCGGTTCCTGTCCAATCAGATTGAAGTACACGTCGCTTGCGAATTTCAGGTTGACCACCGGTAGCCTGGCAGCTTCTTTAAACTCGCTGTCGGTCCAAACACCATCGAGCAAATAGAAGGTCTTGCCGGTAATTTGGCGCATCTTTGAAGCTGATGAAGATGGTCTCTCGTTGACTATTTTGTCCGCATCCTTCATCTCTTCCTTTTTCCTACTCAATTCAAAAGCGGATCTTCCACTCGCACCCATGTTGTCAACTCTGATCGTTTCAGTCATCTGACCAGGAACACCTTCTCCTGGTCTCCTCATACGTGTCTGCATTCCTGGTTCCAGTACCAGATATGACGTGTATGGTGTGACAATGCCATAACGTGTGCCGAGCTCTACTATCTCGTCACGCATCTCTTTCGATTCGCCATTCAAGCGGATCTGATCGATCAGATGCCCGACGCGGCGCATCGCCCAGAGGTGCGGGAGGAATTCATTCTCATGCTGTTTTTCAGGGAACCGCAGATCGTCATAAACAAAGCGCCGCTCGCGTCCATTGATTTGTCCGGATAGAGTTAATTGCTCGACTGCGGAACGATATCGTCCGATTAAAATGAGCTGTGAGCCGTGAAAGATATCCGGCACAGCACGCGGATAGACCATCTCAGTCTTGAGTCCCCCCCAATCAATCTTCACATCGCTGAGCACTGGATGATTGACCTTGGCAAAGAACCCGGAGACTTTTAGCTCAATGTCTTCGTTCGGCTCGATATATCCGACCGTCCCTCGATTTTCATTCGCCAGACCATCGAGCAGAATTGTATTGACATCGTATCCGACGCCGAAAGTGAAAAGCCGCGCGTTCGATTTGTTGGCTTCTTTGATGTTGTTGAGGATCTTACCGGCCTGCGTGACTCCGACAGTCGGCTGCCCGTCAGTGATCAAGACGACCATCTGCGGACGACTGCTTGCTTGCAGTTGTTTAATAGCGGCAACCAGGGCATCGTTGATGTTCGTTCCGCCTGTTGCCTTCATTCTCTCGATAAATTCACGCGCCTGTTTCTTCCCTTCCTCATTGGCAGCGATGATGCGTTCGCTCAATAAATGCTCCTCGCCGGCAAACGAGACGATGTTGAAAAGATCGCGCGCGTCGAGAGAGTTCACACCGAAGCGCAAGGCCGATTTGGCCTTCTCCATCTTGCCCTCTTCAGCCATCGAACCCGAAGTGTCTAACACGAAGATCACCTCTTTCGCCGAGACCTCTCTTTCATCGAGCTCTGCTTTTGGAGAAACGAGGAGCATAAAGAACCCGTCCTTGCCCGGTTCGCGATGAGTCAACAGTGAAAGACTGATATCTTGATTTGAAAGCGTGTAAAAGAGCTGGAAGTCCGGCTGAGACGATGTCGCGCGGACTTCAAAGCTCAGACGAGCTTTCCGCTCGCCGTCGCGTTTCACTTCGATCTCGTGCGTCGGCGAGTAAACGCTTTTGATCGCAGTGCGCGATGCTATCTCGACTTCGGCAGAGATACGTCCAGTTGAAGACTGATTTTGAGGCGAACGCGGAATTTGATTCTCAGGCTCAACCCTCGGCCTCGGCATTGGTATCGGTCCCGGGGGTTCAGCAATAAAACCATTAGCGCGCCAGCCAGTGCCGAGAGGATAACGATAAGCAACTGTCCCGCTCTCGTTGCGTAATACCTGACTATAGGTCAACTCAATCTTCTTCTCACTATTTGGCGAGATCGGGAAGATGCTGGCCTGAAAAAGATTCTTGCCTGCATACTCGAGCAGGGCCGGGTCACGGCGCGTGCGAACAATGTCGTTGTAGATTCTCCGCGCTTCATCACGCGAACGGACTTCACCAACTAGCCGCTTATTGCCATCCCACATCGCAAATTCGGTAATCGAAACACTCTCCGGCAGAGGAAAGAAATAGATGCCTTCGAGTGTGTATGGCGTATTGTTCTCAAAGACCTGTTCGACGTGCGTGATGGCGACCTGATCGTTGATCTTCGTCGATACGTGTATGCTTTTTACTTTGAGAGGTTGCTGGGGAATCTGCGGCGGCTGCGGGCAATGAATAATCGGTCGCGGGCAAGGTCGCGGGATGATGATCCCCTGCGCTTCGACAACCATAGCGCCGAACGCCAAACCAGACAGAGCGATAATCAGATGCGACAGTTTCATAAATCCTCCTAGAATCGGCCCGAATATCACTTCGTGCGGGATGTTGATCTGATGTAGGCTGTGAGGGGTCGTTGTGAGAACGAATCATTCGCGCGACTCTTGCAAAAAGTCTGGTAATAGACCTACCGCTCGATTTTAAACTCCCTCGATGAGAATACTTCTTTCATTTCAGCCCTCTGAGTTGTATGATGCTTGCTCTTCGTACCTGATGTATAAGTCCTTATAGGTACTTAGGATTACTAGTATTTACTACCTTAGTGTATGTAATATCTCCATAAATTTTATTGGGAGTGTACTAATTTAGGATATTTGAATGTAAAGATCTTAATGGCATTATTCTCATATATTTAGGTAAATCATTGAAAAATCAAGAGATCAGATTTATATTTTTTTGATGGTACGACTGATGGTACGACTATTGCTGAGGCAGAAGACAGTAACACTGCATTTTTAATCGAGGATTTTGGTGGTGCCAAGAAACTATCACTGGGAGGTACAAGAAGATGAAAAGAAGTTTAATTGGAACAATGGTACTTGGGCTAGCAATGATGTTGAGCCTGCCAACGCTGGCTCAGGAAGCAAGTAGAGAAAGACAGGTTCAGAGTGATCAAAGCAAGCTGGTTAAAATCCCAGCCGGTACGAAGCAGAAGGTCAAAGGTGTGGTAATCAACCGTGAGGCTGACAACTTCATCCTGCGTGATCTGACCGGTGGGGACATTCAGGTCAATCTCACCAACATAACAAAGGTCGAAGAGAAGAAGGGCAATCCTTTCCGTCGCGCCAAAAACTACGGGACAACTCAGTTATTGCGTGGATTGACGGTTGAGGTTGAGGGGCGGGGCGATGCCTCCGGCGCTCTGGTCGCCGAAAAGGTTAAAATGACCGAAGAGGCGCTCGTCGTAGCACGGACGGTTGAGACCCGTGTGACGCCGGTCGAAGGCCGTGTCTCTGATGCGGAAACACGTCTCTCTCAAGCTGAGGTTAACGCACAGCGACTCTCCGGACAGCTCGAGGAGCTTTCAGCCGTAGCCAACACCGCGCGCGGGGGCGCCAAGGCTGCCCAGGAGACTGCTGATATGGCTGTTGCCGGTGTCGAAAATACCAACAAACGCATTGACACACTGGTGACGAGCCTCGATGAGTACGAGCCGAAGCGCGGAATCACCGTGAACTTCAAGGTCCGCAGTTACAAGCTCTCGGAAGATGCGAAGGCGGCTCTCGATGAGATTGCCACCCAGGCAAAGACCGAGCGTGCTTATGTGATTGAAGTCACCGGTTTCGCTTC
>JAKEHZ010000002.1 GCA_022614735.1 Acidobacteriota bacterium | reverse complement strand
GCCAAGCGCGAGACCAATCCATTTGGCGATGATGTTAATACCCTCGCCTCTCCCCAAAAGGCTATTAGCTGGGCTCTGCAAACCGGGAGCGCTACGATCTTACGGTACCAGGGGGGAGATCCCTATGGGCGCGATTTCCAAAAAGGAGCCCCCCTCGGACCCAAGAACCCGGCCAAAGTGCAGAAGTACATCGAGATCGACGCTGCCAACCCAGTCTTGGCTGGGGACATTTGCCTGGTCCGCGATTCTGCCAATTGGAGGCATGTAGCTTTGGTTTACGAGCCGCCAAGCGGAGAGACCTTCGTCACGATCGACGGCAACCAGGGATACCCGTCGATTAAGAAGGTGGAGCGCAATTTGAATGAAGAACTGCCAGGCAGCAAGTCTTATAAGTATGTGTTCTTGCACCTGAATTTACCGAGTAGCTGATCATGGGTCGACTGGTAGTTAGGATGACCGCGAGTAGAGGCGAATTTGGGAGATGCTGAAGCAATCAGATTTACCTTGAATTGGAGGTGACGTGTCAGATTATTCGGGAGAGAGATATAACCCAAAAATAGCTCACTGCAGCACACTGACTCTTCATTTCAATGGAAGCACTCTCGTGATGCGTGGAGGCTCGGAGACTTATATCTACTCGGCTGTCTCGGGACGGCCTCAGAACGGGAAATTTGATTACAGCGGGGAAGCGCAGCGGCAAGTAAGGCGTGGACCTATCCCGGAAGGGACCTACTGGATCAAGCCGGATGAAATGTGGGAGAACGCCTGGTATAAATCGGGGTCAAGAGATTCTTGGGGCAATTACCGTATCACCATCCATCCTTTTCTGACGACGGAGACATTTGGCAGAGGCGGATTCTTTATTCACGGGGGCGCTGTGCCAGGCAGCGCGGGATGTATAGACCTAACGAGCGACATGGATAGGTTTGTCAGCGACCTAAGAAGAGAGCTAGGCGGCCGTGAAACTTGCCAGATACATCTCTTTGTTGTGTACCCGTCTCCTCCTGGTGATTACCCGGTGTTGACGCCAAGGAATGCGGCATATGCGTAAGTGCGTTGTCTCGGAGCGCCGGACGCGTAATGGACATTGAGGCTTGCAAAGATGAAGATGAAAACCACGCTTGTCTGGTTTTGTGGGGCCGTCGTTGGTGCAGCAGTTGTCTGGTTCAACTACACCCATTTAGTGGAAGCCTATGGCTCCGGGCCGCCCTATTACGGGCGCACTACGAATATGGATAAATGGACGAATCCAATACCGATCTTAGTTGTTATTGATGTTATCGCAGTCGTACTTTTAGTTATTCTATTCAGGTTAGGACTCGACAAGGCGAGAGGTAAATAGCAGGAATAAAGCCGAGAAGGGCACTGACCAATTAAATAATTTATTCGAGGAGATGGTTACCATGCTTGAGTTCAATCCATTAACTAATATGTGCGTACTTTCCCCTTCTTGTGACCTGATGGCGTCACTGCTCGCTACTGGGACTACCTGGTAGTAGCCGACTGAATTGGAGGTAATAATGATTAAGGTTGATCAACCATCGATGGCACTTAATGCTGTAGATGTGCCAGGGGCGCACCACATGATGTGGAATACATGGACAGTTGCGGCGAATGAGACCTCGGGACATATCTTGTATTGGATCGCTAGTGTAGTTACTGGATCGCCGGGCGGTTACTTGAAGATGGTGATCCTTAACTGTCACGGCTTTTACGGAACAGGAAGCAGTGGAAAGAGTACTGGGGGGTTCGGTTTGAAGCTTGGACAAGGCATCCACAGAAGTGACACAAAGTTATTCTCGAAGCCTAAGGGGAAAGTTGCCAACATCTGGATTACCGCTTGTGGCACCGCGCGCATCTCGGTCCCGGGGACGTCAGGTGAGGGGGATGGCAATCTTTTCTGTTCGGAGATCGCGCAAAACTCCGGAGCCTATGTTGTTGCCGCAACCACTCATCAAGTTGGCGATTCCTCGTTGCCGAATGGTTACATTGATGACTTCGAAGGGTTGGTCGTTCGGTACAACCCAGCGGGTGCTGTAGATTGGTCGAAGGATTACGTTAGGAATTTTTTTGATGGGCTGGTAAATGGGTGGGATTAGTCTGGACTGACGATGCAACTAAATAGCCAGATAACCTGAACCAGCAATAGGAAAGACAGAGGGAAAAACCGACAATCAAAGGAGAAGGCGCAATCATGCCACGCACAATTCTCATTGACGCGAACGTAATTGACGAGATCAATAGGGGGAACGACAAGGCAGCTAATGCGCTGCTTGGCATGATCCGGAATGGCGACAAAGTCTACATCAGTCAGCAAGCTTACAACGAACTGATCGTGAATTCCCTGCCGCGACAGGCGACTGCCAACCGGATAGTGCTCGAACGGCTGAACATCAACCTTGCGCCAGCTGGCCCGATGGCAACACGCGTTGATGTTTACAGCCAAAACCAGACCCGCACCGGATCGGTTCTGTCAGAGCCTGACTCGCTAGTAGCTGCCCAAGCGCGGGCAAATGGCGCGGAGCTATGGAGTTTCGACGGACCATACCGAACCAATGCCGCGGTAACTAACAGGCTGGGGGTACAAGTAGCACCAGAATGTCGGCTTTCCCTGGCGGAAACCGGCAGTGGGCTTCCGCCCCAAGCTGATTATCGTGTCGGCCACCGTTTGCTCGGGTTGCCACCTGTAGAGATCAATATTTCCGGCCAAGTCGTCCGGCGTGGGCCTCCCGGCTCACCACCTGGCGCCCCAGGTACACCGCCTGCGGCCTTTGGTGGTGGAGGTGGCGGAACACCCGCATCTGGCAGAGGTGGTACATCCGCGTCTAACCGTGGTGGCACAACGGCAGTTGTCGGCGTCGCCGATAACCGCCTGCCGCAAGTCGGTGGACCTTCACCGCGTGGGACAGCCATTGGAGGTGGAATTCAGTTAGCGTTCCAAGGCATCAATTTCGTGCTGAACCTCATTAATGATAGTATTCAGGAACAACGAGTGCGAGAGGCTCTAGCGCAAATAGAGCCCTCCATCAACCGCGAGCGTGCCGCCAATCGGTCTCTGGGTGTACTGCTTATCTTCTACTTCCACCAAACGGAAGCACCACCGGAAAGTTTAATACGCCCTGGTGCAGTATTTTCACATCTGGAGAATGCTACAGGACGATCGCTGGATGAGGCGCGTAGCAATTGGGCGCGACAGCCTGCTTTGAGGCCAGGAACAGGGCCGAACCGGCGAACTTCCACACAGGAAATCTGGATCCCTCCTGTTCAGCCAGTCGGTGTGGCGGCACTCCGCACTCCGTTCCCGCCGTCGGCAGTAGGCACATTTGCGTCCGGGGCGGCGTCGAAACTACAGGATGTGGAGTGGGGCGGAGTCACCGGCTTTGACGATGAGGGCGAAACCACGCTGCAGTTGAGGGCAGGCTCGACGCCCCCTGAGTTTGTGATCTTGCGACCGCCTGCGGTCATCCACTGGTTCAATGGTACCGCGCGTTATAACACCGATATCCCCCTTGTCACCCGGACCACCTCTGATGGTTCCGACCTGACGGTGGTTGACCTTGATCCCTGGATGCCTGGTAATGTGAGTGCTGCCATGGTCTTCGCTGCCGATGACGCTACTGACCATCTCTTCGTCCAGGGTCCGCCGAATCACGATAACCTAAACCAGCTACGCGGCTATGTGAATATTGGTAAGCTACGCTGGGTGCGGCCGGAATACATCTGCATTCTCCGTCGGCTGCAATGAGGAACTTAGTCACCATTAAGAGCAACTGACATGGATGCAATGACTAGTTAGAAGGAACTCAGTATATTTCCGAGCAATGTGCTCTCGTTCGGGAGCAGACCGCTCAGCTGGGCGGGGCGTGAAGGGGTATTCGCTAAGAGGTTAAAATGAAGAGTACATCAACTTCCGAAACTCTTTATCCCGATGATTCAGATGCTTCTGAATCCTACAAGCTGGTTCGTCTGGCTCGTACATTCCGAGCGCAATGGGCTGACAATACTGGATCGGAGATCAATGTTTATGGGTACTTAACTACCGAAGCAAAATATAACACTATCAAAGAGAAGGACGAACGCGTCGTCATGCGACAACGTATGGACTATGTGCGGAATACTCTGAATGAGATGGGCGTACCCAAAGACAAGGTGTGGGTTGGAGGAGTGGCATTTT
Organism: Acidobacteriota bacterium; assembly: GCA_022614735.1. Taxonomy (GTDB): domain Bacteria; phylum Acidobacteriota; class Blastocatellia; order RBC074; family RBC074; genus JAKEHZ01. The sequence goes on along the minus strand of JAKEHZ010000002.1, from coordinate 3,124 downwards.
CAAGCCACAGGGGTGGACAGATCGATCTCTTTATCCGAGACGGAAAAAGTAATGCTATCTTACCACCGTATCCGCCCTATGTGAGTCCATCCAGTCCTAAGCAACCTTCCCCTTCAAAAGACCAGTGGTTGGATGCTGATACAGAAATCAGTATTGATCCGGTAAAGAGAGAAATAGAAGCGGAGGTTGAGTTAAGTTATAAGGAACCGTCGGGAAATCGCAAGATTTTGCCTAAGGCAAGTATAAAGTTCAGTATCACCTCAAACGGCTCGTTGAGCGAAGTCGGCGCGGAACTGACACTCCTCAAACAAAAGCTGGCGCGACAAATACTTTGGGGCGTTGCCCAAGACGTCAAAATTTCAGTGAAAGCTGTGGGGCTGATTGATTTTGCCAGTAGTAGTGCTGAACGCATTACCGGTGAGTTAAATGCCAAATTTAAAGCAGCCTTATCCGCGAACTTGGCTATCCCGGATACCCGAGTCAAGATACCCGTAGAGCTTTCGCTCTATGTCGATGCCGGCGGGGAACTGGGGCTTGCGCCGCAAGTTACTATTATTGAGTTCTAGTCTTTTAACGGCAGTGGGCAGAGGCAATAGCCAATGCCTATCCCGGACGTGGCGGCCGGAGATATTATGAACAGATTCGATTATGAGATCCGCATCACACCCTCTGTGCTCGACAGGCTGATCGACCACGAGCCGGAGTTGGCACGCGAAGCCCCGGCTTCGCGTGCAAAAACCCTGCGCGATTTGAAGGACTCGGTGAGGCGCGACCTCGAATGGCTGCTCAACACTCGTCAGGTTGTTGGCGGCATACCCGAGGGATTGAGAGAGCTCAGCCGATCACTGGCCGCTTATGGGCTGCCGGATTTCACCAGCATCAGCATCAAGAGTCCCGCCGATCAGCTGAGGACGCAACGCGCGCTCGAAGCCGCAATCAGCGCTTTCGAGCCGCGGCTTGAAGACGTGACTGTGACAATCATTCCAGCGCGCGATCTCGAGCAAAAGCTGCGTTTCCGCATCGATGCGCGTCTGCGGATCGAGCCTACGCCCGAACCGGTGACCTTCGATACGGTGCTGCAAGCTGTCAGTAACCAGTACCTGGTCAAAGCGGAATGAAATTATAGCAATGACTTCGGTCGTCACATCATGGATCCGCTGAAGTCATGACTGGGATGAAACAACGAGGGCATCAGGATATGACTCAGCCGACAAGGTCAGCCTTGATAAAAGATTCAGCGCTTGCAGAAGCCTACGAAACTGTCACCTATACCGGCTATCCGTACGCGCAGACCCACCCCGATCGTCTGGCGACGGTGGCCACTCTCTTCGGAATGAACCCGGCGCCGGTCGACCATTGTCGCGTGCTGGAAGTGGGCTGCGGCGACGGTGGAAATCTCATTCCGATGGCATTCACCTTGCCCGAGAGCAGCTTCGTCGGCATTGATCTGGCTCCCAGCACGATCGCGCGCGGTCAAGAGATGATCGCACAACTGGGACTGCGGAACATCGAGCTCAGTTGCGAAGACATTCTGAGCTTTGAGTCCTCCGGTCAATTCGACTATATCATCGCGCACGGGGTCTTCTCCTGGGTGCCGGAGGAAGTACGCGAGAAGATCTTGGAGATTTGTCGTGGGCTGCTCGCTCCGCATGGTGTTGCTTATATCAGCTACAATACTTATCCGGGATATCGACTGCGCGAAGTCACTCGAGAGATGATGCGCTTTCACGTCCGGGGAATCGCCGATCCTTCAGACCGAGTCAGCCATGGATTAACCCTGCTCAAGTTTTTGCTTCAGAAATTTCCGGGCGAAGGGCAAGCCAGGTCCGATCTTTACGGTGCGCTGCTTTACGAGCAGTTGGATTTGCTCACACGACATCGCCATCCCGAGCAGATTTATCACGATGATTTGGCAGATCTCAACACGCCGTTCTATTTCCGTGATTTCGTTGGACAGGCCGAGTGCCACGGTCTGAAATACCTCGCCGAAGCCGATTACTTCGAGATGCAGGATTACATCTACCCGCAGCCGATCCGCGAATTCCTTGGTCAATTCGGTGACGAGCAAGTCGTGCTCAAAGAGCAGTACTTGGATTTTATCAAGTGCCGCACGTTTCGCCAGACTCTCCTTTGCCATCGTGAAGCGCCGGTTAGTCGATCGATTGACCCCAGAAAACTCGCATCGTTCTACCTGGAATCTCAAGCGCGCGCCGTAGCGCCGGAACCGGATTTGTCTGCCAATGCTCTCGAGGAGTTTCGTGGTCTGCGTGATGCGAGGATGCAAACGGACTATCCGTTGGCCAAAGCCGCGCTGCTTGTGCTTGGCGAATCGTGGCCGCGTTCGCTCACCTGGGATGAGTTGACAAAATTAGCTTACGCTCGGTTAGGCGATGCTGAAAAAGCCAATCGCGAGCCATCCTTTGATGATGAGGTGATAATGCTTGCCGAAATCCTGGTGGCTGCCTGCGGTTCCGATCTGGTGCGCATGCGCATGCAACCACCGATGTTCGTCACTGAGGTCCGCGAACGACCCCTGGCCAGCCCACTGGCGAGAATGCAGGCTAGTCGTGGCGGTATGGTGACGAATCTGATGCACAAGAGTGTGGAGATTGAAGACGATCTGGGTCGTGAACTATTTCAGTTGCTCGATGGGACGCGCACGCGTGCGGAATTGTGCGATGAGATGGTGCTTATAATCCTGGAGCGCAGCTTGTTCAAGCGAGCCGATGGTTCGATGGTCGATGATCAGCGAGAGCTTCAAAGCATCATTGCCAGTGCGGTCGATGTTAATTTAAAGAAGATTGCAGGGATGGCTTTGCTGGTCGGTTGAAAACAACAGTGGATTAACCGCCGATAATACCTCGGGTCATAGATGCTGAAATGACAATCAACAGACTTCACAATGCAACCAGGCTGCCCAAACGGTCATCGATGCATGGAGGAAAACAATGGCATCTCCAGTAGAATATGCAGATCGATATCTAAACCTTTGTGTGCCCCATCCTGAGGAAGGCAAACCTGATCTGGCTGTAGGGATCTCCGTGGGCAAGTATTTGTTGGGTGTCAAGGCGAAGGAGGCTCGGAGCAAGCTCCTGCGAAAGGTCGAAAACGATTTCAAGGCGGG
>JAKEHZ010000109.1 GCA_022614735.1 Acidobacteriota bacterium | reverse complement strand
TGATCGAGCGGGTGGTCACATCGGCGCCGGTAGTGGCAGCCGGTGTGAAGGTAACGCCATCGGTCGACTGTTCGATTCTGAACCCGTCTTCATTGTTAGAGTTGTCGGTCCAGGCCAGGTTGATCTGACTACCGGAGATCGCCGTCGCGGTCAGGCTTGTCGGGTCTGCGGGTGGCAGTGTAGATGTAGTTTCTTTAATAATGGTGAAATTATCTGCTACAACTCCATCGTTCCTTAAGAACCTGGCATCGAGCCTGTTGCCGTCTATGTCAAGCACCAGAGAGCCGTAGGTATTAGATGACATGAACATCGCAGGGTGGTTAAGCAGTCCACCGCCAGTTGTTCCTCCCGAACCCGCGACTACATAGACCGTACCTCCTCGGGGAACGATCCCGGCTGCTTTAGTATAGCCGCCATTTCCAGATACCCTACCGTCGCCGCCGTTCTTCTTCATGGAGTCGTTAAACGTACTCGATAACCCGTAGTGACCGTCGATTAGGAATGATCGCTCATACGAATGGCTTTGCGCTGATATTACAAGGTCTACGCCGGCTGCCTCTAGGATCGGAACGATATTCTGGCGCATTTGGATCAGCTCAGACCTGGAATCCGAATTGGTCGATCCTCTGCTGTAAGGCGGGTGATTCCAGTAGGCTATGACCCATGGTTGTAGATTTGCTGAGAGGTCATTCCGCAACCAGTTTGCCATCGGCCCGGTTGCAGATCGACTAGATGTCATTGAGTCAAGGCAAATGAAATGAATGTTGCCATAGTTAAACGAGTAGTATTTCTCTGTTGCCGAAGCCAGTCCTCCCACTTCTCCCCCCGTGGGTAGGCTGAAGATGTTGAAATAAGGCAGACTTGATGGTGGGTTCGGAGATCCGCCAGCGTCGTGATCGCCCAAGGTCGGCCACAATACCGTTTTCCTCAATATCCTCTGATAAAACTCAAAGACTTTTTCCTGATACTCATTGTCCAGCCCACTGTTGTAGGCATTATTGCCGAGCATTAGCCATAGGTTCGTATATGGCACGCCGGCTAATTTTACATACGCATTGCGCACTCCCTTCGCGCCCGTACTCGCCAAGCCGGCATCGCCGAGCGCCCATATGCGGGTGGCTCTGGCGGTGCCGCCTGGCGGCGGCGTTATAAAGAAGTGGCTATCGTTATTGCCCACAAGAGTTCTCGTCATCGTCCCAACTGAATAATAGTATGTTGTCTCGGGGGAGAGCCCTGAAAGTCTGATCTCGTGCTCGGTGGTCTGCGCTGCGTCGTCCGCAGTCAAATTAAGGTTGCCTAGTGTCGTCCCGTAACTGACGCGGCTGTCAGTGGCTACATCCGTCCTCCAGCGCACGATCACACTTGAAGAATTGCCTTGCTGCAAATATGGCCCTCGCTTCACTGTTGCGGGTATCGCCGGATCGGAACCTGATATTTCAAAGTCAAAACTTATGTCACTGCTGCCACGATCTAGTTGGTGTATCTCAACGGCTATCACATTGGTGCCATTTACCAGGAGACTGGGGCCTATCGTCGTAGTTTCCAATGCAAATGTACCCGTCAGGGCCCTGGTGTTGAATACGACTGGTCCGGCAGGCATGTTAACCCTCCACACCTCCACGCCGTTCAGGTAGATGATTGCGCCATCATCTCTCCATATCCGCAAAAGCAAGCTGGTGAACTTCGACGCATCAGTAACATTGAAACTATGTCTGAAGTACGTTGTAATATACTTGTTACCAGCCGAAGGACCGTAACCGACTACCGTCATCTCATCGCCGTCGCCATAACCCAATTCGGCCGGGCCAGAAGCCCAGGTCGAATCGTTGAAAGATGGCGCGCGCCAGGCAGTACCCTGATCAACCCCTGTGTCCAGGTACTTCCAGACAGAACCGGGCTCGATGAATATTTCGTCTCCTGCCTGAGCCTCAGATATGCAGATGCACAATAAGGCAATAAGAGCCAGTACAATGTCACAGCACTTTATCCAGGCCGGGTGCCTCCTCGATTTAGGTGAAGAGTTCAAGCACGCGGAGTTCTGCATACCAGATGAGAATTGTTCTCTAATTGTCATTATTTGATCTCCAGATCCAGGTTGTGAGCGAACGAAGCATTTATCGCTCGGAGGGACAGGCTAGGGAAGAGAGTGACCTCTCTAAAGGATAACTGTTAAAGACATGGGACCCTGAGGGCACACTGAGGTCCTCTTTGTATTGTGGGTGACTACCTATCAACAAATTATAGGTTTATTGAGGGCAATTGGAGCCATTATACTTGCGATACCGTCTTCCTGTCCCATCCGGGTTTGTGAGCAACCGTCCGGATGCAGCTACCGCCAGCTTCAACTCAATCTTGGCGCGACTATCCCCGTCGAAGAATTGCACTCGTGGCAATCTCCATGGCGGGAAACGACTATCGACCCACATTGGTTCGGTCGTCACTACTGTCTCGACACCACACTCAAGTGCGTGGTGCGCCAGTCGCTTTGTGTAGTTTCCGTTCGGGAAGGCGAAAGTGAGACACTCTCCCACCTCCGTCCTGACTTCTTCAATACTCTGCCTGATTTCGAAGAGGGCATCAGCCTCGGTCTCGCAGGTGAGGACGGCATGTCTCAGGCCATGCGCGCCCAGCGTAAAGCCGCGGCGTGCCAGTTCACGTGCTTCTTTCCAGGTCATCGGACGAATGTCGTCACACGCCATATCGGTCGTCACTCTATAATTAGCACACGCTTGATCCAAACGCTCCTTTAGCAATGTGAAAGGTAGTTGTTTCAATGTCTTTTCTTCGAGCTCTGGTGGAGTATAACCAAGCGACCGTCTGATAGCATCAGCTCGATCGAACCAAAGCGGGAACCCATCAGTCAGAAAGCCAGTCGTGACGTAGAAAACCGCTGGGACGCCCATTCGCTCCAATTCCGGCGCAGTCTCGGTGGCGTTGCTCCGCTTACCATCATCGAAAGTAAGCAGGCAGAATGGCCGGGCTCTTGGGCGCGATAAGCGATCGAGCAACTCAGTGTAATGGATAAAATCAAACCATCTGCTGAAGGTTTCTACGTGGAGGCGCGTCTGTGAGGCCGACAGAGTATGTTCGCTGACGATTACTCCTGTAGGTTTGGTCTGGCGAACTTTAGATGCTATCTCCATCGAACACCGACCAACAAGGCCTGGCAGCTTCATATCGTGTCTCCCTGGTTCTTCAAGAATATGAGGGGCGTGTCCCCCCTTTGGATGAGCCAGGATCAGGAGAGTTGTGCAGCGTATGATCTGGCATGACGAGCACACTCTGATCTGACTGTGCGGATTACATGCTCTACATCTTCATCCTTCATTCCGGGGAACAACGGCAGGCTGATTGTCCGCTCCCATACGGCTGTAGCTGCCGGGAGGTCTTCAGGCTGCCAACCGAATGTTTCCTGATAATATGGATGCAGGTGCAAAGGTCGCCAGTGCACCGAGCAACCCACTCCATCCTCTTTCAATCTCTCCATGAACTCGTTGCGGGTGATGGAGAGTCGTTCAAGATATAATTTGATTGGGAAGAGGTGCCATGAATGGATTCGGTTCGAATCCTCAGCCGGCAGTTCGATCTCTTCCATAGATGCCAACGCTTTTCGATAATAGCTGGCGACCTCCTCACGCATTTGACGCATCTTCTCGGCTTTGGTCAACTGGTGGATTCCAATGGACGCAGCAATGTCCGTGAGGTTGTACTTGTACCCCGGCGCGACAATTTTGTAGTCCCAGCTTCCGCTGTTAGAGTACCTGCCCCACGCATTTTGAGACAGCCCATGAAGCGACATCGATCGCATTCGTGCGGCGATCTCAGCATCTTCAGTGACGGCCATGCCTCCCTCGCCCGTGGTGATAGTCTTATTGGCATAAAAGGAGAAGCAAGTTACATGTGCTGTTCCTTCGCCGCATCGCTGCCAGGGCTCATCCGGACCCTTCCTCCATGCTGATGGGAAGGCGTGAGCGGCGTCCTCGATAACCCATAATCCATGAGTGGAAGCAAAACTACTAATTGCTTCTATATTCATCATCATTCCACCAACGTGGACAGGCATCATCCCTACTACAGGCGTATCCCGCGGCAACCCATCTTGCAGCTTTCCGGCCTTGAGTTGAGCCAGCTTCGACTCTGCGTCAAGAAGATCCATGTTGTTCGTCAGTGGGTCACAATCTACCAGGATAGGAATTGCGCCCATATAACGAACGACAGCTGCCGTGGCAGCGAACGTCATAGTCGGGACCAGCACCCCTTGACCAGGCTTTACCCCGTGCGCCTCCAGTGCAAGGTGGAGAGCAGCAGTACAGGAATTAACGGCCACAGCATGGCTTGCGCCTACTGCGGTAGCGAACTCTTGTTCAAATCGTTTGACCTTTGCGCCGCTCGTTAACCAGCCAGATCGTATGGTGTCCAGGACCTCGTTTAGCTCCAATTCATCGAGGTAAGGTCGGAAGAATGGTACCTGATTTTTATGCATAATGACCTCCTATTTTGTAAAAACGGTAAACCCACGGCGAGCTAGGGCGGTGAATATATAGGTTATAACCCTAAAACCACAAGCTCTGAATAAAGATTATCAACTTGCTCGCCGGTAAGAATCTCCGATTTGTACATTCTTGGAATTTTCAGTTGGTATACTTTGCTGTGGGGGGTAGGCTTGTTTCCCATCAGTCTTTCATCAACAGCTAAGAACAAATACCTCTGGCTTTTGAGAAAATAGCGCTTGATCTTGTTGAGGTGCTTCAAAAAGATGGTTCGATTGCTGATATAATGTATGTGGCCATATGGAACAACGCAATTGAATTTCTTGTAGTGCTTACTCGTGTATAGGAGATAACAGTAGCCGTACTTATCATGGATAACAAGATGACCACAGCTGTATTGCAAATGGTCTCTAAATATCTTTAAGTTGACCGGGTCCAAGATCGCTACAACCCTGGCCTGCTCGGAAACTATGACCGGTGGATCCTTCTTACTGGACCCGGATAACTCAGGGACCGGGAAAAGGAGTCTGATCTTTGTATCGAGGTTCTTAAATCCCAAACGCTTCGTGATGTCCCAGGCTCTATCATTCATAGTTAGATTTGTAAGCGTATAACCTTTAAGGTTCAGGATCGGAAAGACCAGGCGCAAGCTTTCACTTCTATATTGCTCCTTAACCGTCCAGCTCGTAAGGTTACAAAACCTGACCTCCTTCCCATCTATGATTCTCCGACTAAATATCGTGCCATTGAAACCAACGACTTTTCGATCATCAACCAAAGCGTATCCGACATATCCCTCATCGGATTCCCACTTGTAATCAAAGATTGACCTCCACTTCTCCGTCGAATGAGTGTTATCTAGCTCTAAAAGGAGCGGATATATATCGTCGAACATTGCGGGGGTTGCTTTTTCCACCGTTGCCATTATGTTCCTTCTTAAGCGTCTTAGACCTTGGTCGCAACAACCAAATCATTGAGGACCGAGTTTATTTCATCTGGTTTACCGGCAAACCGTTTGTCTAGTTTGAGGCCGGATTTGATTAGCCGGACTGCGTTTTGATCTATCTCCAGCTTTTTATCAATTATCTTGAGGCCGGCATTTTCCATAATCTCCTCAAACTCATCAATTCGAGCCCTGTTGTGATACATGTACCGATTGCCGGCGTATCTAAGCCATTGTTCCTCTGAATACTGAAGAAAATTAATTGTTGGTATTCTATGATCGGAGTGAGAGAAATGGTCAGAGAAATCTATCCTGTGCACCATGAGGCCGTCATCTTTTAGCATTCTTTTCCCCTCACTTAAGATCTGGCTCATTACCTCAAGCGGGACGTGTTCAAAAACGTTATTTGAGATGTGGTAATCAATCGTTTTGTCGCAGACATGCAGCTTTCTGGCATCCGAAGGTGCGATATATTCAATTTGAGATTCTTTCATAAAACCATTTATATCAAGCTTGCCTCGCACTATTGTATCAAATCGTTCGTTGAATTGTTTCTGGTTAACACTATTGCCGAACATTTTCAGCACAGCATCCTTATTACATCTGATAAAATTGAGCTCTTCCTGGATCAGTTCGTTCTTCAAATAAGGGTTTAAATCGACCGTGATTATTCTTGATGCGCCGCAAAGCCAGAGTGTAATTGGTATTATTATTGTTCTACCTGTCCCTACTTCTACAAAAACTTTGTCGTCTACGCTCTTTTCTACACCCTCTATACATCTGACTATTGTGATCCCATCCTTAATCCCGATAATCGGGTTCACTCTACGCAGCCCGCCACAAATCCTTTGTACTTTATAGTATACCTCATAACTGATCTGTGACGGGAGGATCGAGAGCAGATTCTGTATAAGAGCCTTAGTTTTCCAATGCATAGCCGGAATGGCGTCTCACATCTCTAAGTGTGATTGACGGATTAGAGAATTCGTCTGAAGAGTGGCTCGTATCTCCTAGTGGCGGGTTCCATGAGATAACTGGTAGATGCTTCGCAAGGGTAGAAGCTGAGAAATAAGCATCAAGCTATTTTTCGCAATTGATCCGCACCGACAAGGAATTCTGCAATCTTTGCTATTGACCTGAAGTTTTCAATATCGATCGTATCCAGGGGGATTTTCGTCTCAAATTCTTGTTCGAGGGAGACTAACAGTTCAACGAATGCCAGCGAGTCTAAAATCCCTTCTTCCACCAAATCCGTATCTACAGCAGGAGCTTCCAGGTTCAGTTTTTCAAAAAAGAGCTTGTTGATCTGAGTGTACAAGGCTCTCGCGTCTTTCATTCTAATTCTCCCTTCTAGGCTTGATAATTGGTACAATACCGTTGTTAGATATATGAAAATGAAAATTTAACACCTGCTATGCCGATGCTTTGACCTGTTTGGACCACCGACCTTCACGATCTCTCCAGCGATTCCAGAATCTGACTAGCCCCACCAGAAAGCCAATCCCCCAGGAAAAGTGAATCGTGGCGAAGCATAAGGGGAGCAGCAACAGAAGATTCCAATCTCCTCGCCTTGCTGTTAAAACTGAAATTCCTATGTTGGCAATCATATAAGAGACCAGTGCCAGTCCTAACATCCACCAGGCCATTACCGAGAAAGGTGTCATCAAAAGAGAGAACAGCAAGACTGTGATGAACAGTGGCGGTACGAAATGACGCAGGCGCATCTGCCGCCGCACTTTCTGCATTACCCGCACTTTCCAGTAGCCGTATTGGAAATACTGTCGCCAGAGAGAACGCGGTGTGCTGCGATTATAGTAATGCGATTTGATCTGTGGGCTCAGTAATATCTTTCCTCCATGCGAGAGGAGACGATAGTTGAACTCGTCATCTTGATTGCGCACTTGCTCCTCATCAAACAACCCGACGCGCTCAAAGACTTCTCGCGGCCAGGCTCCCATGTAGACTGTATCAACCCACTCTTCGCGGTCCGAGAAGTGAAAGCGCGCTCCCCCTACTGCATAGGGTGAATTGGTCGCGAGCGCAACCGTGCGCCCGAACCAGCCTTCGCCCACAGCTTCCATTCGCCCACCCACGTTATCAGCTCCCGAATTTTGCAGGGCGGTGACACATTGACGCACGTAGTCAGTCGCAATAATCGTGTGCCCATCCACGCGGATAATCACATCGCTTTTTGCAAGAGCGAGTGCCCGATTGATGCCGGTTGGCACAATCTTCTCCGGGTTGTCCACGATCCTGATGCGGAGCGGAGGATAAGTCATTGCCAGTTCGGCGATGATCTCGCGGGTTGCATCAATAGACATACCATCAGCGATAAGCACCTCCAATTGATCCCGTGGATAGTCTTGGGCAAGCACTGCGCCCAGGCTTCGCCTGATGAAACCGGCCTCATTGCGGATCGGCATGATGACAGTAACAGAAGGTAGATAGGGGTTACCCTCTCTCGAAGAAATTGTCGTCGGATCCGTTTGGAACTTATGCATATTTTCTAGATCCTCTATATAGCGTTTAAGAAGTTATATGAAGGCCACACCAGGATATGGAGAGGAAATCTGTGGCTTGATCCAGTTCTTGGTGTGCCGCACAAATAGCTCATCCATTCTGTCTGAGGCCCGCGTTATGGGTCTCTTGCTGAAACTGCCCTTTGAGCGAATTGCGATCAATCTTCCCGTTTGCATTCTTGGGCAAGAGATCGAAGCGCTTCCAGCGAACAGGCATCATGTAATTCGGCAATACTTTGCTCATCTCCGTGCGCAATTTGGCCGGCGCTACCTCACAGTCTTTGAGCGGGGCAAAAGCGCAACAAATTGCCACGCCTTCAAAGCCTTCGGTATTGATTGCGACAATTGCGCATTCCTCGGTGAGATTGAGCGCGTTTAAAGCAGTCTCGATTTCGCCCAGCTCGATGCGATAGCCGCGACTCTTGATCTGTGTATCAGCGCGGCCGAGGTAGTAGACCAGGCCGTCGTCGCCGATCTTCGCCAAGTCGCCCGTCTTGTAGATTCGGCCGTCAGAGACGGAATTCCCCGGACGTTGTTTGAAGGCAGCTTCTGTCTTCTCAATATCTCGCCAATATCCCGGGCTGAGCCCCACGCCACTGAGGTAGAGATCGCCGATCTCGCCCGGAGGCGTGGGCTTCAACTCGGCATCGAGCACGAGCAATTCTTCTCCGTCGCAAGGAGAGCCAATCGGGATCTGCGCGCGTTCATCATCGGGACATTGCGGAACAGTGTAGTAACTGCTGGCGATGGTGGCCTCGGTCGGACCGTAGAGATTGGTGAACTTGACGTGCGGGAGCCGCCGCATCCAGTGGATCAATGGTGGGGTAGGGAAGACCTCGCCGCACCACAACAATCTTTCAAGCGATGGGAAGTCGTTGAATTTGACTACATCCGCCTTGGCCATGAAATTCAAGACAGAGGGCACGGAGAACCACTGCGTCAATTCGGAAGCGCGGATGAACTCTGCCAACTTGTGTGGCGCCAAATTCAAGTCAGTCGGAACGATATGCAATTGCGCGCCTGATCCAAGCGTCCCGTAGATGTCAAAAGTCGAGAGATCGAAATGAAGCGGCGGATGGCTCGAAATCTTATCTGAAGGTTTCGCGCCGAAATACTTCACCGCCCAGTTGATGAAATGGATCACATTGGCATGCGTGATGACTACGCCTTTCGGCACACCTGTAGAGCCCGAAGTGAACAGGATATGCGCCGCGTCGTTGAAGGTATTTCGACACTCCAATGGGGCGCTGGGATAACCCAGTAAATCTTCACGCGAAAATCCGGTTTTGAAATTGTTCCCCTCAACTTTGCCTTCTCCCATCCATCCGATCGCCACTGCCGTGCGCCGGCGCTCTTCGGCCATCAATTCATCCAGCACTGAATTAACCGGCCCCCCTGCTATGACGAAGCGAGGTTCGCAGGCGTCAATGATCTTTTCCAGCCTGGGCGCGGGACTGGAAGTGTCGAGCGGCACGTAAACGCAATCAGCTTTCAGGATGCCGAGTATGGTGACGATCGCAGCAGGTGTTTTGGGGATCAGGAAACAGACGCGATCGCCCTTCCGGCAGCCGGCATCCCTGAGCAATCTGGCCAGGCGGTTGGAGGATTCTTCCAATTCACCGTACGTCAGCCGCTCCTGCTTGTGGACTATAGCTACCTGGCCGGTGTGTCGCTCCGCCTGTTCAGTCACCAGCTGTTGCAACAAGTGGCTCATTACGCCACCTCCCTAACCGCCGACTCCCTTAAAGCCCGATTAAAGACCATGTCCGTGTGGTACAACTCCTCCTCGGTCGGCGGAATATCTACTATGAAGGTGCGGAAGCCGAGGCTAATGTATCGAGCTACTTCAACGGCTACCGTGGAGTAACTTCCCACCAGGTAGGGACAGAAAGTTTTATAATGCTGGAATGGCGTTAACCAGTACGGGTTGTTCTCCGACATTTTGCCTAACTCAGAAAGTTGTTTATGCCAGACGGAATCTGAGGTTTTCATCGCCAATTGGTGAATCAACTCGCCTTTACGGTCCTCGGGGAACCGCTGATGGGCGATGCGCCACGCTTCGTCTTCGTCTTCGCGCGCGATAATTCCGACGCGCACTCCGGAATCAACATTCTCATCAGGCGGATCGTTCTCATATTCTCCAGGCGGTTTCGGATACTTGACAGCAGTCGCTCCTATGGCTTTCGCGGCGGCCAGCCCCGCTTCGGAAGAGCCGGAGATGAGGATTCCGGGGAACAACTCCGGCGGCAGGGGAGGCGTCATCCTCAGTTTATCGATGGTATAAAACTCACCAGAGAAGCTGACTCCGTCCGAGCTGCTGAGGAGCATTTTCATGATCAGGGTGTATTCGATCGTCCGATCATACCGTTTGTCGTGCGGAGTGGGATCGTTCAACGCCAGCAGGTCGTTCTTGAAACCTCCAGCCAGCATATTGAGATAGATTCTGCGATCGTAGATATACCCATAAGATGCCGCCATCTTGGCGGCTGTGTACGGATGCATGTAAATGGGCTGTATTGCGACCAACGGACACAAACTTTCCGTGTTTTCGATGATCAATTGGGAAACCAGCCAAGGATCTACCAGCGAGTTGTCCGTGTAAACTAAGATGCCCTTACAGCCATACCGCTCGCTCCAGCGCGCCACATCAATGACATTTTTGAAATAATTTTCCTTTGCGACCTGGCTCGATTGCGGGCAGGTGGCGAAGATTTCAATACCTTTCCCGGATGTTTGCGCTGTTTTGCCCACGACATTCACTTGTGAGTCCATTATCAATCCTTCCTTTTTGTGTGAATAAAAAGTCAGCTATTCCACTCCAGCTTCTCTCCCGGCTTCAAGACCTCAGCGGCCACTATCAAACTCTGAAGCAGCCTGGCAGCGTGTCTAGCCGTATGGTTGACGCCAATTTCAAATTTGGCCTCAATAGTTAGTTAGTATCTTCTCCGGCGCGAGGCCCAGATTTAGCAAACGCAGGCGCGTCTGTTCAATCATCTCTTTCGATCCGCAAATCAGCGCGACGGGATTTTTCAGCTCCGGCACGATATGATCAAGCAGGCTCTGGACGTACCCCGTCGGCCCGCTCCAATCGCCGTTGTGTTGGCTGATCACATGCCGCAACTCGACGCCCTGTTTGCGCCATTCGGTCGCCATCTCTTCCACAAAGCAAAAGTCCTTCACCGTGCGCGCCCCGTAAAGCACCACAAGGCGTCCATACTCATTGCGCGAGCGCAATAAATGGCGCAATGTCGAACGCAGTGGCGCAAGGCCCGTCCCCATCGCCACAAAGACCAGATCGCTGCCTCTGTGATCTTCGATGGAGAAGCTACGACCAACTATTTTCTTCAATACGACCTGGTTGTCGGGTTGCGGTTCGAAGAGCGCTCCCGTTACATTCGGCGACGCCGGGTTATGTTTGATCAGGAACTCGAATTCGTTCTCTTCAGGCGCGGAGGCGAAGGCGACATACGAATCACCGCAGTCGCTCATTCCCAGGACCGCGACCTGGCCGGCTTTGAACTCAGGGCGCGGACCGCGATGTGGGACCATGAAAAAGCTCCAGACTGTATGTGTGTGTTTCTTGATGCGAGTAATGCTTAAAGTGACTGGAAACATATTACCGCCTAATTGTACCTGTTAGTGGGCTAGGAGATGTTATAAACGCGCATCCACATTTCAAGAGACAAAATCCTGAACAGTCCCAAATAAGACTCGGTATTCGCTGAGTCTGCTTTTGCCGACCCGTACCAGCGGCGCAGCGCTGCCGGGTCCACATATTTTTGAGAGCGCAGATCGCCTCCGATCATCTCGTTCATCAGCTTACGTAGATCCTGAGAAAGCCAGATGCGATCCGGAGCGGCAAAACCCAACTTGCTCTTGCGTAGCCTCACCGCTTCGGGCATCAGATCTCTCATCGCCTGCCTGATTGCGAACTTGCTCCAGCCGTTGCGCACCTTGAGGTTGTCCGGTAAGGAGACGCCATACTCAACGAGATTGTGATCCAGCAGCGGTACGCGAGCTTCAATTGAAAACGCCATAGATGAGCGATCCTCGAAGCGCAAGAGCTGTGGCAGTGTATCGATCAGGATATCGTCGATCTGAATGCGCTGCATAACCGTCCAGGGGCTGGCGCCGTTGCGTGGACCGGAAGCATTGCGCCACCAACGCGTTGCTGGCGAACTCCCGTCAGAAAAGATTTGGCTTAAGTCTGCTCTCAGTACATCCTTTAATACTGAATCGACATTCATCAAACGGCGAAGGTTCTTTGGAAGGTAACGGAAGCCATTGCGCAGATTCAAAACATACCGATCTCCCTGTCTAATGATTGCTCCCAGCTCGTTGGCCATTCTGAGAACGCGACCTGCTTTCAGCAGCGACGCCAGATAAGCATAACGAAACTTTGCATACCCGCCGAAAACTTCGTCACCACCCTGGCCGTCAAGCAGGACTTTGACCCCTGCTTCCTTCGCTGCTCGCATGACGCGCCACTGAGCATAGAAGCTGAATGAACCAAAGGGCATGTCCTGATGCCAGGCAAGTCGCTCGAAGTCCGCCCAAAAGTCTTCGGCTGAAGGGAAAACGAGCTGGGGATTGGCCCCGACAGAGCGCGCCAC
>JAKEHZ010000108.1 GCA_022614735.1 Acidobacteriota bacterium | reverse complement strand
GCCGCCGAGATTGCCGGATTTAATTCTCAAAGACCATAAGGTGAAACTTGCCGTAGCCCCAAAATATATGAATCAATTTCGTGAGTTCATCCAGGAAGACCGTGTCCGCGTCTTCGACGGCGCGATGGGCACGATGATTTACGCCAAGGGCGTTTATATCAATCGCTGCTATGACGAATTGAATCTCTCCTCTCCGGATTTGATTCTCGAAATCCATCGCGAATACATCAAGGCCGGTGCTGAGATTATTGAGACCAACACTTACGGCGCGTCTCGCCTCAAACTAGCCCAGCAGGGTCTTGAGGAACAATTAATCGACATCAATCTCAAAGCCGCGAAGCTTGCGCGCAGAGCGATTGAATCTGCCAAGCACGACGTCTTCATCGCAGGCGCGGTTTCGCCGCTCGGGGTGCGCATCGAACCCTATGGCCCGACTTCGGTGGACGAGGCAAAAGATTTGTTCAAAGAACAGATTCAAGCCTTGCTGGAAGGCGGCGTCGATTGTTTCGTCCTCGAAACTTTTCACGATCTGACAGAGATGCAACAAGCCGTCCGTGCCGTCCGCGAGTTGTGTGATCACGTCATCTTCGCCCAGATGACTATCAATGATCACGGCGAGACAGCTTTCGGGTCTTCACCGGAGATCTTCACGCAGAGGCTCGACCAATGGTTCAACAAAGACCTCGGCGATGTCATTGGTTTGAACTGCTCGGTCGGGCCGCAGGTTATCCTCGAGGCAATCGAGAAGATGCGTCCGCACACGACGCGCCGCCTGGCTGCGCAACCGAACGCCGGCCTGCCGCGCGATGTACAGGGCCGGCAGATGTATCTGGCTTCGCCGGAGTATATGGCCAAGTATGCGAAGCGATTAATAAACGCAGGGGTGAAATTCATCGGCGGTTGTTGCGGCACCACACCGGAGCACATCAAATTGGTCGTTGATGCTGTGCGCGCTCTGAGTCCGAGCCGTCACGCCGTTCGCGCGATCGCTGTCGAAGAGCAAAGCGTCCGAGTCGATCCTTTCCCTTTCGCTGAACGCTCGCGCTTCGCCAACAAAATCGCGAACAAGGAGTTCGTCACCAGCGTTGAAATCGTTCCTCCCAAAGGATGTGACCCCTCGAAGATGATAGAGGGCGTGCAGGCTCTAAAGGAAGCCGGGGTAGATGCAGTCAATGTGCCTGATGGCCCGCGCGCCCAATCGCGCATGGGCGCGCTGGCAGTCTCGCTCATTATCGAGCAGCAAGTCGGCATCGAGGCCGTCACGCACTACGCTTGCCGCGACCGTAATCTATTAGGCATGTTCTCTGATTTGCTCGGCGCGGCAGCGCTCGGACTACGCAACTTTCTGCTGGTCACAGGCGATCCTCCCAAGATGGGGCCGTATCCGGATGCCACGGCAGTTTTCGATATTGATGCGATAGGTCTGACTAATCTGGTCAATCGTCTGAATCACGGCATTGATCCGGGCGGCAATCCAATTGGCAAACCGACGGCGTTCGTCATTGGTGTTGGCGTCAATCCCGGCGCAATTGATCTGGATTACGAAATCCGCCGCTTTGAATGGAAAGTCGAGGCTGGAGCCGAATTTGCCATCACCCAGCCGGTCTTCGATGCCGAGCAATTGATAAGATTCTTAAAGCGCATCGAACACTGCCGTATTCCGATCATTCCGGGCATCTGGCCTTTGACCAGTTTTCGCAACGCGGAGTTTTTGAACAATGAAGTGCCGGGCGTTTCGGTGCCTGAGAACGTTCTTGAGAGGATGAAGAAAGCGCCCGATGGCCCAGCGGCACTGAAGGAAGGCGTGAAGATAGCACAGGAGATGTTGATGGAGGCGCGGCGATACGTGCAGGGTGTGCAGGTGTCTGCGCCATTCGGTAAGATCCCGCATGCGTTGGAGGTGTTTGAAGTGCTGAAGAGAGAATGAAGAAGATGCTATAGCCTTTAAGAAAGGCATTTTCCATATATCATTTGATATTTGTCATTTGTCATTGAAGAAGACCGGCTTAATCAATGACAAATGACAAATATCAAATGATATATGGAAAATGCCTTTCTTAAAGGCTATAGCATCTTCTTCATTCTCTCTTCATTCCAGAGTAGCGAAAGGCAATAAACGAAGTGATCGAATACCTGAACACCAAGGAAAAATTGGAATCTCTTCTCCGCCACCGCATCGTCATCATCGACGGCGCGATGGGTACGATGGCTCAACGTTACAAACTTGACGAGGCCTCCTATCGCGGCCAACAGTTCAGGGACTGGCCACACGATCTCAAAGGCAACCACGATCTGCTTTCGATCACACAACCGCAGATCATCTACGAAATCCACGTTCAATACCTTGAGGCAGGCGCGGACATCATCGAGACCAACACCTTCACCGCGCAGGCCGTCTCGCTGGCCGATTACAAGATGGAGCATCAGGCTTACGAGTTGAACCTGGCAAGCGCGCGCGTCGCTCGGAGAGCAGTCGATGATTTTGTGACTGCTAATCCTGACAGAACCTGTTTCGTCGCGGGATCACTGGGGCCGATGAACCGCGCACTGTCACTATCGCCCGATGTTAATAACCCGGCATATCGCGCGGTCACTTTCGACCAGGTCGAGCAGGCCTATTACGATCAAGTGCGAGGGCTGATCGACGGCGGGGTCGATATATTGCTCGTCGAAACAGTCTTCGACACGCTCAACTCAAAAGCGGCGCTCTTTGCGATTCAGAGGTATTTCGATGAGACGGGCAAAAAAGTCCCGGTGATGTGCTCTTTCACGATCACCGATGCGAGCGGGCGCACGCTCAGCGGCCAAACGGTCGAGGCTTACTGGAATTCGGTCTCGCACATGGATTTGCTCAGCATCGGAATCAACTGTGCTCTGGGACCAAAAGAGATGCGCCCGTTTATCGAGGAGCTGGCATCTATTGCTCCGATCTATATCAGTACATATCCCAATGCAGGTCTGCCCGATCCACTATCGCCGACCGGCTTTCCCGAAACGCCCGAAACCATGGCCCCACAGTTGCGCGAGTGGGCGCGTAACGGATTCCTAAATTTCGTCGGCGGATGCTGCGGCACGACGCCGGATCACATCCGCGCGATCGCCGAGATGGTGAAAGATTGCCCACCGCATGTGCCCGCGCAGACCGAACCTTACTTTCGGCTGAGCGGGTTTGAGGCATTGACGCTGCGGCCCGACACAAACTTTGTCAACATAGGTGAACGCACGAACGTCACCGGCTCGCCCAAATTCGCCAAGCTGATTCTTAACGGCCAATTTGAAGAAGCTCTGGCCGTCGCGCGACAGCAGGTCGACAACGGCGCGCAGATGATCGATGTCAATATGGACGAAGGCATGCTCGATTCTGAAGCGGCGATGGTCAAATTCCTCAATCTCATCGCCGCCGAGCCCGACATCGCGCGCGTGCCGATAGTAATAGATTCATCGAAATGGTCTGTTATTGAAGCGGGCTTGAAATGCGTACAGGGTAAGGCCGTCGTTAACTCTATTTCACTCAAAGAGGGCGAGGAGAAGTTCAAAGAGCAGGCGCGATTGATCCGCCGATACGGCGCAGCGGTGATCGTCATGGCATTTGACGAAGAAGGGCAGGCGGATAATTTCGAGCGCCGGATAAAGATATGTGAGCGCGCCTATCGAATTCTGGTTGACGAGATCGGCTTCCCGCCGCAGGACATCATCTTCGATCCGAATATCCTGACAGTCGCCACGGGAATGGATGAGCACAACAACTATGCGGTCGATTTCATTCGCGCCACCAGGTGGATCAAAGAGAATCTGCCGCTGGCGAAAGTGAGCGGAGGCGTGAGCAACATCTCCTTCTCGTTCCGCGGAAACAATATTGTGCGCGAGGCTATGCATTCGGCCTTCTTGTATCATGCGATCAAGGCCGGGATGGACATGGGCATCGTCAATGCCGGCCAACTCGCCGTCTACGATGAAATCCCGAAAGACCTGCTGAAGTTGGTCGAAGATGTTTTGCTCAATCGCCGGCCGGATGCGACCGAAGCCTTGATCGCGTTTGCCGAATCGGTCAAGCAGCAGGAGAAGGCCCAGGTGAAAGAGGAAGAGTGGCGCGCGGGCACGGTCGAAGAGCGTTTGTCGCACGCGCTGGTCAGAGGTATCACTGATCATATTGAACAGGATGTCGAAGAAGCCCGGCAGAAGTACGGCAGACCGCTGACTGTCATCGAAGGGCCATTGATGGATGGGATGAATGTGGTCGGCGACCTCTTCGGTTCGGGCAAGATGTTTTTACCGCAGGTGGTGAAATCGGCTCGCGTCATGAAAAAGGCTGTCGCTTATCTGGAGCCGTTTATGGATGCGGAGAAGGCGGCAAGCGGAATCGGCATCTCGCAGGCCAAAGTATTGATGGCTACGGTCAAAGGTGACGTACACGACATCGGCAAAAACATTGTCGGCGTCGTCCTGGCATGTAACAACTACGAGGTGATCGATCTCGGCGTGATGGTTCCATGCGAGAAGCTCCTGAAAGTCGCTCGCGACGAGAAAGTAGACATCATCGGATTGAGCGGTTTGATCACGCCATCGCTTGACGAGATGGCCCACGTTGCGCGCGAGATGCAGCGCGAGGGCTTTACGACTCCCTTATTGATTGGCGGCGCGACGACCAGCCGGGTTCATACAGCGGTCAAGATCGCGCCGAATTACGAGCCGCCGGTCGTGCATGTGCTCGATGCATCGCGCGCTGTGCCCGTCGTTGGAGCCCTGGTCAATGACGGAACGCGGAGCGGATTCGCATTGAAAAACCAGAATGAACAGAGGCGTGACCGTGAGCATTACGAAGCCAACCGCGAGCAGAAGATAATGCTCAAGCTCGAACAGGCACGCAACAATCGCACGCCGATCGATTGGGCGACAACCGAGATAGCCAAACCGGCATTCACGGGTGTCAGATTGCTCAAAAATTATCCGCTCGAGCAGATCGTCCCATTCATTGATTGGTCGCCATTCTTCCACACCTGGGAATTGAAAGGCGTCTTCCCGAGGATTCTCGATGATCCAACTCACGGCGCACAGGCGCGCAGGCTCTACGAAGACGCGCAGAGACTGCTTGAAAGAATCGTCAAACGAAGGTCGCTCAAGGCGCACGCCGTCTATGGCTTCTGGCCGGCCAACAGTATAGGTGATGACATCGAAGTCTATGCTGACGAATCACGCACGAAAGTTTTGACTACATTCCACACGCTGCGCCAGCAGACAGAGAGGCGCGAGGGACAATTCAATCAAGCTCTGTCCGATTTCATTGCGCCGCAATCGTCCGGACGCGCTGACTACATTGGGGGCTTCGCCGTCACGACCGGCATCGGTCTGGCCGAGCTTTGCGCGCAATTCGAGCGCGACCATGATGATTACAATTCGATTATGTCGAAGGCCCTGGCAGACCGGCTTGCCGAAGCATTTGCTGAGTTGTTGCACAAGCGAGCGCGCGAAGACTGGGGTTACGGATTGCAAGAAGATCTGGGCTATGAGGATTTGATCAAAGAGCGATATCGCGGCATTCGGCCCGCACCCGGGTATCCGTCGCAACCAGAGCACACGGAGAAGAGATTGTTATTCGATCTGTTGCAGGCTGAACAGAATACGGGGATCAGTTTGACCGAGTCGTTTGCGATGATGCCCGCCAGTTCGGTCAGTGGTTTATACTTCGCCCATGCGGAAGCGAAATATTTCGTCGTTGGCAAAATCGGGCGCGACCAGGTTGAGGATTATGCGCGTCGCAAGGGGATGGATTTAAGAGAAGTGGAACGGTGGCTTGCGGCTAATTTGAATTATATTTAATCGTGGAAGGCACCACGGTTAAATAAGGAATTATGAAACCAAAATCAATTTCAAACGTTTCTACTTAAACGGTTGAAAAAGCTTCACCCGCTAAGTTCTTGGCCAAAACCGCTGTCATGTTGTGTGGAGGTTTGATCGTGACAGAACTACCAGACCAGATCCCATTTCCCGATCCAGAATTCGTTAATAACCCGGAGCCCCGCTGTGCCTGTGTCCTGGTGCTGGATACCTCGGGCTCAATGAAGGACGAGAAGAAAGTGTCACAATCGCTTACTCCCGTTCAGAAAGTGCTGCGCGGTCCATCCACTTCCGACAAGGTCAGACCGATAGATGAACTGAACGCCGGTTTGGTAGTCTTCAGAGAAGAATTACTGGCTGATGAATTGGCAGTCAAGAGAGTTGAGCTTTCCCTGATCACATTCGGCCCGGTTAAAAGACTCACGGAGTTTCAGACTCCGGATATATTTAAGCCGCCAATTCTCAAAGCTGAGGGTGATACACCGATGGGGCTCGCGATAGAGAAGGCAATTGAAGTAGTGAGCGAACGTAAAACAGCATACCGGTTAAACGGCATCTCTTATTATCGGCCGTGGATTTTTCTGGTCAGCGACGGGGAGCCGACAGATAAATGGGAGCGCGCGGCCGATCTGGTGCGCGCGGGCGAGCAGGAAAGAGCCTTCGCGTTCTTTGCGGTAGGGGTTGAAGGCGCTGATTTCAACATCCTCAGCCGGATCTCAGTACGGCAACCGCTCAAACTCAATGGCCTGCATTTTCAGGAGATGTTTATGTGGCTCTCTTCATCGCTGACTTACGTATCTCGTTCCAGTCCGGGGGATGAGATTGCGCTCAAGAATCCGGCAGCGCCCAAGGGCTGGGCTTCAATTTGAGATATGTGGAAGTATGGTTTTGCCTCAGTCGCGGGGACTTCACATGTAAAAGCTTCGTTGGCCTGTCAGGATTCGAGTCATGTCGAAGTTTTCGCTGGGCCACAAGGTGAGGAAATATTGCTCGCTGTTGCTTCGGACGGGGCGGGTAGCGCGGTTCACGGACACCTCGGCTCACAGTTGGCTTGCGATCTACTGATTGATGAAGTGAAGACGCACTTCGCCGGTAGAAAAGGTTGGGCGCAGCTTGAGGAAGAATTCATCCACGGTTGGATCGGCAAGTTTCAGCATCTGGTTGCAGGCTGGTCGGGCGAGTTGCCGAAAACTCAGGATTTCGCCTGCACATTGCTGGCGGCGGTAATCGGGCAGGAGAACGCGGCATATTTTCATATCGGCGACGGCGCGATTGTCGCCTCTTTGCGGGAGGACGGAGAAAATTACCAGTGCGTTTGCTGGCCACAGCAGGGTGAGTACGCAAACACGACGAACTTTCTGACAGACGTCGACGCAGTAGAAAAGATTTTTTGCGGGTTAAAATCTAACGCGGTTGATGAGGTCGCTCTTTTCACCGACGGCATTCAAAGTCTGGTGCTGGATTACCGTAAGCGGACGGCACACTCGTCGTTCTTCGCGGCGATGTTTAGCTGGTTGCGCCTGCGAAGCGAGGGGTACTCACGGGAGCTTTCAGATTCTCTCGTCACATATCTGAATTCGGAGAAGATTAACACGCGCACGGATGACGACAAGACGTTGGTCCTGGCCACAAGAAGATAGGGCTGAACCCATGAATAAAATCTTCTACACCTCTGACTCAGGGAAAATTCGAATAGGGCAAAAGATCGGTGCCGGCGGCGAGGGGACGGTTTTTGAAGTTCAGGAGAGGAGCGACCTCGTGGCTAAGATTTACCACGAGGCGCCGCCGGCCGAAAAAGCCGAAAAGCTGCTCGCTCTTTCACGTCTCGGGACCGAGAGGTTATTCAGACTCTCGGCCTGGCCCGTTGACGTATTGCGCGACGAACCTGGGGGTAATGTAGTCGGCTTTGTCATGAAAAAGATCAGCGAGGCGGAAGAGGTTCACTCACTACACAGCCCCAAGAGCCGGTTGCAGAAATTCCCCGAGGCCTCCTGGGCCTTCCTCATTTATGTGGCCGCCAACATCGTACGGGCTGTAGTTGCGATCCACGAACACGGGTTCGTCATCGGCGACGTGAATCCGAAAAATATTCTGGTCACCAGGAAGGCTACTGTCTTCCTGCTCGATGTTGACAGCTTTCAAGTTTCGGCTGACGGCAAGACATACCGGTGTGAAGGCGGATTTCCCGAATACACTCCGCCCGAATTACAGGGAAGACCTCTGGGCGAGGTCGATCGCGACAGGGAACACGATTATTTCGGTCTGGCGGTTGTGGTCTTCCAACTTCTCTTCATGGGCAGGCATCCATTCTCCGGTCTCTACCTGGGCACGGGAGAGATGCCATTGGAGCGGGCAATCAGAGAATTTCGGTTTGCCTATGGGGCAGCTGCCGAGTCGAGAGAGATGAAACAACCACCTGGAACTATTGCCCTCGAAGCGGTTCCTGCGCCCATTGCAGTGTTGTTCCAGCGCTCTTTTTTATTAACATCAGCAGCGGATCGGCCTCAACCGCACGAGTGGCTTGCGCCGCTCGAGTCGCTGTCAACATCGCTTAGGAAATGCGGGCTACACGACGGCCATTTCTATTACGAGAGATTGTCCCAATGCCCGTGGTGTGAGATTGAGACGCGCGCGCGGATTCGGCTGTTCAATTTCCCGCTCGGCGCAAACCAAACACGCAGCCACTTCCGGCTCGACGAGATCTGGAAAGAGATCGCCGCTATCGAGCCACCGCCACGGCCTCCGGTGCCGCGGGGCATATCAAAGGGCTATCTGCTGCCGTCTAAAGAGGCGACAGAAGTTGCGGTCAAGAAGCGTAATGACTTTTTTCTTTCAATAATATTTTCAATGGTTGCGGGGTTCGTGATTGGCTCGACGTCGGGAGTTCTTTTTCTTTCTATCTTTCTGCTTGTCTTAGCTGTGATAGTCGCGGGAAAGATCGCAAAATCGGACTCTCCCTGGATCAATTCGCTGAATTCATTTTTCGGACTAAAGGGGACGATTCCTCGCAACTCTTTAGTCGAGAAGATTCAAGAATCCAAGCGGCAAGCTGAAAATGAGGTTTTGGAAGTCGAAAGGCGATGGAAGAAGGAAGCTGCTGAGGAGCGCTTTGTGAGCAAGCTCAGTGAGCTGCAAAACCGGAAAGAGACCTACGAAAATATTGCGAAAATACGTAAGTGGAAGCTGGAGATGCTTGCAGTAAATGCCAGAACAGAGCAGCTCGGCAAATTCCTCGACCAGTTCGAAATCGAGGACGCAGAGATCAAGGGAATTGGACTTAACGTAAAAACCACCATGCTCCTGAACGGCGTGAAAACCGCCGCCGATGTGGATGAACGGCGATTGCAACAGATCCCGAGTGTGGGAGAGTCTCGCGCACAAAGAGTGCTTCAATGGAGGCAGGATCTCGAGCGGAAATTCGTTTTCGATCCCGGCAACTGTATCTCACATCAATCCCGGCTCAAGGTTGAGAGGGAGATCGACGACTTACGATTTCGATTGGAACATGAGCTTAGCAGCGGGGCATTTTATCTTTCGCGCATTAGGCGAGAAATCGAGCAGAGCCGTCAAAAACTTCAACCTGCTTTATTGAACGCAAAACGAAACCTCGCCCAGGCGGAGAAGGATTGTGAGGTTGTGACCAGGCCAAACAGCCTCAGGCTGGCGATGAGTGTCATGTTCATTTTCTTTTTGTTTGGTTTGATGAGTCAATCGAGGAGCGGGGGGCCGGAGCCTCTTGGAAACCGCCCCTACACCGCGAATGGTCCTGTGAGGACAGTGGACAATGAGAGGTCACCATCTCGTACCTCAGCTGCTTCTAACGCAGATGAAATGTATCCCAGAGCATCTCCAGAATGGGCATTAAAGCTATACCAACAAGGGTTAAAGTCCTCGGAGCAGGGTAAATTTGAAACAGCGGCATACGAGTTTCGGCAAGCCGTCAATCTCGACTCTCGGCTCGATGGCGCCTATGAACAACTCGGTTATGTCTTATATCGTCTGGAAAGATATGAAGAATCCATCGATGCATCGAATAAGGCGCTCACGTTGAACAGTGGGTTTGCGCCTTACTACAATTTAGGTCTTGTTTTCGTCGCACAGAAGAACTGGCCGGAAGCAAAAGACTCTTTCCATAGGGCGATTCAATATATCAAGTTAGATCACTGGGAGGAGAGTTATTCGCATGCCTATTACTCCATCACACTTGCGATGACTCGACTGGGAGAGGCTGACGAGACAATCCAGGATTTAGAACTGATATTGAATGGTAATCCGGACCGGAGCTATGAGCGTTTTGAGCTTGCGAATTTATACCTCTGGGTCGGTAAGAACGAAGCTGCGAATTCTCATTACCAAATACTGAGAGAGAAGAATAAAGTGTTGGCGGAAGAGCTGAGAAAGCTGATGAAAAAGCATGGCGTTGGCTGACCTACCGTCTGACTTTAAAGGTTTGTTTGGGAACTCGGATAAACAGAAGATAGCTGCCTGTGGAATGTGAGAAATCAAATCAATTAAGGCAAGAAGAGAAAAAAGAGCTACAAACCTCTTTTTTGTTCTCTTTATTCTTCTTGCATTTTTTGCCCTCCTTTTACACAACGAGATGCGTTTTGAAGAGAAAGAAGAGCAAAGCAAAAAAGGCAAAAAGAACAAGAAAGGCAAAAGGATTTGCTCTTTAGGGTTTAATAGATTGAAAGAGTTTTTTGATTTCCAATTTGGGTGCCCCGAAGTTGATCAACAACCCGTGTTCGATACGAGATGCTCTTAGATAACCGTTAATTTGTGCCTTGTGTTCTGGTCTCAAAGTGGCGCAGGCTTTTAATTCAACTATGAGTTTGTCCTCCACAAACAGATCGGCGACGAAGCTACCTAAGAGAGTCCCGTCTTCGTCATAAACAGACACTGGTTGTTGTTGTATGACCTTGAGCCCCTGCTTACGGAGACGGTGGACCAAAGCGTTTTCGTATACTTTCTCAAGGTGTCCATGATGCAAGTAGTGATGGATCGCAAAGCTGACTTCGCGAATCGTATCGCACAGTAGAAATACCTCATCCTTACTTTGCAAAATCAGTCTCTTTTATGGGGATGAAATTGGAATGCAAAAAAGGCAAAAATTCTTGGCCCTTTTGCCTTTTTTGCCCTTTTTGCCTTTTTTGTATTCCATTTTGCTTTACGATCTGAAACCTAGCTTTGAAAATGTGTCCCGATCTAGAACTCCACTTTCAATCCCACCCGCATCGTCCTCGCCTTCACAGTTCGATGTGGCACCAGGAAATCGCCCTGACTTGACGGTATAAAATCAACAAACTCACTCCCGAAGCTGAAGACCGTCGAATTGAATGGATTGAATGCTTCGATCTGTATCTCGATTCTCCGTCGCTCATCAAACCTGAACTCGCGCGAAAGACGCAGGTTGAGCGAATAGGCACCTGGCCCTCGCCCCGCATTTCGCGGAAGATTACCGGTTGTGCCAATTGTTGGCAGTGAAAATCCGTTTGCCAGAGATTGGTCGAGCGGTTCGCCGAGGCGTCGCCAGATGATCTTGTCGAGATCACCTGTGAAATCCGGCCTGTCGTTGTTCACATCGTCAAGGTTACGGTCATTGCCATTGACTCCTATGCTGAACGGCCGCGAGGAGGAGAAATTGAATGTGCCTGATAGATTCAACCGGCCGAGGAGGGCGGGGAAGAGATAATTACCGCTGACCGCAATACGATGGCGCGCGTCGAGTAAGCTCAATGATCGTTCGCGTCGAAAGTCTCCCGCTACCAGCGGAGATGATGTGTTGACGACACCGTCGTCGATCAATTTGCTTAATGTGTATGAAGCTCGCAGGAAGCCACGCCCTCTCAATTCAGTCTGAGCTTCAAAACTCATGCCGTGGTAGTGGCTCTTGCCTCGCGATTGCAGTTCTTCAATCTGAGTCAGATCAGGATTGGGGCGAAGATTGCGGATCGCCGCAAGCGCGGCTCTCAACCCGCTCGACGAATTGCTCGTGGACGGATTGTTTAGACCGAAGACGACAACTGTTCTATTACCTTCCCTCATCGTCTGGCTCGATTGCTGGCTCAGGCTGAAACGCACGACATCGGCATTACCCGTACTCGTAATCGGACGTTGACCGGTGAGCGGGTCGCGGACGTTTTCAAAATCGCGCGAGAGCAGGTATTCGGCGAGGTCAGGAAATCCGGCGGGGACGCGCGGGGCATTTGCATTTATCTCGCGCCACAGATGAAGACCTCGGTTGAAGACATAGTTGATCTCAATCTTGAACCCGCGCACGACTTCTCGCTCGAATCCCAAAGAGGTCTGATAGCTTTCGGGAATACGAAAGCCCTTGCTCAGTCTGCGGATAAAACCGGATTCGCGGACGCCGAGTTGTGTAACTCGAGGATCGTCGGGAGTGAGCACCTGCGGGAACTGCAGCTCGGTGAGCAGCCGTTTTGCGGCCTCGTTGTTCGT
This sequence comes from Acidobacteriota bacterium, assembly GCA_022614735.1. GTDB lineage: Bacteria > Acidobacteriota > Blastocatellia > RBC074 > RBC074 > JAKEHZ01. The sequence goes on along the minus strand of JAKEHZ010000108.1, from coordinate 5,259 downwards.
GTCGATCTGCATTGTCTTTGAGGTCAAAATGAAATCGTCGAGCGTTCTCAGCAGAGCGCGGTTGTAGAAGATCCCGTAACCCGCGCGTACAACGGTCCTGTTGGTCTTGAATGGGTCCCATGCAAACGACAAACGGGGGCCGAGGTTATTGCGGTCATTTAGAATTGACTCATTGTCCCATCGCAGACCGATTGAGATGGTGAGATTCGGGCGCATACGCCAGTCATCCTGCACAAAAATACCAGCATAGGTGTTGTGTAATTGTGACTCGGTGTTGAAGCGATGCTCATAACGCGCGAACCTGTTTGCGAGAAAATCGGCGGGCGTCGCAAAAGAGAATGTCCCGGTCGTATCGGTCAAGTCAATGAAGCGCGACCGAATAATTTGGGCGTCTCCACCGATTCGTAGCGTGTGAGAACCCCGGACGACATTCAATGTGTCTTGAATCTGGTAGCGGTCTTCGAGGCGGTCAATTCCGCCAAGCGTGCTTGCTCCGGACGTCAATTGCCCTCGGCGCGTAAGCGTGTTGAGTTCGCCCGTGATATCGCGCGGATCGTCAATGTCGATGAGGACGACCGGGTTATTGCTTGTGGTCGCATCTGCCGGCGCGAGGCGTGAGAATTGAGCTTTCGCGTTATTAACCATGCGAGATGAGATGACGGTGGTGTCAGCGAGACTGATCGACTGGCTGTTGCGTCCCGCGCTTCGCAGAGTATCGAGCGTGCGCCGTCCGCCGGGAAAGCGGCGCTCATCGCGAATGCGAGCCAGCGTAAAAATCGCGAAGGCATCGTGTATTGCGCTGGGTTTGAAATCAAGGCGTGACTGAAATGTGTTAGACGCTCGCGGGGTAGTGACCTCTGCGTCGTAAAGGCCGACCGACGCCCCGCCGTTCAGGAGAATAGGCCTGCCGTTTCTGTCCAGTGATGAGCTGCCTAAATTTGCGCCGTTCGGTTTCGGCAAGGGAAATGCGGGATTAATTTCTGCGGGTAAGAGAGCGGCGATTTCTGCACGATCGTAGGTATAGTCATATTCATAAGCGCCAAAGAAAAAGACCCTCTCACGTCTGATTGGGCCGCCGATGCTCAATCCGGGATTGTGATTCTGGAAAGGCAGCCGCGAGCCGCGTGCCGGATCGGCATTGCGCATGAAAGGATTTGCATTGAGACTTTCGTCGCGAAAATAGTAGAAGGCTTGACCCTGAATCAGGTTCGCGCCGCTTTGCAAACGCAGGTTGACGCGCCCGCCTGAAGCTCTACCATACTCAGCCGAGAATTGATTTGTGACGACCTGGACTTCTTCAACCGCGTGCAGCGAAGGAATAAATCTTTCACGGGCAGCGCGATCGTCGTTGTTATCTAACCCTTCAATCGTGATGTTGTTGGAAAAAGGCATCCCGCCACTGAGCGAGATAATCCCCGCTTCTTCAGGTGTCGCGCGGAAATTGTCGGCGCGATCTCCATCGGCCAGATCGCGATCGGCAAGCGCGGCCGGCGCTGTCCCGGGCAGAGCATAGACCAGATCGAGCGGGTTGCGTGCTTCAGCCGGTAGAATGTCGACCTGCTGTTTCGTGATAGTCCCGCCGACAACTGTCCGCGAAATATCGACGAGGGTCGGATCGGTTTTTGCGTTTATCGTTAGCTCGGTCTCAATGGTTGCAGGCAGGAGCTGGAAGTCGCGGCGGTGGGTTGTTCCTGCAATCACCTCGATCCTTTCATATCGCACGCTCTGAAAACCGTTTGCCTCAACGCGCAATTGATAAGTTCCGGGCACAAGCTTGGCGATGCGATAACGGCCTTCCTGATCGACTACGACAGATCTTTCGCCGTTATTTGCCAGATGCAATGCTGCGACGCGAGCGCCGGCAATGACATTGTTGCTGGTATCAGTCACTGAGCCTTCAAAGCTGATGTGATCGAGATCGTCTATTGCGTTCATCAGGTTGAATAGTTTCGGAGAGAAATAGAGGGACAGGCAGAAAATTAAGACAGACCATTTCATAAATTACCTCACAGGATTGGTTGGCTGTAGTTGAGATTGCCAGGGATGGCCTGTCGTTTGGCTAATGCGACGCGCGGATCATAGATCAGACTCGTTAAGCAGACAAGAGGGAAAACGGAACAAACGGAAATAACGGAACAAACGGAAAAATCCTAGAGAATTTCCGTTTGTTCCGTTATTTCCGTTTGTTCCGTTTTCCCTCTTGTTCTCCTAAGCGGTTTTTTCAGCCTCGGTGCGGTGCGAACGGTAGACGAAGTGGGCGCGGCCGAAACGCACCTCACATCCGTCCTCGAGCTTTGTCTCTTTAATTCGTTTGCCATTGACGAAGGTGCCGTTGCTGCTGCCCAGATCGTGGAGCGCATACACATTATCTTCAATCACAATCCGGGCGTGTCGTTTGGAGACCGAAGGGTGTTCGATCACGAAACCATTGTTCAGCGTACGACCGATCGATATTACTTCAGCGTTGAGAATATAGGCGATACGCTCCTGCCCCTCAGGTGTGACCGAGACGAAATGCGGGCGAGTGTCCAGGTTCTCCCTGGCTGGAAGTTTGATGTTTGCCCCGCAATGAGAGCAGAACTTTGCGCCAGGTCGTTGTGGATCCGAACAAACGGGGCAGAGTTCGAGTTCCTCGGGTTCAGGGATAAAGGCTCCGCAATTGGCGCAGCGCGTTCCCGAAGTGCCTTTCGCTCCGCACTCCTGGCAATAGCGGCGCAACGGCATAAGCAGAGTGCCCTCGCGGTGAGGCGATGTCTCACTGTGGAACCTGATGCGTGAACGAACCCAGAAGAACAAACCGATCATCGCACCCACGAGCACCGCAAAAAAGACTATGCTCCATCTCGATGATGCGACAAGTAAGATATCGAAGAGAGAATGGAGTACTGATGCTGCCAACCATCCGCTCGCAATAATCGGAAAACGTTTGCGTACCAGGTTGGGCGCGGCTTTCGCGCGGCTCAGGCTCAAACCCCAGATCGCGGAAAAGAGCGCGTGGCCGGGATTGGATAACGGGCCACGGAGGAGCACGAGCATCGGGTCGTTTTGCGCCAGATAAACAATGTTCTCGACGGAGGCAAATCCAAGAGCCGCCGTCGCGCTGTATATTACTCCGTCAAGAGGTTCGTCGAATTCCTGCATTCGATAAGCATAGAAGTAGACTACCAGTAGCTTAATCAGCTCTTCGACTGGCCCGACTATAAAGAGGAGCACGAGAATATGCGAGGATTGGGTGCTTCCGAAAAGACTATGAAATATATCCTGGCCAATAAGATTGAAGAATAGAGCTGGGATAGTAGCCAGCGCGCCGAGTAGGAAGGTTACACCGAGGACGCGGACCGCCGGACGCTTGTAAAGGCTGCGGCTGGAAAAATACCAGAGCCATAAAACGCACGGAAACAGTGAGAGTAATGGGATGAAGATGATTTGTTTGAGTTCAGTCAATCTTCTCCGCTCTTTCGCTTTAATATTACCAGTGTGAGGTCATCGACACTTTTAGCTTTGCCGACAAATTTGGTGAGAGCTTCGTCAATGCGGTCACGCACACCGGCAGCCGTACGCCCGCGATTCTTCTGCACAATCTCAATCAAACGCGCTTCACCGAACTCTTCGCCTTTTTCGTCGAGACTCTCAGTCACGCCGTCGGAATAAATGACCAGGACATCTCCCGGTTCAAGCTCCACCCACCCTTCACGATAATCGCCGAATGGAGTTATACCAAGAGGAAAACCGCCGATATCGAGTCGTGTTACTTCGCCGGATGCGCGAACGAGCAACGAAGGGTTATGACCGGCGTTGATATAGGTGAGTTGGTGTGAACGGTGTTCGAGCTCGCTGTAGAAGAGCGTGACGAACCGATTTGAGGGAGTGTTGTCGTAAATATACTGGTTGATTTCGCTGACGACCTCGCTGGCAGAAATCCGTGTCCTCGTATGCGCGCGTACGGCCGCATGGACAGAAGACATGAGCAAAGCCGCCCCGGTGCCTTTACCGGAAACATCACCGAGCGCGATGACTAAAAGTCCATCACGCTTCTCAATGAAGTCATAATAATCGCCCCCGACTTCATAACAGGGAAAACTCAATCCGATCAGATCATAACCGGGTATAGACGGCAGATTTTCGGGATGGAGGCGAAGCTGAATTTCGCTGGCAAGTGTCAATTCGTTCGCCAGCCGTTTCTGCTCATGCTGTAATTCGAGCAATCGCATGTTCTCAATGCGAATTGCCGCGACTCCGGCGATGAGAGTCAATAATTGCAGGTCACGCTCGGTGAAGCGGTTGGTGTGAAACGGGTTGTCAACGTAGATCATGCCGGAGACGCGGCCTTCGACTGCGAGCGGCACTGCCATCACAGAACGGAGGCCACTGAGCACGATTGAACGACGCTCCTGGAATCGCGGATCGTGCAGCGCATCAGATGTGAGCACAGAGATGCCCTGTTTAAGCACCTGGTCGGAGATCGCACGACTGATCTGAACATCAGATTCGGTCTCAGAGGGGATGGCGCGAGTCTTCATCGCCTTACAGACCAGATCGGGCTCAGCGTTCCCGTTGTTCTCTGGCGCTTCAAGCAGCATGACATAACCGCGATCGGCGGGGACAGCCTTGAAGACATATTCGAGGAGCTGCTTCAACGTTTCGTCAAGTGAGAGCGGGGAGAGCAGCTTCAGGCTGATATTGCTGATGACCGCCAGCGCATCTTCCTGAACGAAGTTCGACTGTCCGGTTACCGGGCTGATATGTGTGCGATGTGATGCCTCAAAAGATGAAATCAGGTTTGCCGCCGAATTGCGTGAGCTGGCCGTTATCGTTGCCTCGGGAGTCGGCGCAATACTTGAATCCGAAATAAGAATGCTGGTGTGTCCGCGCGCAGGAGCCGTATCGGCGCGTTCGGTATATTCAATCTCAGTCTCGCCAATGCGAACAATGTCGCGGTCATGGAGCTGAGCCGGCACATTCGCCAAACGCGCTCCATTGACCATTGTGCCATTAGCGCTGCCCAGGTCACTGATCCAGAAACTGTCGCCTCGCCGCCGGACCTCAGCGTGAAGCCGTGATGCGAATGGATCTTCGACGCACAGATCGTTGCGTGCCGAACGGCCAATCGTCGTCCTCAGTCTCGACAATTCGACGACAGAATCTCCGTGTGATGGTGTAGCTCTGACAATCAGACGTGGCATGGCAGATTGCGGATTGCGGATTGCGGATTGCGGATTGCGGATCTTATAACTGTAAGTCCCTCTTAAATCCGCAATC
>JAKEHZ010000107.1 GCA_022614735.1 Acidobacteriota bacterium | reverse complement strand
GTTGACTCGCTGATGTGACCATTGACGAAACAACAGCAACCTGGAAAGGTTGCTGTACAGCAATCCGCAATCCGCAATCCGCAACCCGCAATCCGCAATCAGATGGTTGCTCGTTTGATCATTCGCTTGATGCCATGAATCTGCCGGCGGACGGATTTGAGCTGAGCGTGGTTGTGAGCGGCCAGCGCCTCATCTCGTTGCTTCTTCAGAGTTTTGATCTGCGCTTTCAGCTCGGACTTATTGATACCTTCCGCGTGGTGATGTATGTGCATATCGATATTGAGCGCTCTGCAGATCGCAACCAGCAAGTGCTCTTTGTTTAACTGCGTAAAGCCCTGCACGGCATCGTGATCAAGCCCTGCTGCAATCTCTCGAAGCTCAGCTACGGTTTTCAATCTCAGTTCCTCAAACGTGTGATCCATAGCTTAACTCTCCTTTCGATTATTTTCGTGTGTTTAGTTATTTTCGCTTGTTTCGTATCCTTTTTTCAATTATCAATTCTTATGCTTCGTTCTCTCATGCACAATTTGGAGAGGAGGATCCATGGTCGAGATATTGACCGGCGCACATCGCGACCTTTCGAATGGGGATTGGAATTCCTCACGAATGGTCATTCTCCCCATGATCCCCGTGATTTCATCAGACGTTACAATATTGAAGTGCTCGCTGACAGCGAAGGCTTCTTTACACCGCAGCCGAGCCTTAAATCAGATTTTGAATTTGATGGTTTCTGGTTGAGATTTACCAGCGGGATCACCACTCCCTACGAAAAGAACAACCAGGTCCACGCTCGCTTTTTCCCGGCTCGGGACAATGATCTCGCCGTGATCATCTCACCACACTGGAACGCGAAACAGGATACCTACATCGCGCTCTGCCGTCTACTCAATCGCTTCGGCATTTCGGCATTGCGTTTGAGCCTGCCATATCATGACCGGCGTATGCCTGAGGGCCTGACGCGCGCGGATTATATGATCAGCGCCAATATCGGGCGAACGATTCAAGCTGTGCGGCAAGCCGTATTGGACATTCGCCGCTCCGCTGATTGGCTCTTCGCGCGAGGCTTCAAACGCGTCGGTGTGATGGGCTCAAGCGTAGGTTCGTGTGTTTCGTGGCTCGCATTCATTCACGACGAACGATTGGAAGCGGGCGTATTCAATATGGTTTCTGGCTGGTTCGGCGATGTAGTCTGGCGCGCCCTGACTACTTCGCACATTCGGAGGGCGCTCGAGACGGAATTGACGGCTGAAGAGGTGCGCGAAGTATGGAAGTCGATCAGTCCCAGCGCTCACGCGAGCAGATTGCAAGGCCTTCGACGCCCGGCTTTACTGATCTCGGCAATGTATGACCTGACGTTTCCGCCGGATTTGACGCAGATTTTCATCAACGAATGCGAGCGTCATGGCGTTCCCGCGCGCAAGGTGTTTTTACCCTGCGGCCATTACACAATCGCTCACACACCGTTCAAATACATGGATGCGTGGCACATAGTCAATTTCTTTCGGCGTATTTGGAGGGAAGAGAGAAAACGGAACAAACGGAAATAACGGAACAAACGGAATTTCTTTAGGATGTTTCCGTTTGTTCCGTTATTTCCGTTTGTTCCGTTTTCTCAAAATCGCATCGTTTGTTCGTCCGCATCCGGAGCCAGGTTCGCGATGTTCGATTCTATCTCATCGGTCTCGAATTCGCCGTTTTCAAACATAATTCCCCATTTGCACAACTCTTCGATCACGGGTTTCAACGTCTCGCCAAGGGGTGTCAGGGAGTATTCGACCTTTGGCGGCACCTGCGGGTAAACCTCTCGATGTATGATGCCCGCGCGCTCCATCTCGCGTAGTTGTTGCGTCAGAACTTTTTGCGAGATCCCATCGATCGCGTGTTGTAACTCAGAGAAACGCTTGACGCCCTGGAAGAGATGGTAGAGAACAGGAATCTTCCATCTACCACCGATTACCTTGAGCGTCGTCTCCGCAGGACATTTCAAATCTTTCTGCTCCACATCAGCCTCCCCCAGTTACTCTGTGGTGAGTATAGCACCCGGTGGTACCTACTTCACACTATCCGTTCCGCGTGCTATACAAATGATATGAAAGATTTTTTTCAGTTTGTGGCGAACGAAAGCTTCAACGCAGAAACCAAAAGTGCGCCAGTATCCACTACACTATCCGATGACGAATTGCTCGACGCATACTCCCAGGCTGTCATTGGCGCCGCGGAGAAGGTCAATCCCTCGGTCGTCAACATAGAAGTCACTCACGAGCAGCGTAGCCGTGACTCTCGCAGATCGCGGGGCCAACGCAGCGGCAGCGGCTCGGGTTTTGTCTTCACCCCCGACGGTCTCATCCTGACCAATAGCCACGTCGCTCACGGCGCGTCGAAGATCGAGGTGACGCTCGCGGATGGTCGTCGCGGTGAAGCACAGTTGATCGGCGATGATCCGGAGACCGATCTGTCAGTCATCCGGATCAATCTGCCCAATCTCGTGCCCGCTGCGCTCGGCGATTCGCAGAAGATCCGCGTCGGGCAGTTAGCGATTGCTATCGGCAATCCGTACGGCTTCCAGTACTCGGTGACTGCCGGAGTAGTCAGCGCGCTGAGCCGCAGTTTGCTTTCGCAATCAGGGCGTTCGATCGACAACATCATTCAGACCGATGCGGCGTTGAATCCGGGCAATTCCGGAGGTCCGCTGGTCAATTCGCGCGGAGAAGTAATTGGCGTCAACACGGCTGTGATTCTGCCTGCGCAGGGCATCTGCTTTGCGATTGCGATCAACACGGCGAAGTTTGTCGCCGGGCAATTGATTAAAGAAGGCCGCGTGCGTCGCAGCTATATCGGCGTCGGGGGTCATGTTGTGCCGCTGCACAGGCGTCTGGTGCGCCATTACAATTTGCCTGTTGAAACCAGTGTGCTGGTAGTCTCCATCGAACCGGATAGTCCGGCGTTGAAAGCCGGCTTACAGGAAGGCGATCTGATCATCGGTTACGATGATCATCCGATTGCGGGCATAGATGATCTGCATCGTCTGCTGACTGAACAAAGAGTCGGTGTCAGATCGAAGCTGAAAATTATTCGGCGATCTGAGATGCTGACGTTCGATATCATTCCCGAAGAATCGCGCGCTCGTTAGTATAAACAGCCTAATCAGTGAACACGGCGGGATGGTATCAGATTGCGGCAGCTACAAGACTGAACCTCTCCCGCCGGCACATCGCTGTTTAGCTCGACGGCTTTGCTAACGTTGCTAAAATCATTGGCCATGAGCCTGATTCCCGCTGACTGGCCTCCATTCACCTGGAGGAAAGTGTGAGCGCTAGTGGTAGCACGGCAACTCTCCAGCCACGCCTTTCTGACCTGATCGAGCCTGATGAGCGGCTCGCCATCAGGCTGACTCGCAGCGCTGATCCTGGACAGGTTCAGATTCACCACATCGTCACACACCAGCGACGGCCTCAGATCAGGTTTTTCATATGCGAGAGTCAGATTGACCAGCGAAAGCCCGCTGATGTGACGGCAATAGAAACCATATGCGGGTAGGACTCCGAACATATTGTACTCGGGGTAGCTTTCCGCCTCCTCTGGAATCTGCCGGCGCGCGGCTTCCCGCGTGCCGCCTCCCCGGAAAGAGATACTCAAGTTTTCGAGGGAGACATTCTCAACTTCATGTCCCGGTAATCCGGTGATGCAGCATCCAATATCGTCGGCGCCAGTGGCCTGAATATTGCTGATGACAACATTGCGCAATTTCCCGATTCCCGGCCTGGGCATACCGCTTTGCCAGGTACGCCCGCGATCACCCAGCCGGATGAAGACCGGGCACGCGGTCTCTCGCATCACAATGTTTGTGATGGTGACGCGGTCCATCAATCCCCCGTCGACTATTTCAAGAGCAATGCCGGCGGCGCCCGTTTCATATACGGTGATATTGCTAATGGCGATGTTTTCAAAACCGCCCGCTGAATCTGTGCCAAATTTAAGTGCATTGATCCTGCTGCTGATGATGCAATTTGTAATAACTATATCCCGGCAGGGAAGAGCCGAGGTGCTTTTCAGGACAATGGCGTCATCCTCGGAAGAGATGTCGCAATCAGCGACCCTCACTCGCTGGCAGGAGTCTATGTCCAGACCATCGTGGTTGACGGTGCAGCAGCGGCTCCTGACCCTGATGCCGCGGATCTGCACATCCTCGCAGGCCAGGTAATGCTGCACCCACATCGGAGAGTTCTGGAAGGTGAGCTCGCTCACCGAAACCTGACGGCATTGCACCAGCCGCATAATAAACGGTCGTACCTTATAATCCCCCTGAAATGCAGAGCTCTGTCCGTCAATGACACCTTTGCCGGTGATGCCGATACGTTCCACCTTCTCACCATAGAGAAGGCTGCGCTCAGTGTAATTGTCGCTATAGGAGCGGAATTCGGGAATGGTCACCGGATAATCGCTCAGATTCGGGCTGCCGAGTAATGTGCTGCCTTCAGCCAGATGCAGAGTGACTCCGCTCCTGAAATAAATCGTACCCGACAGGTAAGTCCCAGCCGGTAGATAAACCACGCCACCACCGGCGCGCGCACAGGCCTCAACCGCAGACTGTATCGCCTGAGTCTCCAGGCGGTTGCCATCACCAGCTGCGCCAAAATCCCGAACATTGAAATAAACTCCCAGCAATTCCCCCGATGGAAGCTGAACCCCGCCTGGATTGTGAAGACGAGGAAACAACACAGCAGGTACTGGTAACCCAAGGGCAAGAGACGTGAACTTTCTCCTCGATGAATTGATGCTCATTTAACTCACCCCCATATTTACTCCGAATATCGGAGACGAAACCCGGCGGTAGCTCCACATCCATCAGAACATTGAAGAAGCAGATTGACTAAGAACCCGGTTCAATCTCCCAGAGGCTGATGTGACGATGCATCCCCAATTTTGTCCATTTCCCCGGCACGAACTTTTGCGCGCCCTCGACTTCCTGTGGCATCAGCAACGCATACCAGCGATAGCCTTTTTCCGCTGCACGCTCTTTCAAGAGAGGCCATTGCTCCGGCATCACCCAATCCCAACGAACTATGGTACGGTCAGTGTAGAAGCTGAGTGCCCCACTCATATCCACCGATACCACCAGCGCCTTGCTGGGAAGCTGTTGGTCTGCCCACCGGCAGGAATCGGGGTGTATTAATTCACCGGCGCCAAAAGTCAACACATCAAATCGTTTAATGTAATGAGGCGCAAAGTAGAGCTGAGCAAACAACAGCACGATTACACTAATCCGGGCAAGTAATACCAAAATACGCTCACTGACCACTCTCTTTAAGAGGTAAACAGTTTCTCTCGTAGTTATCAACGCTCCAATGATCATCGCCGGAAGCCCGGGGAGTAGAAAGCGGGTGTACCACCATGCATCGTAATGGGGATAGCAGGAGAAAAAGATCAGGAAGGCGCCGAACCATGTGAGAAGGATCAAGCGAATCCGCCACGACACTTTGCGACATACAGACACACCCAACCAACCGAGCAGCGGCAAGGGACTCATTGTCATTGCCAGCCAGTATACGTAATGTTTGAAGCGAACCGTGAAATCTGTCACTGTCAGTTCATCGGTCATACCGATTGCCACGTAACCCGCCTTCAATGGATGTCCATAAGTTGCAGTATTGTAAGCAAAAAATATAGCAGCTAATGGCAAGCCTCCGAGGCAAAAGCGGAGAAGAACTCCGGGTGTTAAGCGAAGACACAACATGATTGGGATTAAAAGTAGGACGCTGGCAGGCCGGACCAGGAAAGCCACACCGAATGAGGCCCCGGCGAGCAAGCTCCAGTCCTCCCTCTGCCTGGAACGCAGAGAAGCCCAGATAGCGGCCAGCGACCAGCAGGTGGCCAGAACGTCGCTCATCGGTTGTTGCGCAAGGTAGAGAAAAGTCGGGCTGCCAGCCAGCATCAAGGCCCCCGCAATCGAAAATCCACGTGACAATCCCAGTTCCAACCCGACGAGGTAGATAAGGATCAAACTCACCAGCGCAGCCAGTGGATTGACGAGATAAGGGCCATACTTCCAGCCGCAAATCAAAACTCCAACTGCCATATGAAGAGGCAGCCCAACCGGGTAAAACGGCGCCATCGTCCTGGCTTTCGGCGCCGGATCATACGCGATCGGAACGAAGATGCGGACGTAATTATCCGGGAGACCAAATTGATCCAACGCAACCACAGGCTCGGTGACCCTGCCCTTCACGATCGAACGGGCTGCCCTCACATACCCGGAACTGTCGGAGCCGCCCACCGAATATGACGCGTGACTCACCAGGACATATCCGTAAATCAGCAGCCCAAATACCGCTGCGATCCCTAACCATCGTGATTTATTCAATCTCTTCCATCGTAGCACGATGAATGAGCTCTTCCATCGCAGCCAGATGAATGAGGAAATACTTCTTACTCCGATAAGGATTAATTGCCCCAAACTTCGCAGACGCGGCAGGATGAATGGCTCGAAATACCTTGCTCCGATGCGGCCAGCTCTCTTTCCGACAAGCAATAAAAGAAGACCCAACAATGTATAGGCTGCCCCATTGCGGAAAGACGGAGCGCGAAAAACGAACTCAATCCGATGCTCCCCGGGAGGCACACTGAGCCCGCGCAATAAGTAGTTGACACGCTCGACCGGCGTCCGTTTCCCATCGAT
>JAKEHZ010000106.1 GCA_022614735.1 Acidobacteriota bacterium | reverse complement strand
GCACGCCCGAAGCGGAACGGTTTCCTGGGTGGGTGTTGTTATATCCAGCGTTTAGCCGGAATCCCCTTCCGGCTGGCTCCTCGTATGAAAAGATCGTTACGTAGCCAGTGCGGACGCCTGCGCAGCCAGCCTCTCAGCCGCGCGCCTCGCCGCGTTCTTGAAGAGCTCGACCGCGCGCTTGTTGCGATCCAGCAACGCCTGCTCGGCCAGGCGAAGGAAGCGCGCGACGTTCTCGTCAGCGGTAAATAAAAAAGGAATGTTGAGGGCTTCGAGCGTCAGGCCGGCGTCACAGAGCATCCACGCGAATTTCTCGCCGCACTCAGGACCGACGCCTTTGGCTATTGATAAGGGATCGGTCAGCGTTCGGCGGCAGATTTTGCATCGTGGAGTTGTGAGTTTCATCGGTGACCTCGGTTTTGAATTCGCTCTTTGAAGGATCAGTGGGACCGTGTGCCTTTCCGTATTCTCGTTTGCTGTTTTGCGTTGCGCTGTGGGTTGCGGTGTTCTTACTAGGCTCGGAGCCGTTCAGGTTCCCTTTGCCTGAAGCTGTGCAGTTCCAGTTTCCAGGTTGCCGTTTTCACTGACCTTTCAAAGAGCGCGTCATCAACTGACGGGGCGGAGAATAAACCAATTGTTTACGCTTGTCAACGATTTGTTTACGCTGCGGCCAAAATATTTTCAGGCTCTTTCGTGATGTCGAAGATTTTCTCTATCCCATAGAGTTTGCACATCTTGACGAGCACCTCTGAGGGAACATCGCGTTTTCCAGCCTCGATCATATGTAGGTATTGATAGGAAATACCAAGTTGACGTGCCGTCTCAGAAGGTGAGCGACCGCCGCGCGCAGCTTTCAGCTTTGCTGGGTCAATTTCGATGTTCAGATTCTGAGTTTCCATAGCCCTAGCCTATATCAATCAAAGATTAGCGTCAACGATTTGTTTACAAAAAATGTGTCGGTTGTTTACGATTCTTGATGTATAAACCATTTGTTGATGCATTGCATGGATAAAATGGCTGAAGAAACTGACAAAACATTTGGTGAGCTGATCCAGGAAGCGATTAAGGAGCTGGGATGGAGCAACGCTGAATTGGCGCGAAGGACGGACTTTAGTCCTACCCATATCGGCAACCTGATTCGCGATTATTCGCCTGGCACTAAATCCGGTAAACCAACGCGACTACCCGCTGACACGGTGGATCGAATAGCCGATGCGCTTAAGAAACCCAGATCTATATTCCGTCGCGCCGCCGGTTTGTTGTCAGAAGATTCCGTTGAACGACCCAATGAAGCCGTAGACAAAAAAGCAGAAGCCGCCCGCATGGCCGAGATGGTCGGAAACTTCATGGAGCTTCCACCTGACCAGCAGGCTACGGCTATCGAGCTGATTAAGGTGCTGAAGGATAAGCACCCGGAAGCTCTCGAAGTTTTAGGCCCCAAATTCAAAATCGCCACGCCCGAGGAATGGCTGGAAAAGCGCAAAAACGAAGGACCAGACGTTGTAAAAAGCACAGAGGAAGAAAATACAGAGAAGGATAAAGACACACACGATGGAAAACGAGATACCGACAAATGAAGAAATGATGGCGATGCCCGTTGAGCGCCAAATAGAAGTGCTCGCGCTGGTCGTGGAGCTCCACCAGCGTGACCCTGAGGCTGCGAAAGCGATGGGATATAAACTTGTCAACGATTATGAGATCGCAGAATCGGACGCGGTTCTCATCACGAAGCTGGCTGAATAAGCGCCGCGCGGACGGCCCTCGTGATCATGTCGGGCAGGTTATTTTCGAGCACGTTGATGCGCTCGATGATCCCGTCCACTTGGCTTTGGAGTTTGACAATCGGCGGGAGCTCGGCGAGTTCCGATGAGGCTACGATCCCGGTCACGTCATCCAGGCGCCAAAAGATTTTTTTGCTGCGAGCGATAGAAGTATAAAACGAGACTGTTTTTTTATTGAGATGCACCCTGAAGCTGCAGGCCATGACAGAAACCACTTGCCCGCTCCGCAAATAGATGTGATGCGGCTCGGGTGGCGACGGGTTGGCACTGGAAACCTTAACGTCCATCGCCGTCAATATAGCAATCGGCGGCGCCCCAGAGAAGTCTTTTTGTAGCGGCCGTGCAAGACACACCGTACCCCCGAGAAAGGACAATTTATGCGCTCTCCACCTCCTGTCTAATATTACAACCTCACCCTGCTACCGTTCCCCTACTGCGCATTCAACTGGTGCGGCTCTCTTTATGGTGGAATTGGCGACGGGAATGCGCCCGAAAAATCAACAGACAGACACAGGCTCCTCACCAATAACCATTAAACCGCAAGCGGGCTGCCTAAACTGATAGGAGCATCTTGCTATGCCAACAACTGAGTACACCGTTATGTCGAAATCGCTCGAACTGTCCCGAGGTTCGCGATTCACCTACCACTGCCAATATCCCTACGAGACCGGCGCGCTCTGCCTGTTGCGAATTGGGAGCGAGAAAACCGTTGGTAGGTACTATCAGGGGATCGCCGGCTTCGATTGGATCATCCAGCCCGGCTTGATGATCGCGATCGTTAGTACGGTTATCGTCGAAATTCTCGGACTGGTCGTGCCGATCCTGACATGACCACCCAGCTCGATTCCGCGCCCATGCCTCTGGCGTGGAATCGATCCAACTATCAGAAAGGAACTCACCCAATGACAAAAATCACCTTTTGCCTTTTCCTCTTTGCCATTCTCGCATTGCCCATTTACGCGCAGGAATACCCACGTTCCGAATTCTCGACTAACTACAGTTATCTCCGGACTGACCAGGAAGACCTTGACCTGAACGGCCTATCGTCTTTGAGTCGCCGGCCGGCAAATCTCAACGGATGGAATATCAACATCACCGGCAATCCGACGAAGTGGCTCGGCGCCGTAATGGACGTGGGCGGGGCTTATGGAAATATCGAATACAGACTGCAAGCCGCCGGCGTTACCGACAGCGCGAGCGTCGGTTCCAGGTTTCACTCGATCATGGCCGGACCGCAATTCACTTTTCGCGGGGACTCGGCGACGGTCTTCATTCGCGGTCTGGCCGGCATTGCATTCGCGAGCCAAAGCGTCACGCTCCCGCCGCCGATTGGCAGACTTGAAAGTTCGGACAAATC
>JAKEHZ010000105.1 GCA_022614735.1 Acidobacteriota bacterium | reverse complement strand
GGATTGTCGATTGCGGTTGCCGATGCCGTGGCTGAAATTCGCCAATGCGCTCATTTCAGCACGAAAAATTGTGGTGGGCGCGGCGCCGTGCGTGAGGCCATTGAACTGATCCTCAAGTCGCAGGGCAAATGGGATGAGTTGATTCAACTGTACCGCTGAAAAGAGAATGCGAAACAAGCGAAAAATGGGCCCATTTTCGGGCAAGTTTCATATTCCGGATTACAGTTTCAACACAAAGGGTCAAAGGGTCAAAGGGTCAAAGAAGAAAAGAGTCAAGCAGATATCTTCCTTTGATCCTTTGACCCTTTGACCCTTTGTGTTGAAACTGTAATCCGGAATATGAAATCACCTGAATATACTACTCTCGCGCGCCGCACGCTCCTCTGGCTGATATTCACGCTCGCAGTCATCACCTATCTCGACCGCCTCTGCATCTCCGCCGCGATGCCTACAATCGCGGCAGAGTTCAATCTCTCGCCAACGCAGAAAGGGTGGATTTTCAGCGCATTCACCATCGCCTACGCCGCGTTTGAAATTCCGAGCGGATGGCTCGGCGATCGTTTCGGCGCGCGGCTGGCGCTCACTCGCATCGTGCTCTGGTGGTCGGCATTCACAGTCCTGACCGGCGCGACCTTCGGCTTCTGGTCGCTGTTCATCATTCGATTCCTCTTCGGCGCGGGCGAAGCGGGAGCATTCCCCAACATCGCGCGCGCCGTTTCACGCTGGTTCCCTTCACCTGAACAAGGCCGTGGGCTGAGCGCGGCGTTCATCGGTCTGGCGGTCGGCTCGGCGATGACCGCGCCGCTCGTCTTCACTCTGCTCGAATGGCAAGGCTGGCGATGGACGTTTGTGGAATTCGGTTTGATCGGCGCGATATGGTGCGTGGGATGGCATCACTGGTTCCGCGATCGCCCCGAAGATCACCCATCAGTCAACGAAGCTGAATTGCGATTGATTCGATCGGACAAAGTAGATGAGGCCGCGCTTGCTCAGACCCATCACGTTCCCTGGTCAACATTGTTAAAGAGCGCGAACCTGGCCTTCATCTGCCTGATGTATTTTGCATACGGCTACGGGCTCTATTTTTACATCACGTGGCTGCCGACCTATCTGCTCGAAGCGCGCGGATTTTCGGTCAGCTCTACGAAATGGCTCGCGGCGCTGCCCTGGGCATTGAGCGCATTGGCGTTCTGGTTTGGCGGATGGCTGACGGATCATCTCGTGAAGCGCACGGGAAGTTTGAAAATAGCCCGCTGCGGCGTCGGCGCGGTCGGTTATGCCGCGGGCGCGCTTACGCTCGTCGCAGCCGCGCGAGTCGAGAATAATCTGCTCGCCGCATTTCTTCTCGCTCTCGCGCTCGGTCTTCAAACGGTAACGATCAGCGCTGCCTGGGCTGTGTGCCTCGATGTCGGAAGACGAAACGCGGGTGTCGTCACTGGCTTCATGAATACTGTGGGCAACATCGGCGGGGCAATTGCCCCGATAGTCGTGGGGTATACGGTGAAAGAATGGAATTCATGGACGCTGCCGTTCTATCTGATGGCGGGAGTTTTCGGGTTTGGAATTTTGATGTGGTTGCTGGTCGATCCGAAGAGATCCGTGCTTGAAGACTGAGAGGGAAAACGGAACAGACGGAAATAACGGAACAAACGGAAAAACTCTATAAAATTTCCGTTTGTTCCGTTATTTCCGTCTGTTCCGTTTTCCCTTTCTTTCCCTACTTCAGCACTATATTCAGTTTACCCAGCTTCTGTTTCGCCGCCAGATGTTTCTGTTTCTCATTCGGAAAAACACCGGGCTCGCGCCATTTGTTTGCCAGCAGATATTCCTTGTCCTTCACCATCTCGCCCGGTGTGTAGACTGCCCATTCGAAGTTGTGTCCGTGAATGATCGCATCGGTCGGGCAGGCGTCAACGCAGAAGCCGCAGAGGATGCAACGGCCATAGTCAATCTGATAGACCTTGGCATAGCGATGGTCCATCGAGTTACGCTCTTCGTAAGGACGAGGGTCTTCTGCGCCTTCGATGTAGATCGCATCCGCTGGACAAGCCGCTGCGCAGAGGAAACAGGAGACGCACTTCTCTTTTCCGTCTTCATTGACGTCGAGGAAATGCTCACCACGGAATCGGTGGTACATCTGCACAGGTTCGTCGGGATAACTGACTGTTTCTTTCTTCGTCGGTATATGACTGAGCGTGACGCTCATTCCCTGCGCGGTTGAACGCGCCACCTCAATTACTTCTTTCGCAGTATTAATGAAGTCTGAAAGTATAGACATAGTTATTATCTAAGTTTGCGGATTGCAAGACTGTAGACTGCAGATTTTTAATGTGCCCCTCGATTTAAAATCCGCAATCCGCAATCCGCAATCCGCATTTCACGCCCCCTCCGCCTGCATGATTTTTTGATCGTGATCTGGTGGAAGGTTGAGTGCTTCTTTGGGAAAATGTTCGGCGAAGTAGGTGACCAGGTCGCGTACTGTCACCACGCCCGCCGCTGTTCCCTCGGAGTCAACGAGCGGGATATTGCGATAGTCACCTTCCTTCATCAATCGCATGACGGAGATCACCGAATCTTCCAGGCTCAGCTTCGCCGGATTGAGCGTCATCACCTGATCCACCGATGCCGAATAACTGACTGACTCGCCCATGACTCTGTTGAGGAGGTCGCGCTCGGTGAAAAGTCCCACCAGTTTGCCCTTTTCACAGATCAACGCACATCCCAGATGCTTCGCTTTCATCACTTCTACCGTCTCGCGGATGCTTGCCTCACGCTCGACCATAGCCGGCGGGCGTAAGGGGAGATGACGGATTTTGACCATACTCAGTTTGGCCTCAATCGACATACTGGATTCCTCCTGCGGCTAAAAATCCAGCCCGCTGTATTTGAGAATATAGTTGGCGACCGTTTTGGCAGAGATGATCCCGACAGGGTGGCCATCTTTGACAATCGGTACGTGGCGATACTCACCCACAGCCATTTTGTTGATTACTATACGGATCGGGTCTCTTTCCTCGATGGCATCAGGATTCCGTGTCATTACAGCGCTCACGGGAACTTTATTAAGGTCTACTTCACGTCCTGCAACTTTGTTGAGAAGATCGCGCTCGGTCAGGATTCCAACCAGTTTGCCTCCCTCAACTACGACCGCCTGCCCAATGCCTATGGTTTTGATCCGTGATACCGCGTGAGCTACCGAATCAGTGGGGCTAACCAGCACCAAACGGTCATACGGGATATGGCTGATCTTGTCCTCCATCAAATGCTTTTGCAATCCTCCGGTTGGGATCGGCACATCGAAGTGGCTCAAGTCATGCTGGCACTCTTCACAGTGGTCTAACCCATCCAGATTTTGATGACCGCAGTAAGGACAAGTCATAATGCCTCCCTTTGTTCGGTTCGGCCGATAAAACCCGTATCTCAAATCTCAAATCTCAAATCTCAAATCTCAAATTTGAAATCTCAGTTGATGAACCAGGTTTCACCGCTGTTGAGCAACTTCTCCAAATCACCTGCGCCTTTCGTCTGAATTGCCGCCGAGATTTGACCGGCGAGCATCTCTTCATAGGTCGGCCTCTCGACTGCGCGAAAGACGCCCATCGGCACAGGAAATTCGGGGTATTGCATTCGTCCCAGGATGTAAGACAGATTTGGTTCCGGAGCATGTTCATTATGAACGAGGATATCGTCAAGAGTCACGCCATTTTCTCCAATGGTCACGACTTCCGGTGTAACACCGTTCAGGCGGATCCCCCTGTCTTTGTTCTTGCCGAACACGAGCGGCTTGCCGTGTTCGAGCGGGATCATCCGGTCTTCCTTCACCTCGCGATCGGAATAGAGCTTGAACGCGCCATCATTGAAGATGTTGCAGTTCTGATAGACCTCGAGGAAGCCGGAACCTTTATGTTTAGCCAGGCGATCGACGATCGTCGAGAGATGCTTTGGGTCGACATCCAACGAACGAGCGACGAAAGTCGCTTCCGCCGCAAATGCCATGCTCAACGGATTAATCGGATAATCGATCGTACCCATCGGCGCCGATTTGTTCTTCTTGCCGAGTTCTGAGGTCGGCGAATACTGCCCCTTCGTCAACCCGTAAATCCGGTTGTTGAAGAGGATGATCTTCAGATCGACGTTGCGGCGTAGCGCATGAATAAAGTGATTTCCGCCGATTGACAACGCATCGCCGTCACCTGTAATCACCCACACCTGCAAATCAGGATTGGCGACTTTAACGCCGGTTGCAAATGCCGGCGCGCGCCCGTGAATAGTGTGAAAGCCATAAGTGTTCATATAATACGGGAAGCGGCTTGAACAGCCAATCCCGGAGATAAACACTATCTTCTCTTTCGGGATACCAAGCTCAGGCATCACTTTTTGAACCTGCGCGAGGATCGAGTAATCGCCGCAGCCTGGACACCAACGCACTTCCTGATCGGTTTGAAAATCCTTGCGCGTCAGTTTGACTGCGGCGTGTCCATTTGCTCCTTCTATTGCTTGTCCATTTTCGTTCATTGATATTCACCTTATAGATACTCTCTGATCTTGTCGACCAGTTCTGCAACTTTGAAAGGCTTGCCTTTGACCTTCGTGAAACTCACTGCATCAACCAGGAATTTCGCGCGCACAAGCAGAGCCAGTTGACCGAGGTTCAACTCGGGAATGATGACGGTCTCAAAACATTCCAGGACGTAACCCAGATTCTTCGGGAACGGATTGAGATAACGCAAGTGAGCGCTCGAGACCGAACAGCCCTTCTCTCTCAACTGCTCGACGGCCGTCGTTATTGCTCCGTAAGTCGATCCCCAGCCTAACACCAGAACTCTCCCATGCGGTGCGCCGAAGACATCAAGCTCCGGGATGTCCTGTTGCATGCGCTGAATTTTCTCGGCGCGCAGACGAACCATGAAATCGTGGTTCTCGGGATCGTAACTGACGTTACCGGTGATGTTCTGTTTCTCCAGACCGCCTATACGATGTTCAAGTCCCGGCGTTCCCGGTATCGCCCATGGACGTGCCAGAGTCTTTTCATCGCGGAGGTATGGCAGAAACCCTTCCGGCTCGGTGCGGAACTTGACTCTCATCTCCGGCAAGTCTTCGAACCTCTGAATCTCCCATGGCTCGCTGCCATTGCCAAGATAGCCATCCGAGAGGAAGAAGACCGGCGCCATATATTTGGTCGCCAGGCGAACCGCCTCGATGGCCATGCTGAAGCAATTTGCCGGCGTGGATGGAGCGACGATGCCAACCGGGCATTCGCTGTTGCGGCCAAACATCGCCTGCAGCAAATCGGCCTGTTCGGTCTTCGTCGGCAGACCAGTCGATGGGCCGCCGCGCTGCACGTCGATGATGACGAGAGGTAATTCGGTCATCACTGCCAAACCAATTCCCTCTGATTTGAGCGCGATGCCCGGGCCGCTCGTCCCGGTCAACCCGAGGTGACCAGCGAATGTCGCGCCGATTGCCGCGCCGATCGCCGAGATCTCGTCCTCGGCCTGAAACGTCTTGACGCCGAAATTTTTGTGCTTTGAGAGCTCGTGAAGGATATCCGAGGCCGGCGTGATCGGATAGCTTCCGTAGAAGAGCGGACGACCGGCGAGCTGTGAAGCAGTAATAAAGCCTATAGCCGTCGCCTCGTTGCCGGTGATGTTGCGATATTTGCCGGGTTTGATCGTAGCGCGACCGACATGGTAGTGGACGGTGAAAATCTCGGTCGTGTCGGCATAATTGTATCCGGCTTTTAACGCCGCGACGTTGGCCTCGGCCACTTCGGGCTTCGCGCCGAACTTCTCCTCGATCCACTTAAGCGTCGGCTCCATCGGACGGTCATAGAGCCAGTACATCAAACCGAGCGCATAAAAATTCTTACAACGCTCCCGCTGCTTGAACGGCATGCTCGAGTCTTCGAGCGCTTTGAGCGTCAGCGAAGTGAGCGGCAGTCTGAAAATACGAAAGCCCGAAAGCGAACCGTCTTCCAGAGGGTTTGCCGCGTAACCGGCCTTCTTCAAGTTGTTCTCAACGAATTCATCTGTGTTGACGACCAGGATTCCGCCCGCTTCGAGGTCTTTGATGTTGACTTTCAAAGCTGCCGGATTCATCGCGACAAGCACATTCGGTTCGTCGCCAGGTGTGCGTATGTCGCGGCTGCTGAAATTGAGTTGATAACCCGAAACACCGGGAAGACTTCCTGCGGGGGCGCGAATCTCCGCCGGGAAATCGGGCAGGGTTGAGATGTCATTGCCGATAATCGCCGAGGTCGCGGTGAATTGCGTTCCGGTCACCTGCATACCATCGCCAGAATCTCCTGCGAAACGAATTGTTACGGTCTCGAGGTCTTCAATTTGGGGCTTCGTCATTATCGGTTCTTCAACTGTAGTGACAGCCATTGTACTTTTATACTCCGTCGGGGCAAATTATTATTGTTTGATCTTAGTTTACACTTTCCTCCTCCGTCATGCACCTCTGCATTGACGGCCAAAGTTTCCTTTTGGGGGATGGCCAGGATGAGATTGAATGCGAGGCAGAAGACACAGAGTCGGGTTCTATCATTGATACAGCCAGGATATAGCCAGGATATAGCCAGGATATAGCCAG
>JAKEHZ010000104.1 GCA_022614735.1 Acidobacteriota bacterium | reverse complement strand
GATTGCGGATTTATTGATTCCGAGAGTCCTGCTTTTATTGCGTCGCCTCCTGCGCGAGATGGGGCGCCGCTATCAATCCGCAATCCGCAATCCGCAATCCGCAATCCGCAATCCGCAGTCCCAGCAAGGGAGGAACAATATGGCGAGAGAAATGGTGGCTCCCTTCCACGAAACTCAAGCCTATAACGAACCGCGAACTGATATACGTGAGGCACTCCGCGTAATCGGGTTGAGCAAGTGGTTTGATTCTGAGAGAGTCCTTGACGATGTGAGTTTTTCTATTGGCGAAGGCGAAAGCCTTGCTCTGTTGGGATATTCGGGCAGCGGTAAAAGCACTACGCTGCGTATTATCGCCGGTCTGGAAAAACCTGACACGGGCGAGATCTACCTGCGCGGCCGGCATATTGAGCACCTTCGCGCCCGAGAACGGAACGTGGGAGTCATCTTTCAAAATTACGCGCTCTTCCCGCGAATGACCGTGGAGGAGAACATCGGCTTCGGGCTGCGCATTCGCGGCGTATATAAAAGCGAACGGAAAGTTGTCGTTGATGAGTTGCTCGCGATGATCGGGTTAAGCGATCAACGCGACAAGTTCCCATCACAAATCTCAGGCGGGCAGCAACAACGTGTGGCGATTGCGCGCGCTCTCGCATACAAGCCCGAAGTGCTTCTTTTCGATGAGTCATTCAGCGCGCTCGATCCACAAACCCGTGTCAGTCTGCGTCGTGAGATACGCGCATTATTACGAAGATTGCGTGTACCCGCTCTCTTCATCACCCACGATCAGGAAGAGGCGATGGAGCTTGGCGATCAGATAGCTATACTCAACCACGGTCGATTGGAACAAGTGGGCACTCCCGATGATGTCTATAACAATCCGCAGACCGAATTCGTCGCGACTTTCCTCGGCGCGGCAAATGTTGTCGAGGGAAGTTGGCGCGAAGGGCTAATTGCGCTTGATTGTGACAGAACCCTGTCTGCCCCGAAGCCGGCGCCGACGGTAGTGTCGGAGAGAGTGAAAATCGTCTTTCGTCCGGAGGACCTCACTCTTGGCCCACCGACAGGACTCGTTGAGACTCCTTATCATCTCGGTGGGGGTGAAGTAATTGATGTCTCCTTCACAGGCGCAACAGAAACACTCATGGTTTGTCTGTTACCAAAAGGTCACACTGCGCAACCGCCGGACGAAAACACTGAGAAGAAGTGCAACTTCACTCTCAAAGTCCAGCGGACGAAATGGGATGCGCGGAGGTTGAAGCTTTCGCCAGGTGATCTGGTTTCAGTGGGATTGAAGACATATAAGATTTTGCGAGGATAGTTTAAGAGAGAAAACGGAACAAACGGAAATAACGGAACAAACGGAAATTCTCTGGGAGTTTTCCGTTTGTTCCGTTATTTCCGTTTGTTCCGTTTTCTCTCTTCGTGTTTTTACTTTGCCCACCCGCCAGTTAAAATGAACCGCTCTGAGAAAATTACTGAATTTTTGTATCTCTGATATGAATCACACTTTAAATCTAAAACTCGATTACACAATCTTCTGCGAAGACGTGCGAGTCGAAGCGACAAACCATCTAAGTCTTATGGGCGTGACACATCAAATTGTAGTGCCGCAATTGCCCGTCACGCTGATCAAATTCGCGGTTGTCAACCACTGGCGAGGCGATGGGCAGTATCTGGCTGAGGTCCGCATACTGACACCCGATCACGCACAACCCGTCGCGGTCTCTCAACCGTCAAGTTTCGTCGTGCCGCCCGATGGTTACGCCGATAACGTTACGATCTTCGTTAACACATCCTTCTTTCAACCCGGCAATTACATCGTGCAGACAATGATCAACTCATCTTTGTTTGCCGAACGAGTGTTGCCGGTACTGCTCGTCGAACAGCAACCGGTCACTCAGAGTGAACGAGTTAATTGATTGACATCCTCCCACCACAAGTGATGGGAGGATGTTGGCTGGAGAGGGAAAAATGTCAGATCAAAACACGCTCGATCAACTTTCAATCAACACAATCCGCACACTCGCAATGGACGCTGTCCAGAAAGCCAATTCCGGCCATCCCGGAATGCCAATGGGAATGGCTCCGGCAGCATATGTGCTCTGGACCAAATTCCTTCGTTACAATCCAAAAAATCCTCGCTGGGCGAACCGCGATCGCTTTGTGCTTTCAGCCGGTCATGGCTCAATGCTGCTCTACAGTTTGTTATTCTTAACCGGTTATGACGATTATCCACTCGATCAATTGAAGCAGTTCCGTCAGTGGGGGGGTCTGACTCCCGGCCACCCCGAGTCGGAACTTTCGCCGGCAATCGAAACCACCACCGGCCCGCTCGGACAGGGTTTTGCCAATGGTGTCGGGATGGCTATCGGGGCTGAGTACCTGGCCTCGTATTTCAATCGCCCCGGCCATAATCTCTTCGATTACCAGATCTACGCAATCGTTTCAGACGGTGATTTGATGGAAGGTGTCTCATCGGAGGCTGCCTCATTAGCCGGTCATTTGAAGCTTGGCCGTTTGATCTACCTCTACGACGACAACAAAATTTCGATTGATGGCAGCACCGATCTCGCCTTCACGGAAGACCGCGCAAAACGGTTCGAAGCCTACAATTGGCACGTCCAGACCGTGAGCGACGGCAACGATCTCGCCGCAATCGAAACTGCAATTCGTAATGCGCAGGGCGATCCTCGTCCTTCCATCATTTGCGTCAAAACCATCATCGGATACGGCAGCCCGAACAAAGCGGGCACGGCAAAAGTGCACGGTGAAGCGCTGGGTGTCGAAGAAGTGAAGCTGACCAAGCAAAACCTGGGCTGGCCTTACGAAGAGCCTTTCACTGTGCCGGATGAAGCGTTGAAAAATTTCCGGCAGGCAATAGATCGCGGCGCAAAGCTCGAAAACGAATGGAATGCGAAGTTTGAAGCTTATGCGAAAGAACATCGCGAGCCAGCCAGTGCGTGGCGCGAATGGTATAGCGGCAAATTACCCGAAGGGTGGCAATCTGTGATGCCGGCTTTCCCGACCGACAAGCCCATGGCGACGCGCGAGGCTTCAGGCAAGACGTTAAACGCTTTTGCCAAAGTCCTGCCGATGCTCATCGGGGGCTCTGCCGATTTGCGTCCATCGAACAACACATTTCTCGAAAGTATGGGCGAATTTCAGCCGGGCAACTACTCGGGGCGCAATTTCCACTTCGGCGTGCGCGAGCACTCTATGGGATCGGTTATGAACGGGATTGCGCTGACAAAACCGCTGATACCCTTCGGCGGCACCTTTATGATCTTTTACGACTATATGCGCCCGCCGGTCCGGCTGGCTTCAATGATGGGCCTGCAGGTGATTTACGTTTATACGCACGACAGCATAGGTCTGGGCGAAGACGGCCCGACGCACCAGCCAGTTGAGCAAATGATGGGATTGCGCGCAGTGCCGCATATGACGCTGATTCGACCGTCAGATGCGAATGAAACCGCGGTCGCGTGGCGCGTCGCTCTGGAGAATCGCCACGGTCCGACGGCGCTGGCATTGACTCGTCAAAAGCTGCCTGTATTTGACCGGACAAAATATGCTTCAGCTGAAAACTTAACCAAAGGCGCCTACATAATGAGTGAATCACCAACGGGCAGGACGGATGTAATACTCATTGCCACAGGGTCCGAAGTTTCTATAGCTATCGAAGCGCAAGATAAGCTTGCGGCAGAAAGTATCGGCGCTCGAGTGGTGAGCATGCCGAGCTGGGAGCTGTTCGATAAACAACCGCAATCGTATCGTGAAGTGGTGTTACCGCCGAAAATAACCGCGCGTCTTGCGATTGAGGCCGGTGTGACGCTCGGCTGGTGTAAATATGTCGGCGATAAAGGCGATGTGATTGGGCTGAACCGGTATGGAGCTTCCTCGCCGTATCAGGTGGCGATGGAGAAGCTTGGGTTTTCGGCGGCGAATGTAGTGGATAAGGTCAAGATGTTGATCGGAAAGTAGAATAGAATTAAGGTATTGGATGAAGGGAGATAAGAAGCCTCTTTGGACGTGCCCGAAGTGCGGTCATCAATTCGTGACGCGCAATATGTGGCACTCGTGTAGCAATTATCCGATCGAATATCACTTCATCGGTAGAGATCCGATCGTTCGCCGTCTGTTCGACGAGTATGTTGAGTTCGTAGAACGCTGTGGTCCGGTGACGGTTTATGCTCAGAAGACACGCATCATTTTTCAAACACGAGCCCGTTTCACTGGTGTGGTAGTGCGTAAAACGGGGTTGGAATGCCATTTGTGGTTGAAACGACGGGTAGAATCTCCCCGCTTCCATCGGATTGAGTCTCTCGGGTCGCGTGACCACGTTCATTACTTCCGTTTGACCGATCCATCACAACTTGATGACGAGCTTGCAGGGTTATTGAAAGAAGCATATGCAGTGGGGAGTCAGGATTATCAAGGAAGAGAGAAAACGAAACAAACGAAAAATGGGCGAGTTTCATAGGAAGCCGAAACTAGCTAACAGTTTCAACACAAAGGGTCAAAGGGTCAAAGGGTCAAAGGGGGACAAATGCTTGATTTTTTTCTTCTTTGACCCTTTGACCCTTTGACCCTTTGTGTTGAAACTGTTAGCCGGAAGATGAAACTTGCCAAAGATTGGTAATTTTTCGTTTGTTTCGTATTCTCTCTTCAAGAAATTTGTTTATGGCAACTGCGGCAACTCATTTACCACCAGGTCCAAGACCACTCATATCCATTGCCAATCTCTTTCCACTTCGCCGCGATCGAATTGGCTTTTTGACGAGTATCACGCGAGAGTACGGCGATCTGGCTTATTTTAAACTTGGACCGCAGCCAGTCTTCCTCGTCAATCACCCCGATTACATTCTTGATGTGCTCGTCACGCACAACAAAAATTTTATGAAGGGTGAAGGACTTCAGCGTGCCAAGCGGTTGCTCGGTGAAGGCTTACTGACGAGCGAAGGAGAGTTTCATCAGCGCCAGCGTCGATTGGTTCTACCTGCATTCCACCGTCAACGGATCGCCGGTTATGCCACAACGATGGTCGAACGCGCGGCGCGAATGCATGATGGCTGGCAGGACGGAGAAGCGCGGGACATCGCACGCGACATGATGCGTCTGACGCTTACGATTGCAGGAATAACTCTGTTTGATGCCGATGTTGAATCTGAAGCCGATGAGATTGGTGATGCGTTGAGTCGGGCGATGACGTTATTTAATCGGCTTACCTTGCCATTCTCTCGACTGCTTGAAAGATTACCCCTGCCGGCCACTCGACGTTTTAAGAAAAGCCGAGAGCGACTGGATGCCACGATCTATCGAATAATAAATGAGCGTCGTAAGAGCGACGAAGACCGTGGCGATCTGCTTTCGATGCTGATCCGGGCGCGCGACGAGGAAGGCGATGGAACCGGGATGACCGATGAGCAGTTGCGCGATGAATTAATGACGATCTTCCTTGCCGGCCACGAAACTACTGCAATCGCGCTGACGTGGACGTGGTACCTGTTATCGCAAAACCCTGAAGTCGAGGCCAGATTTCACGCAGAGGTTGATGCCGTGCTGACTGGGCGTTTGCCAACTGCGGAAGACTATTCGAAATTGCGTTACACCGAGATGGTCTTCGCCGAGTCGATGCGGTTGTATCCTCCTGCCTGGATCATAGGACGCCGGGCATTGAACGATTATCAGATCAACGGCTTTCACATCCCTGCACGTTCAATTCTGCTGATGAGTCCTTACTTGATGCATCACAATGAAAAATACTTTTCTGATCCTCTCAAATTCGATCCCGAACGCTGGACGCCTGAGGCGAAAGAGTCACGGCCGAAATTTTCGTACTTTCCATTTGGCGGCGGCTCACGCATCTGCATCGGCGAGCATTTTGCGTGGATGGAAGGTGTGCTTGTGATGGCGACCATTGCGCAAAAGTGGAAGATGCGGCTTGTGGAGGGACATCCGGTTGAATTGCAACCGTTGGTGACTTTGCGGCCGAAGTATGGGATGAAAATGGTTGTTGAGAGGCGGTGAGAGCGTGATGACCCGTCATCCTCTCTGACTTGGAATGGATATTGTGGAGTAACACAGGAGATTGCAATATGTCGAATGAAACTCAGATCAACGCTGGCTCAGTGGTTTCCTTGTGGCGCTATCCTGTCAAATCGATGATGGGGGAGGAACTAAATGCCTCCGGCGTTACAGAGCGCGGACTACTCGGAGATCGCGCTTATGCGCTGGTTGATCCGTCCGACGGGAAGATTGTGACAGCCAAGAACCCGCGAAAATGGAACCGCATGTTCGACTTCAGGGCTGCATTTTCAGAACCGCCAGGCGAGGCCGGGAAACTTCCTTCGGTGCGCATCATTCTGCCCGATGGCTCCATTGCCAGCAGCACACAGCGCGATATCAACCAGGTCCTCTCGCAGGCACTAGGCCGTCAGGTCACGCTTGAAAATTCCGCGCCCGCTCAGCCCGAGCTGGAAGAGTACTGGCCCGATATGGATGGACTCACCCACCGGGAGACAGTCACTGACGAGGCGATATTCCCGGGCGCGTTTTTCGATGGCGCCGTCATCCACCTGCTGACAACTGCCACGCTAGACCGGCTGCGGGAGCTGTATCCGCATGGACGCTTCGAGGCACGGCGCTTTCGTCCAAACATAGTGGTGACGCCTGACTCGGGCCAGCAGGGCTTCATTGAAAATGACTGGATTGGGGAAACGCTCTGCATTGGAGATGAGGTTCGCATCAAGATCACCAGGCCTTGCGCGCGCTGTGTGATGACAACTCTCCCGCAAGGAGACTTACCTAATGATCCTGGCATACTGCGTACGGCGGCTCAGCACAATCAAGCCCTGGCCGGTGTCTATGGCGCGGTGCTGCGTGGCGGTGCGATAAGGCGAGGCGATCCGGTCAAAGTCGAGTAGTCTCAAAAGTGGTGCGCCCGCGTCCTCGCGGGCAGGCTCACGACCACGAACCTGCCCGCGAGGACGCGGGCGCACCACTTGTTGCATTTAATATTACTAGTACTAACGGATTTTGTGGTTGTGCATTCCTGAGCCGCGTTATTGGCATTCAACCGTCGCATCACTTATCCAAATACAAGGACTGACGATTATAAGTTGGCCTTGTGGGAGGGGGGATATGACAAGACTGGGAATTCTAATTGTCGTTTTTCCGCCCTCAGCATAGGAAAGTGCCTGGCCTTCATGGTCTCTGCTATAATATAGAATATGGAAGTTAAGACCATGACACAGAATGGACACAGCGAACCACGAATAATCGAGGGCGTTATCTGGATTGACCCTGAGCGCGTGAGCGGCGCTCCGTGTTTCATCAATACTCGCGTGCCGATCCAGAATCTTTTCGACTATCTCGAAGGAGGGCACACACTCGAAGATTTCCTTGAAGGCTTTCCACCTGTAACGAAAGAGCAAGCGGTAAAGGTACTAGAGCTTGCGCGGACCAATCTCTTCAAATCAATCCTCAACGGTGAAAATCCTCCTCGACCATAACCTCGACTGGCGTCTAAAGCGTCATCTCACAGATCACGAAGTGAAGAGCGTTCTGGATATGGAGTGGACCCTCTTAAAAAATGGCGATCTCTTGAGCGAAGTGGAAAGAGCCGGGTTCGGTGTGATGCTGACGAGTGATTCAAGCATCAAGTATCAACAGAATCTCTCCTCACGTTCAGCCTCTATCATCGTTCTTCGCGCTCCAAATAATAGGCTGGAAACTCATATCGCAATGCTTAGTGAAGTGCGCGAAGCTCTCGCGATCATTCAGCCGGGCCAACTGGTTGAGGTTTTCCATTCTGATATGAAGCCCTAAAAGAAGAGAGTCTGTCCCTATGGCTTCATCGCCACATCCATCTTCAACACTCCCACCAGAAACCCCCAACTATCCGAGATCTCTTCAATAATCTTCGACGTCGGTTTACCTGCCCCATGTCCCGCTTTGGTCTCGATGCGGATCAGGATCGGCGCAGGACCTGCCTGCGCGGCTTGGAGGGTCGCGGCGAATTTGAAGCTGTGTGCCGGGACTACACGGTCGTCGTGATCGGCGGTTGTAATAAAGGTCGCCGGATACTTCGTGCCCGGTTTGATGTTGTGCAGAGGCGAATAAGCATACAAGGTTTTAAACTCTTCGGGGTTGTCCGATGAGCCGTAATCCGAGACCCAGGCCCAGCCGATGGTGAATTTTTGAAAACGCAGCATGTCCATCACGCCGACTGCGGGAACCGCCGCGCCGAAAAGGTCAGGCCGTTGCGTGATACAGGCGCCGACGAGCAAGCCGCCGTTACTTCCGCCGCCTATCGCCAGCTTGGGCGTTGACGTGTATTTGTTAGCGATCAGCCATTCCGCTGCTGCGATGAAGTCGTCAAAGACGTTTTGCTTTTTCGATTTCGTCCCCGCCAGATGCCATTCTTCGCCGTATTCGCCACCGCCGCGCAGATTCGGCTGGGCGTACACACCGCCCATCTCCATCCACACCAGATTTGCAATCGAGAATGCCGGCGTTAGTGAGACACTGAATCCGCCGTACCCGTAGAGATAGGTCGGATTGTTGCCATCAAGCTTCAAGCCCTTCTTGTGAGTGATGAACATGGGCAGTCGCGTGCCGTCTTTGCCGTTGTAAAAGACCTGCTTTGTTTCGTAAATGTTCGGGTTGAAGTCAACTTTGGGTTGGCGATAGATAGTGCTCTTGCCGGTCTTCAAATCGTAACGATAGATCGTGGTCGGAGTAGTGAAGCTGGTGAAGGCGTAAAATGTCTCCGTCTCTTTGCGCTTGCCGCTAAAGCCCACAGCCGTGCCGATGCCGGGCAATTCAACTTCGCGCACAAACTTTCCGCTCAGATCAAAGAGCTTTATCTGTGTGCGCGCGTCTTTCAAGTATGATGCAATGAAGTGATCGCCGACCAGGTTGACGCTCTCGAGCGTCTCGTTGGCTTGTGGCACAAGCTCTTTCCAGTTCTTGCGGTCGGGATTAACCGTGTCAATCGCAATGATGCGGCCGCGCGTGGCATTCAAGTCAGTGCGGAACCAGAAGAGAGAGCCTTCATTGCCGATGAAGTTATATGCAGCTTCAGCCTCCGTGATCAGTTCAACGACCTTCACATCTCTATCTTGAAGATCTTTGAAAAACACCCGATTCTTCGGATCGGTGCCTTGCCAGACGCTGATGATCAGATAACGCCCATCTTCGGTGACGTCGCCGCTGAAGCCCCATTCCTTTTGATCCTTGCGCTCATAGATCAGAAGATCTTCAGACTGAGGCGTGCCCAGGCGATGGTAGAAAAGTTTCTGGAAATAATTCACGTCTTCGTGCTTGGTCTTCTCATTCGGCTCATCATAGCGACTATAGAAAAATCCCTTACCGTCTTTTGTCCACGAAGCGCCGGAAAATTTCACCCACTTGAGCTGATCGGATAAATCCTTGCCTGTTTCGATCTCGCGGACCTTCCATTCCATCCAATCCGAGCCCGAGGCCGAAAGCCCATAAGCCAGATGTTTGCCATCGTGGCTGACAGCCCAGCCCGACAATGCGACTGTGCCATCTTTAGAGAGCGTATTGGGATCGAAGAGGGCGCGCGGGTTGTCGTTGAGCGATTTTATTGTGTACAGGACGTTCTGGTTTTGCAGTCCATCGTTTTTGAAATAGAAATAACGGCCTCCTTCTTTGAATGGGGGGCCGTACTTCTCGTAATTCCAGAGTTTGGTCAATCGCTCTTCGATCTTCGCGCGCTCGGGAATTTTCTCCAGAAAGCTGAAGGTCAATTTATTTTCAGCCTCGATCCACGCGCGAGTCTCAGCCGAGTCGGGGTCTTCCAGCCAGCGATACGGATCGGCGACCTTTGTGCCGTGATAATCATCGACCTGATCGGCTTTCCGGGCATTCGGGTAAACAATAGATTTGTCCATCGGGTTCTTTTCTTGTGATTTTACGATGAAGTTCGAAAAAATGAGGGCCATTATTGCAAGGCTCGCAAGTAGCGATTGAAAGTAATTGAAGTGACTCATTGATACTCCTTATATGAAGGGACGGGAGAGAACGCGAAACAACCGAAATAAGCGAAACACGCGAAAAAGCCCCAAATTTCGCGTGTTTCGCTTATTTCGCGTGTTTCGCGTTCTCTCTTCCTTCCCATAACAACGAGATTCGTTAGAGCTTAACACAAAGACACAATATGTGTCTTTCCGGTGTTGTTGCTTCGATCATTTGAACGTGGCACTATGAATTCGGGTTTAATCGAAAAATTTTACTGGTAGAGAAGAGGAGTAGTAATAATTTGAATTTTGAGATCTGGTTTCAAAACATTCATCCTGAAATTCCAACGAAATCCGCCGCTACTGTCCTGGGTTTAGTAGCTGAAGGCGGAACTGTGCCGTTCATTGCGAGATATCGCAAAGAACAGACGGGCAACCTGGACGAGGTTGAAATCCAGAATATCATTGACGCCGACGAACGCTGGAACGAGATAACCAAGCGCCAGGCGTTCATCCTTGAAGAGATAGAGCGACAACAGAAACTCACTCCGGAGTTGAAGGAGAAAATTCTGAGCACCTTCAACCTCGAGCAGCTCGAAGACCTGTACCTGCCATACAAACAGAAACGTAAAACGAAAGCGACGGTTGCGAAAGAAGCCGGACTCGAGCCTCTTGCCGATTGGATCTGGGATTGCGGTCACGGGACGCAGACACCGGAGCCGGGACAAACGCTCGAATCGTATGCCGAGAACTTCCGGAACGAGGAGAAGGGAATTAACGACGCGGCCGCGGCGATTCAAGGCGCACAGGACATTTTGACTGAACGTTTGAGTGAAACTGCCGAACTCCGAGATAACGTACGCCGTTTGACGTTCGAGCGCGGCGAAGTGACGACCGTAAGAGCCGAGAAGGCAAAAGCGAATAGCAAGTTCGAGCGTTATTTCGATTATCACGAACCTATCCAATCGCTTCTCCAGCCACAGAATTCACATCGCTACCTGGCAATGCGTCGTGGCTGGACCGAGGAGGAGTTGACGCTTTCAATGGGCGCCGCGCCGGATGATGCTGAGTTTGATGAGATCCAACTAAAGCCATTCGAGACGGCCGCCTGCATAGTTCCTGATTCACCGGGCGCAGAGGTTCTGTTGAAAGCGGCAAAGCTCGCACTACGCAGCTACGTTACGCCGAGCATTGAAACTGAAGTGCATCGCGCTCTCAAAGAAGTCGCTGACGAGGCATCAATCAAGGTCTTTGTTGAGAATGTCAGGAAGCTATTGCTTGCGGCGCCGTTCGGCTCGAAGGCTGTATTGGGAGTAGACCCCGGCATTCGCACGGGTTGCAAACTCGCTATCGTCGATGACTCCGGAAAATACATCGCAAGTAATGTGCTCTACCTGCAAGGCAAGAATGATCAGGAGCAGGGGAAGAAACTTCTGACCGAAATCCTCAACACCAAAGCCATTCGCGCAATTGCGGTCGGCAACGGCACGGCGGGGCGTGAAACAGAGAGTTTTATCCGAGAAGCTCTGAAGGAGATGAATCTGTCGGTGCCGGTCGTAATGGTCAACGAATCGGGCGCGAGCATTTACAGCGCCAGCGAAGTCGCGCGTGAAGAGTTTCCTGACCTCGATTTGACCGTCCGCGGCGCAATCTCGATTGCGCGGCGTTTGCAGGACCCACTTGCTGAGTTCGTCAAGGTCGATCCGAAAAGTATCGGCGTCGGACAATATCAGCACGACGTCAATCAACCTGCGCTGAAAAAGAGCCTCGATCTGGTTGTTGATTCGTGTGTGAACACGGTCGGTGTGAATCTCAACACAGCTTCATATCACCTGCTTGCGCACGTGTCGGGTATTGGTCCGGCGTTGGCGAAAAAGATCGTAGAACATCGCGCCGAGAAAGGCCTCTTTCGTTCGCGCGAACAATTGCTCGAAGTTTCACGGTTCAGCAAAAAGACTTTCGAACAGGCCGCAGGGTTTTTGCGCATCCCGGGTGGCGACCATCCGCTCGACAACACTGGAGTGCATCCGGAGCGTTATTCAGATCTGGAGAAATTGGCGAATCAACTCGGTAAGAGCGTGGCTGATTTGCTCGGCTCCGGCGTCGAGTATGTGAAGAAGGCACAATCGTTGCGGGAAGAATTAGGCGGATACACTTTTGAGGACATCGTCAAAGAGCTTGAGAAGCCCGGCCGGGATCCGCGCGAGGAGTTCGCCGCTTTCGAATACCGTGATGACGTTCACCAGATCTCCGATCTCAATCCGGGGATGATCTGTCCGGGCATAGTCACAAACGTGACCAATTTCGGCGCATTTGTTGACATTGGCGTGCATCAGGATGGGCTGGTTCACATCTCGCAACTGAGCAACCGATTCGTTAAAGACCCGCGAGAAATCGTCAGTCCGGGCGATCGGGTTAAAGTGCGAGTGCTTGAGGTCAATCTGGAGAAAAACCAGATTGCGCTTTCGTTGAAATTGGATGCTGAAGCGAAGAAGGACAAACCACAGGATGCGCAAACGGACCGACAACAACGACGGCCAAAGGGACGCAATAATCAGGAGAAGAATCAGCAGCGACAGCCAGTGAAGAAAGCTTTCAACAACCCGTTTGCTGAGCTCTTGGAAAAGCAGGATCGGACGAAACCGAAGAGCTAAAAAGAGAAATCAAAAGGCAAAAGGCAAAAGGCAAAAGGTAAAAGGTCGGAACTAGCTCCATTCAGCTAATTTATTTTTGCCTTTTGCCTTTTGCCTTTTGATTTCTCTCATGCGATTTCCCGTATGCCAGCAATCAGCCGCTCGATTTCTTCTTCAGTTGTATAACAGGCGCAACCGGCTCGCAATAAACCCTGCTCGGTCTTACCCAGCCTTTCAACCACAGTTTGCGCATAAAAATCGCCATGCGAAGTGAAGACTCCGCGTTCGACAAGATTGCGCGTGACCTGGATTGACGGAAGATCTCTGACGACGAACGAAACCGTCGGTGTGCGCGGCGAATCCAGGCCGGGCCCGAAGGCGGTTACTCCTTCGATCGATTGCAATCCGTTCCATAACTGCGCGAACAATTCAGCGCCGCGCTCATGCAATGCACCGAAAACATTTTGCAATCTCTCCCTGGGCGTAGAGCCTTCAGACAATGAGGCGAGGTAATTGACCGCAGCTGCCGCGCCAACTATGCCTTCGTGGATTTGCGTGCCGGTCTCCAACCGCTCCGGCGGTTCCTGTGGCGCCGGCTCTAACCTCGGCACGTCTAATGTCTGCAATAAATCGTAGCGACCATACAGTACACCAATATGGGGGCCGTAGAATTTATAAGCGGAACAAGCCAGAAAATCACATTCAAGCTCGCGGACATCGACCAGCGCGTGCGGCGCGTAATGCACGGCGTCAACAAACACAAGAGCGCCGACCTCATGAGCCAATCGGGCTGCCCGTTGAACATCGTTGATTGTCCCGAGCACGTTTGATGCCGCACCGATGGCGAGCAGTTTCGTATGGCGATTGAGTGCCGATTCGAAGTCATCCCAGTCGAGCTGGCCGGTCTCCGTCAGCATTCGCACGGTTCGAACAGTCAATCCTCGCTCTTTGGCGAGCTCGCGCCACGTATCAACATTCGCGTGATGATCGAGCTCGGTGACAACGATCTCATCACCGGGGTGAAGGCTTCGTCCCAATCCGCGTGAGAGATGAAGAGTAATAGTCGTCATGTTTGTGCCGAATGAGACCTCGTTCGGCGCACAATTGAAGAAATCAGCGAACGTCTGGCGCGCGTCGTCTAAAAGCCGGTCAGTCTCGGCGCTGGTCGGATAAGCCCAGTGTGTATTCGCATTGTGGTTGTATAGATAATCGCTCACAGCTTCGACGACTGCTCGTGGGACTTGAGTCCCACCGGGTCCGTCGAAGTAGGCAACTGGAAAGCCATTGTGTTGGCGTTCGAGGGCAGGGAAGTGCGAGCGAATTTTTGAGGTTGAAGCGAGTGCTCTGGTTTTTACTGTCATCAGCTTAATTGGTGTTTATGCAGTTGCGCTTTGAGTCAGATAAGGGATCGTCATAGGCCCTTCGGGTAAAACGGCGATCGGCGAATCTTTGCCGATGCGTTTCAATTCGTCGGATACGAATGATGAAATATCGCCGACCGGTTCCAGATGGGCGCGATGGACCTCAGGGTGTGGAATATCGCTGTAAAGGCCTACGCGAGCTCTCAATCGAATCATTGCCAGCAACTGGGCCTCCCACTGGTCATACATCGAAAACCCCGGGGCGAGGATTGTATCCAGAATTGCCTGCGGAGAGTCATGGTCAAAGAGAAGCTTTTTGAAATTGCCGTGACTGGGAAACCCATCATTGCATTTTGACGCTGCCGCGATCAAACCGCCCTCTTGAACAATCTGTGCGGCAGCGGACATCCCCTTGACGGCCTGATACAAATTTTGATCGAGTGGATAGCCGCTGTTGGTCGTCACGACAATCGGGAAAGCTTCGGGGCAGGGAATCATCACGGTTGATTTTGAATACTCGCAACCCCTTGTGTGCGCGGCCATCACATCACCGCAAAAGATGCTCGTAATCTGGCGTTGCCGATTGAGCGTAACGTTGATGCAGAAATCGAGTGGCAGCAAAGAACCGTTCGCCCGAATCTGTTCTTGTGTTGGATTGCCTTCAATCACTCCCCAGGTGCTGCGCGGATGGCCGATCACCTCGGCGCGGTGGTAGTGCATGATTGCATCTATATCCGCAACCGCAGGAAAGATGCCTTTATAACCGCCGGAGAATCCGGCCATGAAGTGCGGCTCGATGAAGCCAAGCACAATGCGTTTGCCGGCCTCGACGTATTCTTTATTCATGAAAACGTCACGGCCGTCCCTCGTCTTCCCCGCATATTTGAGCGTCGCGCGATCGTGTGAGTTGTGATTGACGACTTTGTAGCGAGAAAAAATCTCCTCTCCGACCATCGCGGCCAGCTCATCCGGCGCATTGATGCGGTGTGACCCTGTGCCATTGATGATGACGAAGTTTTCGCTCGGCACGTGAGATAACTCGGCGAACAGCCAGGGCAGCAGGCGATCGGATGGCATTGGGCGTGTGATGTCGGGTATGACGACGGCGACCCGATCATTTGCGCCGATCAATTCACGCAATGGCCTGGAATCGATTGGCTCGCGCACCGCACTGCGAAAAGCTTCGGCCTCATCGGGCAGGCCGGGTATGAAGCGCGGAGCGAGCACCGTGACGTTATTCGAAGGGAGTTCTATTTGAAGTCCATCTTTGCCGTATTGGAGGTGTGTGATCATATAATAGTTCGCAGTTCGCAGTTCGCAGTTCGCAGTTCGCAGTTCGTAGTTCTTAGTTCGCAGTATGAAATTGGCCTCTGAACTGCGAACTAAGAACTGCGAACTGCGAACTAATGTTGATCGAGTGAGCCATACCGTCGCAGTTGGGGCGAAAGCCAGGCCACACACGCTACGACAATCAATGTCCCGATTCCACCACTCACAACTGAAAACACTGCGCCAAAGAAATATGCTACTGCTCCCGATTCAAACCGCCCCAGCTCGTTTGAAGCGCTGATAAACATCCCGTTGACCGCCGACACACGACCACGCATCTCGTCAGGGGTCAATAAAGTCACCAGCGTTTGGCGCACGACAACACTGATGTTATCGAATGCGCCGGTCAGGAACAACATAATCAGTGACAACCAGAAATTTCGTGAGAGCCCAAAGATGATCGTTGCAATGCCGAATCCTGCTACTGCCAGAAGCAACGATCTGCCCGCATGTTTGAGCGGGGGCAGATGTGTCGTGATCAGAGCGATCGTCACTGCGCCAAGCGATGGCGCCGCTTGCATCCAGCCCAGCCCTGTCGGGCCTACTTGTAAAATGTCTTTGGCATAGACGGGCAGCAGAGCGACTGCTCCGCCAAATAACACGGCAAACATATCGAGCGACATCCCCGCGAGCAGAATCCTTGTTTGCCAGGCGTAGGCGAATCCGGCGACCAGTGTTCTCAGGTTTGAGCCATTAGAACTTGAACGCATCGAAGACTCGGCGACGTAAGAACGCCTGGTCAGGGTGGCGAGCATTATGAAATAGAAGATGCTGGCGAATCCGGCGCCGAGATAGACCAGAGTCGCGCCTTTCATCAAGGCGATCAAAATGCCGCCGAGGGCAGGCCCTATCATTGAGCTGAGCTCGAAACCGCTGACTGCCCATCTGATGGCGTTGGCGAAGATCGAGAGAGGCACGAGTTGCGGCAACAGCGCCGATCTGGCAGGCCCCTGGAAAGAACGTGCCAGGCCGCTAAGAAAGAGAAAGGCGTAGATGAGTGAAATGCTTCCACTTCTGGCCGATACAACAGTCAATCCAAACGAACTGAAAGCCGCCAGTGTCGTGGCTGCCATCAAGACTTTGCGACGGTCATAACGATCGGCTATCTGACCTGCGTGGAGCGCCAGTCCGATCATTGGTATTACTTGGACAAGGCCGACCATTCCCAGCGCCATTGCCGAAGCGGTCTTTTCATAAAGCTGCCAGCCGACGGCCACGGTCTGCATCTGTATGCCCAGGACCGAGACCAGATGGCCCGCGAGGAGGAGCCTGAAGTCTCGGACGCGAAGTGCAGCATAAGCATCATGTTTTGTGGTGATTTGTTCAGATAGGCCGGTGGCAGGACTGTCAGACGGCATCTTTATTGTATCCTGACTGTCGTTCTTGCTCGGTTTTACATCCTGTTTAGCGACTTAAAATCTTTCCTGGGCGAGGTTGTGCGCGGCGCCCCTCGGTCTCATTTTCCAGACCATGATGAGAACGATCCCGCCCAGGATGGTCGCCAGATAGAGCGCCGCCAGGAGCCAGTATATCTTCGCAAAGGCGTGGTCGACTGTCTTAAGCGCGATCTGCTCCACATCTTTCGTTGTCGCCACGCGTTCGGCGCGGAGAAACTCTTGCGTATCGATCCGTTGCCCGTTAATCGAATCAACCACAGCCAGACGCTCAGTTTTTAGTGCGGAGTTGATCACTGACAAAGAACGATTTGCCATCGCATCAATTGCACCAATCGCCGCTACTCTTTCGTGCGAAAGTGTAGGTTGAATCAAGGCGGCAGCATCATTGGTGACCTTCAAGCTGATTGCTTCCAGGTCTTTCATTGCAGCGATTCTTTCCCGTTGAATCTGATCCAACGTCTCAACCCGCTGATTGTTGATCGCATCCATGACCGCTATGCGTTCTTCCTTCACGGCCTTAAATGCGCTCTCCTGGATATCGACCAGTTCATCAGGAACGCCGGAGAGCATCAGTTCGGCCTGCCAGCGCGCCTGCTTGGGGATGAAGGCGGCGTAGATAGTCATTCTGGCCGTCAGATCATCCAGGCGCTCATCCATGCCCCTTAGTGCAGAGAAAGGACTACCGCTTTCCTTGTGGACCTCCTTTGAAAATGCCTCGACGATTGAATCTCGCGCAAAGAGCGGGTTGCTCAGTGGGTGAGTTTGAACCCAGTTATCCACTAATGTGCGGCCCCGTTCGAAACTCTCAGGAGGGGCAAGTTCCTTAGCAATTGCTACGGCTGCGGCGGTCAGTTTTTTGGATGCATCGATCGCCAGGGGTTGCTGCTCCCCAAACAGATCCCTTCCGGCGCCGGTAGTGAAGTATTGCTCCATCTGGGCAGACAGTGACCACAGTTCCAGGAGAATGATCAGAGGATCGTGATGGACGGTCGCGGTGTAACAGGCAGGGATTGCGTTCATCTTCCAGATAAGCGCGTTCGTTTTGACTTTTTCATCCGAGCTCTTCCGCGCAATCTTATCTGCTGTGTCTTCTACTGTGGCGGAAAAATAGTTGACGTAGTCAAAGTTCTTGAAGCCCAACTGCTGGCCTGTCAAACGAGCGTTCTTCACCTTGGATGTCAACCCCTGCGA
Source organism: Acidobacteriota bacterium (assembly GCA_022614735.1). GTDB lineage: Bacteria > Acidobacteriota > Blastocatellia > RBC074 > RBC074 > JAKEHZ01. The sequence continues at coordinate 1,371 of JAKEHZ010000104.1, read as the reverse complement.
TTTGGGTCGAAAAATCATACAGCCGGGAAGAGACCAAAAGACAACTCCCACAGCCAAAAATATAACTAGCTTTATATGACGGTCCATTCTACCTCCCTCTCCTTCGAGTTACCTGTGCCTGACAATAACGAACTTCATGATGTCAGGCTTATGTTGATGTTGAGTTTTATCGCGGGAGGCAGAAAGGCGAACGAATCTGTTCGCCACTACATTGAATTACTATGCGGATGAGAGGACTCGAACCTCCACGGAATTGCTTCCATAGCGTCCTGAGCGCTACGCGTCTACCAGTTCCGCCACATCCGCACTAGTGAAGGCATGCTACAAAGTGAAGTAGAGGCTGTCAAGTTTGAGTACCTGCATCGGGTAATGTCTCAGTAAATGGCGGCAATTCACCACGGATCTACGGATTGCGGATTGCGGATTGCGGATTGCGGATTTAAAGAAAACCAGAACCTAAATTGCTGAAACCTTTTTAAATCCGCAATCCGCAATCCGCAATCCGCAATCCGTAGATCCGTGGTGAATTGCCGCCATTTACTGAGACATTACCCCATCGCTTCTCTTGAGACCGATCTCTTCCTGAATCTCCCGAAGCGCATCGATGACAAAAGCGCAATGTTCATCAAAGCTCAGGCCCAGTTCTTCGGCGCCGCCCCAGAGGTCGTTGCGATTGACGGTCCGGGCGAACGCTTTGTCCTTCATCCGCTTTTTGACCGATGAGACTTCGAGCGTGTCGAAGCTTTTATCCGGTCGCACCAGCGCGCAGGCGACGAGGAAGCCGCATAGTTCATCGGTTGCGAAGATAGCGTGCTCCATGAGATTTTCGCGTTTGACGCCCGTGTAATCGGCGTGCGAGAGGACCGCCCGGATAACGTCCTCAGGATAACCGTTTTCGCGCAGCACTTCAGAGCCGAGTTGCGGATGGCGCTGATCGGGGTAGCGTTCGTAATCGAAGTCGTGGAGCATCCCAACCAGTCCCCATCTCTCTTCGTCTTCGCCATATTTGAGAGCGTAAGCTCGCATGGCGTGTTCAACGGCGCGCGCGTGTTTGCGCAGGCTTTCGGTTAACGTCCATTCGCATAACAGTGCCCAGGCCTCTTCGCGTGAGGGCAAGCTCTCAGACATGAATGAATACTCCTCTACAACTACTGGGAGCGCTTGCGCTCCCAGTAGTTGTCATTGTTTCAGGGCGTCGCAAAGCGCCATGGATAACTCCTCAGAAAATCCCTGGGAGCGCACGCGTCCCCGCGTGCTGGCTTGCGGTGCGCCCCCTTACATCGCAGCGGGCCATTCACGGAAGCCAGCACGCGGGGACGCGTGCGCTCCCAGGGCGCTCCCAATGTTTTCATTGTTTCAGGGCGTCGTCAT
>JAKEHZ010000103.1 GCA_022614735.1 Acidobacteriota bacterium | reverse complement strand
GGTCCACAAGAAAGGGCGGAAATAACGGAACAAACGGAAAAATCCTAGAGAATTTCCGTTTGTTCCGTTATTTCCGCCCTTTCTTGTGGACCCGTTTTCCTCTTCTAAAATTGCAAGCCGCGCAATTCGATAGTGATATCCTTAACTTCGTGCTCCTGAACCCTTGATGGCGCATCAACCTTGACGCTGAATGAAAGTGACTCGCCGGGTTTAAGCGGTTCCTCCCGTATGCGTGGGATCGGAATACTGGTGTTAGAACTGATAACTTTGTCGTTCATATCGAGCATCTTCCCGAGCACTTCCACACCAGTCAGCATACGGGCACCGCGGTTATGTAATTTTGCCCTCACTTCCAGCTGGAACATGCCGATCATGTTTGGATGTGTGATTTTACCGGTGATCTCAAGCTCGACTTTATCCTTATAGGCGTCAAATTCGGGCGAGCCTGCCCGCACGACGTTACGCAGCATGGGAAGATTTTCACGTCTTAGGCTCGATAACATCATAATCAGAGCTAAGATGAACAGGACCGCAATTGCACCAATCACGAGAAATGCTCTTGAACGAGCCCGCTCGGCGCTTCTATCGACTTCCGTTTCAAACATAGGCTCAGAGAGGGATGAAGAGGGAACGAGGGAACTGGCGGAAACATTCTCATCTCCCGCTCTCCCGCTCTCCTGCTCTCCTGCTCTCGCTTCATCCTTCATCATCTTGTTCATTCTCCACTTACCATCATTCGCTTGATTTTGATTGTCGGCGCGGCAATCTTACCACGAAACCGCATGTCATTCCCGATCATCTCGATACCGGACAATATCTCGCGAAAATTCCCCGCAATCGTCACTTCTTCGACCGGAAAGGCGAGTCTGCCGTTTTCTATCCACCAGCCTGCAGCGCCACGGGAATAATCGCCCGTCACGGGATTGAATCCAAAGCCGATCATCTCTGTGACGTAAAACCCGTTTTTTACCGAAGCGATCATCTCATCGGGTGTAGAGACTCCGGGAGCGATGAAAAAGTTGCTGACTCCGACGCCGGGCGCGCCCGCAAGCCCGCGCGCAGCGTTGGCAGTCGAATTGAGACCTAATTTGCGGGCAGTGTAAGTGTTGAGCAGATAGCTTCTCAGAACGCCATCTTGAACGACGACGGTGCGGCGAGTCACCAGTCCTTCCCCATCAAATGGGCGCGAGCCGACTGCGCCCGGCATCTGTCCATCATCGATTATATTGAGTTCCTTTGCGGCGATCTGCTCGCCGAGTTTACCGACCAGGAACGATGCGCGGCGAAAAATTGATGTGCCTTCAACGGCTTCGAAGAAGTCGCTCAGCAATTCCTCGGCCGCGCTGGATTCAAATATTATCGGTACTTCCTGCGTTGGCACTTTGCGGGCGCCAAGCTTTCTGAGCGCCCTGCGAGCGGCTTCTTTGCCAATCTCTTCGGCTGACTCGAGGGCGGCGAGCGAACGATGACGGTCTGCCCAGTAACCAACCTGCATCTGTTCGCCTTCCCTGGCAATCGGCGCGACGATTAAACCGCAGAGAGTGCCTTGATATTCTCCCGCAAATCCTGCGCTTGTAGCCAGAGAAAGCTTGCCAATCGTCGTTGAACAGGCTGACCCTTCAGAGTTTGCAATGCGAGGATCGAACGCGCGCGCCGCCATCTCACAGTCGAGCGCCATTTCGATCTTACGCTCGGTCGGTAATTCCGAAATTGCCGGATCGTAAAGTTTCAGATCGATGATCTCCTTTGCTAACTCTTCACGGGATGGAAGCAGCGCGTCCTCATCAACAGAGGTGCGCTTTGCCATCTCGATGGCATTGCTGATCAATTCATTGATCGCCTGCGAGCTGACGTCGGAAGTTGAGCATGAGGCCTGTCGACCTTCATAAAGCACGCGCAGGCCAATGCCGCGCGAAGCCGCTTCCTGAAGCTTTTCAACTTGACCGAGGCGAACTTCGACATGAAATTCCGTCGTCTCGATGCCGATGGCCTCGGCATCTGTCGCGCCCAGTTTGATCGACCTGTCGGCGATATCGGAGAGGAAGTCTATCGAAAGATTCATGGTCATTTCGTCCCTCCGACCGTCATTTCGGAAATCTTGATCGTCGGAAGACCGACGCCGACGGGAACAGACTGCCCATCTTTGCCACAGGTGCCTACGCCCTCGTCGAGCGCAAGATCGTTGCCGACCGCTACCACTTTCGTCAGCGCCTTCGGCCCATTGCCAATGAGGGTCGCCCCTTTGATCGGTGCTCCGATTTTGCCCTCTTCGATCAAATAAGCCTCGCTCGCTGAGAAGACGAATTTGCCGCTTGTAATGTCAACCTGTCCGCCGCCGAATTGTACGGCATAAAGACCGCGCTTGACCGAGCGAATGATCTCTTCCTGAGTGCTCTTACCGCCGAGCATATACGTGTTGGTCATTCGTGGCATAGGCATACGGCGATAACTTTCGCGACGGCCATTGCCCGTCAACTGCGCCCCGGTCAGTCGCGTGCTCAGTTTATCCTGTAAGAAACCGCGGAGGATGCCTCTTTCGATCAGCACCGTTCGCGAAGTCGGATTACCCTCATCATCAATGTTGAGCGAGCCGCGGCGGTTTGGAATCGTGCCTTCGTCGATAACAGTACAAAGCTCGCTGGCGACTCTTTGTCCGAGGAGTCCCGTGAACGCCGATGTGCCCTTGCGATTGAAATCCGCTTCGAGCCCATGCCCGACAGCTTCGTGTAGCAAGATGCCAGGCCAGCCGGGCCCCAGAACAACTTCCATGGTGCCTGCTGGCGCTTCCCGAGCATCGAGTTGGACGATGGCCTGCTGCGCAGCTTCATTGGCATAATGCTCGATCAGCCTGTCATTGAAGAAATCGAATCCGACGCGTCCTCCTCCGCCGGAGACTCCCGATTGCAAATTCCCGTCATCATCGGCGATGCACATCACCCGGATCCGCGCCAATGGCTGCACATCTCCGATCAATAAACCTTCGGAAGTCGCAATCAGCACGATCTTGTATTCATCAGCGAAACTGGTCTGTACCTCGCGCACGCGGCGATCGTAGGCCCGGGCCGTGCAATCAATGCGGTTGAGCAATTCGATCTTGCGTTCGAGCGGCTCGTCATGAGGCAGATGCGCTACGCGATAGAGATCGTGTGCAGGATTATTTGCCGAAACATTGATCGGGCCGGTTTCAGCCTGACTGTTGGCGATGTGGGCGGCCGTTAAGGCGGCTTTGCCGATTGCATCGACTACGATTTCATCACAGTAGGCATAACCTGTCCGCTCACCAGAAATAACTCTCACACCGGCTCCCTGGCGCACAGAGCGATTTGCCGATTTAACTAACTGCTCTTCGAGATTCAGGCTATTGACTACCGTGTATTCGAGATAGATGTCGGCGTAATCACCGCCCTTCGAAAGGCTGATGCCGAGCAAGGCCTCAAGGTCGGAAAATGCGATGTTGAACTTCTCAGTAAAAAACTTCAGTGGTTCGATCATATTTCACGATTCCCCAGATAGACAGCTGCAACCCCACCTAGTAAGTTATGATAACAGACATCGGTGAAACCGGCTGCTCGCATCATTGCGGAGATTCCTTTCTGATCCGGAAAATTTCTGACTGATCGTGGCAGATAAGTATAAGCGCTTCTCGATCCGGAGATCAGTCCTCCGATCCGCGGCAGGATTTTATTAAAGTAAAATTCAAATGCCTCGCGAAAAACGGGAATCACGGGACGCGAAAATTCCAGAATTGCAGCGCGTCCTCCCGGTTTGAGGACGCGAAAGATTTCCGTCAAGCCGCATTGAACGTTCTCGAGATTTCGCAGGCCGAAGGCAATTGTCACGGCATCGAAACTGGCGTCAGCAAATGGTAGATGGAGCGCGTCTCCTTCTGTGAGCAGAGCATTTCGAGCATGCTTTGCGCTTAGCTTCTCATTTCCGATGACCAGCATAGGGTGGCAGAAATCACAACCGATGACACGCGCGTGCTCCTCGATCTCGAGCGTCAAATCTGCCGTCCCGCAACACAAATCCAACGCTATCGCATCTGGCCGTGAAAGCACATCTTTCAATTTGTTGACCGTGAAACGGCGCCAGTGCATGTCAATATTGACAGTAAGCAGCCGATTGATCCTGTCATAAGTCGGCGCAATTTCCGCGAACATCTCGCGCACAGCACGGCTTTTTCCGGCGGCGTTAAGCTCAGGATCAGGCATCTCCGCGTTGTGAACCTGCGGATCGGGGCTTATCCGTATCGACATTTTAGAGATTTGATTTAAAACTTTCGTTGACCTTGCCGAGCACGACAAGAGTCAGAGCATTCGCGTCGAGCAGTTTTTTCGCGACGCGCTGCACGTCAACAACTGTGATCGCATCAATTTTCCCCGCGATTCTCAGAGGGTAGTCGCGCGGTAAAGAATAGACTTCGATCTCGCGCAGATTATATTCGACCGGGCGCGCGGAATATTCGCTCGCCAGAGCTGATTTAGCGGCGGCCAACTCATCTGAGGAAACAGGTGTTGTTGACAAGGCTGCAAAGCTTTCGGTCGCGCGCCGTGAAAACGCGGGAGCCTGTTCCGCCGGCACTATAGCCGAGAAGAAGAACGGTCCGGGAAGAACGCGCGGCGATGCTTTGACTGTGAACTCGCGCGCGGAGCCTTCGGCATCTTTCTTCAGTCTCGCAGCCAGGATCTTTGCCAGCACCTCAGTAGTCAGGAATTCAGGATCACTATGTTTGACGCCAACCACTCCGCCGCGTATTTCGACATTTGTGATGTCAGACGCTTCTACTTTGACCAGATTCAGTTGCGCAATCTGCTTTGGTGGACGAAATGTTGAAGGAACGATTTGGCTCTTGATCCAGCCTCCGAAGAAGGTTTTGAATGCCCTCATTGCGCGCTCAAGCGTAATATTACCGGTGACCACCGCTGCTACATTGTTCGCGATATAGAAACGACGCATGAAATCATAAATATCACCTTGCTTTATCCCGGTAACAGTGGACTCGCTCCCATCGAGGTTATGGCCGTAAGGGTGATCACCGTAAAGGGCCTTGAGGAAAGATTCGTCAGCGCGCTCGGCGGGCGATTGTTGATCCGATTTTATCTTTTCGAGAAGCTCAGCCTGTGCACGTTTGAAGGCATCGGCGCGAATGTTTTCGACAACCACCAGGCGCGCGAAGATTTCCATCACGGAATCGAAATTGTTCGCGGCTGTTTCAATGTGGAACCAGGTCGTATCCCAGGTCACCCCCCAGTCAATCTTGGCCTGCAGCGACTCCAGCTCTTCTTTCAGGCGCGGGTTAACGGCGAGCAAAGTCTCCTGAGTCAGCCTCGCGAGTCCGGTTTTACCGACGAGGTCGAACTTCGCGCCGGCACGGATGATTATATCGACTTTGACGGACGTGTCGGTTAGGCGATCGAGCGCGATGATCTGCAGCCCGTTGAGCAGAGAATCACGCCTGACACCGCTGTAGGGAGTTGACGGCGCCGTAGGAGTAAGCTGGATTTTGCCATCTTTCTTCTGAGCCTCTGTCGAAATCGAACACAATCCACTCAGCAAGACGACGGATAAGAGAAGAGAGGAGAACTTTGTGTATCGCATAACTAATGATTTCCGGTTTGATTGAGATTGAAGTTGATTGAAAAGTTTAGCCGCCACTCGCCTGAGCGTCAACAAACTCGCGCAACAGAATTTGAACGGGATTAAGGGCTGGTTTTGCCGTGAAAAAGAGAGAATATGAAACATTTGATTGCGGATTGCGGATTGCGGATTGCGGATTGAAGGGCAGATCACGCATTTACAATCCGCAATCAAATGTTTCATATTCTCTCTTTTTCACGGTTAACTAGAGTTGCCTCTTCTGCTTGGGATCGAGCCATTCGCGCAGGCCGTCGCCGACGAAGTTGAAGGCAAGCACCGTCAACATCACAGCGAGACCGGGGAAGATCAGCAGATGTGGCGCGACTCGCAGGTAGCTGCGCGCATCGTTGAGCATCATACCCCAGCTCGGGGTCGGAGGTTGAACACCAAGACCTAAGAAGCTCAGACTAGCTTCGGAAAGCACCGCGCCTGCCATTCCCAAACTTGCTTGAACGATCAGTGGCTGAATTGCGTTGGGGAGGATGTGACGGAAAAGTATCCGCGCATGGCCGGCTCCAAGTGCGCGTGCCGCGGTGACGAAATCGTATTCACGGACCTTCAGCACCTGTCCTCGCATCAATCGCGCGTAACCGACCCAGCCGATCACCGAGAGCGCCAGAATTAGGTTCCGTATGCTGGGGCCCAGGAATGCGACCATGGCAATTGCGAGCAAAATGCTGGGGAAAGCCAGAAAGACGTTGAAGAGAAAGCCTGAAAAGAAACGGTCAACCCATCCACCGTAATAACCCGAAACGGCCCCAAGGATCATCCCGATAATTGCTGAGATCATCACAACCATCACACCAACCTGCATCGAGATTCGCGCGCCGTATATCACGCGCGACAACACGTCGCGTCCAAGGTCATCGAGCCCCAGAGGATGCCCGCGGGTTGGTTTCAAACGCTCTTCTGTTGGATGATCGCCAGTAAACTGCTCCTGCCTAATCGGGTCGTAGGGCGCAATTTGTGGAGCGAAGATAGCTGCAAGAAAAAAGATCGTAATGATGACAAGACCGAGTTTGCCTAGACGGTTCATAAGCTATTCGACTTTGATCCTCGGGTCGAGAAGGCGATATGCGAAATCCGTCATCAGATTGGCGATAATGTAGCTTAGCGCAATCATCAGAATGCAGCCTTGCACCATCGGGTAATCACGAGAGTTGATCGCGTCAATCGTCAACCGGCCGAGCCCGGGCCAGCTGAAGATCACTTCGGTGATAATCGCGCCGGCGAGCAAGACACCGAATTGCAGGCCGATCACCGTGACGACAGGAATCAATCCATTTTTCAGGACGTGTTTGTAGATCACCTGCCTCTCACTCAATCCTTTGGCTCGCGCCGTCCTCACATAGTCTTCATTCAGCTCTTCAATCACGCTCGAGCGCACCATTCGCGTGAGGATCGCCGACAGTGCAGCCCCGAGCGTCACCGCCGGCAAAATCAAATACTCTGGCCCGTAACGACCCGAAACGGGCAGCAAATCAAGTTTTATCGCGAAGAGGTAAACCATCAACGGTCCGAGCACGAATCCCGGAGTGCTGATGCCGAGCAGCGCGACAACCGACGCTATATTGTCTATCAGTTTGCCTTGATTGGTACCTGCAGTAACGCCCAACGGAATCGAAATCATAATAGCCACGACGAGCCCGGCAAGCGCCAACTCAATCGTTGCCGGGTAACGCGCAAGTATCTTCTCGAGCACGCGGTCCGAAGGGTTAACCAGGCTTACGCCAAGGTCGCCCTCCAGCACGCCGCGCCAGTAATTGATGTATTGTTGAGAGAGAGGGAGGTCAAGACCAAGTCTGTGCTTCAGTTCGAGCACCTGCGCTTCAGTCGCATTTTCGCCAAGCGCGTTTCGCACAGGGTCTCCAGGGACAATATGAATCAGCAGGAAGACGAGAGTAACGACCGCCCAAACCACCGGCAGCACAAGCAACAATCGCTTTGCCAGCACGAGAATGATGGTTCGCATGTGCGGGATGATATCATCAGTAGGTGACGGAGCCTATCCAGGTCGCCCAATCACTCTCAGTCACAGCGTACTGTCCGATGAGCCAGATGTCTGAATCTTCCGGGGGGCTGGCAATGCCGCTGAAGGGGCTCCACTCAATCCCGCCGGCTGATGGGCTCTGCTGAAGCAACACGCTCTCCTGCAATGTATTTCCTTCATCAGCTAAGCATCTCCCTGTGAAGCGAATCTCAGGCATCTCTGCTTCCCCGGCGCGATTGAAGACCATGATCATATTGCCTTCGCCATCGGGCATCACGGCAGGAGAAAAGTAATGGTAATGAGGCGCACCGTAGATACCCTGCTGCGTCAAACAGCCCGTCCGGGGATTGATTTGAAACCACTGGATAGCCGCAGCGTTTGCATCGTCGCCCCAGTTTGCTGCGATTGTATGCGCCGTCCAGAGCAGCCCGTGACGAAAAACGACGCTGCCGAGCCTCGTATCGCCAGTGTCGATCTCACGATCAGTGGTCGGCTGGTTGGCAGAAGGCGCAATCTGGAAAGGGACCGTTGGGATGAAGCGTCTGGACAAAATCGGCGGTTGATGCGGTGGTTGTGAGATAGTCCATTGCGTCAGTCCCTGCCCGTCGGGCAGAGCATTGAGCAGGTACTGTGCGCTTGCCGGTCTCAAATTGATGGCAGGCTGCAGGCCGAATGCTGCTGACCCGTCAAGGTTACGCAGCTGCCAGAAGTCCCACTCGCGCAGAACACCGCCGGTCTGCAGGTCTTTTTTATTCAGTATACGGAGGTTCGCGTAGAGAAACTGGCCCTGACTATTGAAGATATTGGACGTCAGGTAGAGTGAAGAATTATCTACTGAGAGCCCGATTCCATCTGCCCAATGACCTGATCTGTTGCTACCGTTGGAACTGACGTCAAGCGCCCAGATCCACCAGTCGCCGAGCGGATCGCTGCCAAGTGAATAAGCGAGCAGTAACCAGGATTGTCGTTGATCGAGGGCGCGCGCACAAGCGACCATCACCCAGCCGTCACGGAAATGATCGTAGATCACTTTCGGACTGAAAATAGTCGAGTCATCAATCAGTTCCGCGAACATATCCGTAAAATTACGCCGCAGAAGTTGGCGACCGGCTCTGTCAAACACACCCCAGGCAGCGTTCACTGTGACGATCAACCAATCGCGTCCTGATGCGATCTGGCAATCAGGACGCGTTATTTCAGTGTCATCAAGGCCCGCAAATTCAACTTGCAGTCGAAGTGATTGGCGCATCCTCGAAGAGTCTTGCTTTGAGGTGTCGACCTGGAGAAGCTGCAATGCTCGCGCCGCATCGGGGGAAACCTGTGATGTGGTTTTAAGTATTGAATACTCAATCGGATTTTCGGTATGTCCGACCGGCACAGAACGCAGCGGTTTCAATCCGACACCACGCCGCGCAACCAATGAGTCCGCTCTAACGATCAATCCGCGAGACGAAGGGAATATTCGCATTCCCTTTGCCTCTGGCGTATTGATAATTTCCTGTTGATCGAAAGTACTTCCCATAATTTTCTCCCGACTGAGATATACAATGGGGATCACGAGGGGTCGTAGAGCGAAGCCTTATGACTATGTGACCAAGGACCACGAAGAATTTCCGCGGTGACGGTATTGATAATACTAAAAAATTAGTGAGCAGGTGAATAATATTTTTAGAGGTCAAGAGTAATAATAAGGATAAGCCTTGCGATGTCAAGGCTTTCTAGCCTATCTTCGCTTTCTATTTCTGTCAACCATTTCGTATATGATGGCCTGATCCGCGTAACCTCTTGTCCACAATCGTTGACAGTCACGAATTGGAAAATTGTAGGATTACCATTCGATGGTTGATTCTTTTCATTTCCTGATCGGACTCCGTAATTGCCATTTATCTTATTGCAAGTCAGAGGATTAGAACTCGTTCTGTTGACGGGATTCAAGTTTTTTTCGAGACTGAGTGCTATGATTGAAAAATTGAAGCAACTTCTGGCATTCGTGTTGCGTCTGAGAATTACGTAGGATGGCGTCGGATACAGACGATTGGAGAAGATTTGAAGAGAGGAACTGAAGTAAAAATGATAAAGAAGACGAGAGAGGTAAAATTGGCGGCAGGAACCGAAGAAATTGTGGCGGTAAATAATCCGGTTGAAGTGAATTCCTTGGCTGAAGACCGAACGGTTCCAGTCGACCATCCGCAATTGCAGGAGAAAGTCAACACGATAATTCACGAATGGCTGACCGATATATGGCTTCTCACTACGGGTGAGGAAGCAGATGCTGATTTTATCCAAACTAAAAAGCACAATGGACGGCCGCTTGCCATAGTCTGCGATGGTCAGCTGAGACTGATGGAATCGAAGCCGATGACGCTTGACGCACTTCGCGCTGTCGGGATAGAGATGTCATAAGCGCTAATCTCCCAAAAATAAGTTCCTCAGAAAGATTTGAGGACTGGGTAGCTTTCTCTGCACTCAGTCCTCATTTTTTATTAGATCTGTCCCGCATTTCGTTATTTTCGTCTGTTCGGTATAATGCCCTATCCAAACTCTCTCAAAGGCTACCCCGAAGCTGAGTGCCCCAGAAGCTCATTCATGGTTTTTGTAATTCGCAAGAGGTAGTCCTATGCAATGCCCTAGATGTCAGACTGAAGTGGCAGAGATGCATTTCTTCTGTCCAAAATGCCATACGCTGGTAATGGATTACACCCCGGAGGTCTCAAAATCCCGTCGAGAACTGGTTGAGCGAGTTGGCTCGATCATGCTCGACATTTTGCTTGTAGCCTTCGTCCTCGGGGGATCAGTACTGATCATCAGAGGGATCAACTGGAGAGAGGTTGTCAGCGGAATAAAAGAATCCGTTGATGCCACTCCGGTTGAGAAAGTAGCGCAGAAGACTCGCGCTGTTCTTTCTGGCGGGCGTCGAAGTGGGCCTGCAAAATCCGTCAGTGAGATCAAAACGCTTGAGACCTCAAGTGTCGAAAGCGTGCGCGTAGTTTTGAGGAAGGTCCTGGAGCTGCCTTCACTGGATGCTCTGTCAAAAAGTCCTACACTGTCGCCCATGCCCGTGACTGACGAGGTTCCCAGGATCTTCTCAGTAACCGAAAATGATTCGACTGATCAGCTTTTACCACCCCCTTCAGAAGTCTACACTCTGACGTCTTCGAACCCGGAGATTGTCACGGGAATTGAGCTAATTGATGAAAAGCAGAAGAAAATGGCGGGCTTTGTCTCAGTCAATAGCCTTGCGCCCGCGCGTATCTACGTCGACGGTGAGTTCTCAGGCGTCACCCCGCGCACTATCAAGCTGACTCCGGGAGACCATCAAATCTGGTTGATTGCGAATGGTTATGAAGACTGGATGCGGAGAGTACGACTGAAGAGTAAACAGCAAGTCAATATTGTGGCCTGGTTGAAGAAAAAGCCCAAACCCTGAGCTGGCCCCGTAAACTTTTCCTCTCACCTGGCGCGACGCTCACCTTCGATTTGCTGCGTCGGTTCCTCAATAACACTGTTGTAAGAAGATGAAGGTTCATTCAACGCGCGATTAGTGGTACGAGGTGCGTAAGAGGGTGGCATCGAAGACTGTTTAACTCCGCTCATTGCCGCTGGGCTGATCAACCTCAGTAGATAACGGCAGATCAAAACCAATGCACCAAATCCGCTGAGAGCGAACATTATCGGGATCGGTCCATGGCGGTCGATTTTATAAAGAATGGCCGCTCCGATAGTCACAAAGAGAAATCCGAAGAGAGTGATCAGTGCGACAATTTTCAGGACATTGGAAGTGTCGAACTGGGGGACTGGCGCGCTCGTCGACATCTCACTGAGGATATCACGTGCGCGGTCAATCGCGATTAAATTCGTCCCACAGCGTGTACAGTATTTCTGACCCCTTGAATTTTCAGCTCCACAGTCCGGGCAGAACATTCTGGTAATTCTCCTTGCCAGTGATTCTTCGCGTTGCTCGCGCAGTATATCAACAATCAACCGCGAAGGTCATGTAGACAACGTGGACATAATTTCAGGAAAATTTGGCAGACTGGTCATTTTTCAAGGGTTTTGACTTGACGAGTTCACCTGATGCGTTGTATGGTCGGCCATCGAAAATTTAATCGTGGTGATTTAAGGCGACTTGCTCCACGTAAAAAAAACGCTAAATAGTCCGATGGCCCTAACGTAAGATTATAAGCCTCGCGCTGATTGGCGCGGGGCTTTTGAATTTTCAGCGGTCTATTTTTTGACAATGCGGAGTGGCGATTTAGGCGACTTGCTCCACTGTAAAAACTGCTAAAGAGCTAGGTGTCCAGGCCCTACGCTAACTTTAGCGTAGGGCCTTTTGTTTTATTGCGGTCATGGCAGAACGGGAAGATCAATGCTTACTTTCAAAGATCGGATCATACTGATTACTGGCGCATCGCGCGGAATCGGCCGGGCAGCGGCCATCAAATTTGCTGAGGCGGGCGCCGCGGGTGTGGTCATCAACTATCACCGGAGTAAAGATTCTGCGGAGGAAGTGGCCGGAGCAGTCGAGCGCGCGGGCGCGAAAGCTCTGGTTATTCAGGCCGATGTATCGCGCGCGGATGAAGCCGTAGCATTAGTCGAGAAAGCCTTAGACCACTTCCGTAGACTCGATGTACTGGTGGCGAACGCCGGCATTTGGCCGGTGGAGGATCGCGCGATCACCGATCTCGACGAGGCTCAGTGGGACGAAACGATTCGCATCAACGTCAATGGCATTTACCATGTCTGTCGCACCGCTGCACGTATCTTCGTGGCGCAACGGGGCGGCAACATCGTCACGATCAGCTCGACCGCAGGACAGCGTGGCGAGGCCGGCCACGCAGATTATGCTGCATCGAAAGGCGCGGTTATCAGCTTCACCAAATCATTGGCATCGGAACTTGGTCGCTTCAACGTGCGCGTCAACTCTGTGGCGCCGGGTTGGGTTGACACCGATATGGCGGCTTCGGCCTTGCGCGAGAACGAAGCACAATTGAAACAGATCAGGGATGCTATTCCGCTCGGTCGCATCGCTACGGCCGATGATCTTGCAGGGCCTATTCTTTTTCTGGCTTCCGATCTCGCGCGTCACATCACGGGTGAAATTCTCAATGTGAACGGGGGTTCGGTCTTATGTGGATAAACTATGCTAGATGCTAGATGCTAGATGCTAGATGCTAGGTGAGTGTCCTAGCATCTAGCATCTAGCATCTAGCATCTTCTCCTGAGGAGTAGAGATGAGTTACGTCAAAGGGCTGAAATGCAGAATTTGCGGGACGCCTTATCCGGTTGAGCCGCTTTCAATCTGTGAGGAGTGTTTCGGGCCGCTCGAAGTTGATTATGACTACGATGCGATCAAACAGAAACTGACGCGCGAGGAAATTGCGTCGCGTCCAAAGACACTATGGCGTTATCAGGAGCTTTTGCCGATTGATGGCGAGCCACGGGTTGGTTTGCAAACGGGGTGTACGCCGCTCGTTCGCGCCGGGCGCCTGGAGAAGGCACTCGGTGTGCGCGAGCTTTACATCAAAAACGACGCGGTCTCTCATCCGACTTTGTCCTTCAAGGATCGTGTCGTTGCGGTTGCACTTTCGAAGGCGCGCGAGTTCAATTTTGATGCGGTCGGATGCGCTTCAACCGGAAATCTCGCCAACTCAGTTGCGGCAAATGCCGCCGCTGCCGGTATCCCTGCCTATATACTCATCCCGGATAATCTCGAAAAGAGCAAAGTCATCGGCACGCAAATTTTCGGAGCGAATGTCATACCTGTGCGCGGCAATTACGATGATGTCAATCGGCTGTGCAGCGAGATCGCGGGGCGTTATCGGTTTGCATTTGTCAACGTCAACCTGCGCCCGTTTTATGGCGAGGGATCGAAAACATTTGGGTACGAAATTGCCGAACAGTTGGGATGGGAAGCGCCCGATGCCATCGTCGTACCTATGGCAGGTGGATCGCTGATCACGAAAATCCATAAGGCATTCAAGGAGCTTGATCAGTTAGGATTCATCCCATCGGCTCAGACGCGCTTTTACGGCGCACAGGCCACAGGTTGCAATCCGATTTCCGCCGCAGTCAAAGCCGGAACGCGTGAGATTTGCCCGGTTAAACCGAGCACAATTGCGAAATCACTTGCTATCGGTAATCCGGCTGATGGTTACTTTGCGACAGGTGTCATCACAGAGACCGGCGGTTGGTCCGAGGATGTGAGCGATGAGGAGATCCTTGAGTCGATCGAGCAGCTGGCCCAAACGGAAGGCATCTTCACTGAAACTGCCGGTGGCACAACGCTGGCTGTGACGAAGAAGCTGCTCGCTCAGGGTCGTCTGAAGACCGATGATCGAATTGTCGTGGCGATAACGGGTAATGGGCTGAAGACGCAGGAAGCATTATCGCTCGCTGATCTGAAATCCATTGATCCGAGGCTCTCGGCATTTGAAGAGCTAATAGGAACGCCTCAGGCGGCCGTAGCCTGATCATATTTAATTTAGAAGGAGAAACTATGTCTCAAACCGTGATTATTCCGACACCGTTGCGCCGTTTAACCAACGGAGTCGAAACTATAGAGGTGCAGGGCAGCACCGTGAGCGATATATTCGATCAACTGGAAGCACAATTTCCGGGCATTCGCGCTCGTTTGTGCGAAGAGAACGGCGAACTGCGCCGCTTCATCAATGTCTATATTGATGGCGAGGACATTCGCTTCCTCGACCGATTGCAAACGAGCGTTGGTGAGAAGGCTGAAGTTTCAATTGTGCCGGCAATTGCCGGAGGGTGACGGAAGAATACGAAACAAACGAAAAGATTCTAATCTTTTCGTTTGTTTCGTATTCTTCCTCGGTCAAAGTCGATTCAAAAACACGAAAGGGAACTGAAACCCCTCACAAAGTCATCAGTTCCCGTTTCGTGATTTTGGCGAATAGCCACTCTATGCGATGCGATTGCTAAGACCACTGTGCAAGAAGAACTCGCGGAGAATTAAATTCTCACCAAATGTCGAGGATTACTCGCTACAGTTTTGGTCTTCCTCATATTAGCCGACCACTGACACGCTCCGGATCGAAAAAAGTTCCCAAAGATACCAGGAACTTCATCTTTTCCCTGATGAGGTTCAGTGTTTGGTCTTTTTTAATCGCGCTGCCCGTAACACCTCAGAAGTGTGAATCGGCGTCGCCTTATTAAGCACCGTATGGTTCAGTGTGATTAAAAGCTGGTCGTCACGGCCGCGGAAACGTCCGGTTAGCGGTTGATCGCCGCTCTGCACGACTACGCCCTCGCGCACCATATTCCAGAACTGCTTCTGCGTAATCCAATATTCCTTGCCATTGTTGCAGATGATTAATGCTGTCTTTTTAACTTTCATAATTCAGCCTGGCTCCATCCTCATCCGTGAGGCCCTTCATCCTCAAATATATAATACTTTGAAGAAATCTATCGCATTTTTTTCCATATCTCATTTGTAACTACTCGGCCTCTTCGCCGCATAGCGGCGAAGAAGCCGAGTAGTTACAAATGAAAACATATTCAGTTCATTTCGTTTTGACGCAGATTAATATAAGGCTGTAGTTCATGCATCATTCTGGCGAACTCTTCCGGTCGCAGCGATTGCGGGCCGTCAGACCAGGCTAGTTCCGGAAATGGATGAACTTCAGTCATCAAACCGTCAGCGCCAACTGCGACAGCGGCCTTTGCGAGCGGGCGAACGAGACTGCGCTTGCCCGTTGCGTGACTCGGATCGATGATCACCGGCAAATGCGTCAGTTCGTTGAGTAGCGGTACAGCCGCTAGATCGAGCGTATTTCGTGTGGCTGTCTCAAAGGTACGAATGCCTCGTTCGCAGAGCATGACGTTCGGATTGCCGTGCGTGACGATATATTCAGCCGAGAGCAAAAACTCTTTAATGGTCGCCGAAAGCCCGCGTTTGAGCATGATTGGCTTCTGGACTTCTCCAAGCTTTTTCAGCAAAGCGAAGTTTTGCATATTGCGTGCTCCGACTTGCAAAATATCCGCATACTCGGCTACCAGCTCCACACCTTCCGTATCCAGAACCTCTGTGATTACTTTCAGACCCGTTTGTCTCCGCGCCTCGGCCAAAAGCTTAAGACCTTCTTCAGCCAGACCCTGAAAGTCATAGGGAGAGGTGCGCGGTTTGTAAGCTCCACCGCGCAAGATTTGCGCTCCCGATGCTGCTACAGCTTTGGCAGTGGTCATCAATTGTTCATACCCTTCGACCGAACATGGGCCTGCCATGACGACGAACCCTCCATCACCGATCGTTATCTCGTCGACCCGAATCGCCGATTTCTGCTTTTTAACCTCTTTACTGACGAGCTTGAAAGGCTGGAGGATCGGGAAGGCATTTTCAACGCCATCCGCCGATTTGAGCTGTTCGATATGCTCTTTCTTGTCACCCGGACCAACGGCGGCAATGACGGTTCGTTCCGTTCCGCGAATGACGTGCGGAGCATAGCCGAATTCGCGTATCCGGTCGCAAATATGGTTGATCTGCTCTTCTGTCGCATCTGCTTGCATCGCTACGATCATGATCGTTTGCTCCTATTTTGTGGATTGCAGATTTGTGATTGCGGACTACTGATTGCGGATCGCGGATTGCGGATTGCGGATTGATTGTGGAATTCCTTTCTTCAAATCCGCAATCCGCAATCCGCAATCCGCAATCAGTAGTCCGCAATCCGCAATCAATTGAGCGCTCGCCGGTAGCACCCGAGGACCTTGATGCTGGTGGCGAATTCGCTTAGATGCGCCAGCGCATTGCGGACGCGGGGCTCAGCCGTATGGCCGATGAAATCCAGATAGAAACTATATTCCCACGGATGACCGACGAGCGGCCTGGACTCAATCTTCGTCAGATCGATCTCTCGCAGGGCAAAAACAGCCATCGCACGATAGAGCGATCCTGTTCGGTTCTCAAGGACGAAAACGATCGAGGTTTTGTCAGCATCCGCAGCATCCGCTGTTTGCGGTGGGGGCTCGCTACTTCGATCTTCACGCGTGAGCAACAGGAAACGGGTGTAGTTTTGACGGTCGTCTTCTATTCCTGCAACCAACACGCGTGCGCCATAGACAGAAGCGGCCGCTGCGCCCGCGATCGCTGCTGCGCCTGACTCGCGGCTTTCCATTATCATCTTAACGCTTCCCGCTGTGTCGTAAGCCGCAACGGGCTCTATTTCGGGATGTTGGGAAAAGAAGTTCAGGCACTGCCCCAGAGCAACCGGATGAGAGTAAATGCGCCGGATGTCTCCAAGCATGGTCTCAGGAGATGCAATCAAATTGTGGACGATTCGTAAATTGGTTTCGCCAGAGATCCGCAGATTGTGTTTGAGCAGCAGATCGTAATTCTGGTAGATCGAACCGAAGAGGGAATTCTCAATCGGGGCCAGACAGTAGTCACACGTTTCATCTTCGACTGCGGTGAACATCTTCTCAAACGTCGGGCAGGGCACAAGCTCGATGTCATTGCCGAGCAATTTGCGAGCTGCCTCACCACTGAATGCGCCAGCCTCTCCTTGAAATGCCACGCGCAGAGAGAGTGCGGATTGTTTACTTGTCTGATTCATCTCAATCGTTTACTCATAAATCAAAAGGCCCCCCGTTTCGCTTTAAACGAGGGGCCTTTCTCAGGCGTTCCATTTGCTCTTGGCTCAGGCTAAGGAACCTCCGACCCCTCTGGAGCGGCTAAAGTAAAAGTAAAAGCTAAATCCAAAGGAGAAGGGCCAGGCAAACCAGTTCCACATCCGCGAGAGAGCAAGACAATTGAAGGTTTGCGTGATGGCGAGCCGGCTAATCATAAGTCAATTCGAATACAATCGGGTCGAATACAATCGGGTCGAATACAATCGGGTCGAATACAATCAGGACAATTGTCGATTGGCATAACCAATGACGGACTGCATTATCTGCAATGCTTCGTGACGAGTCAAGAAAATATTTTGGTTCATCGTCATAGCTCGCCGTCATGCCTTGTTAGATGGTGGCAATTCACCACGGATTGACGCGGATGCGACGGATTTTCACGGATATATTCCGCGCTGATCCGTCGCATCCGCGTCAAT
>JAKEHZ010000102.1 GCA_022614735.1 Acidobacteriota bacterium | reverse complement strand
TACAATGTGCTATGGTGGTTGAGACCGAGTAAGTGCAGAATCGTGGCGTGAATATCGTGAACATGAGCGCGTCTCTCTACTGCTCGGAAACCTAATTCATCGGTTGAGCCGACGATCTGCCCGCCTTTTACTCCTCCACCTGCCATCCAAATCGTAAATCCCCACGGATTATGATCGCGGCCATCACCCTTCTCATTGAAAGGCGTACGGCCAAATTCCCCTCCCCAAACAACCAGGGTCGAATCGAGTAATCCCCGCGATTTCAGGTCAGTGAGCAGTCCGGCAATCGGTTGATCTACACTGGCGCACATCTTGGAATGATTACCTTCAATATTGCTGTGCGCATCCCATGCGCTCCCCGAACCGGAGTACAACTGAATGAAGCGTACATTGCGTTCGACCAGGCGCCGCGCGAGCAGACACAACGTACCGTACTTTGTTGTGGCAGGATTATCCATTCCGTAAAGCTTCTTTGTCTCTTCTGACTCTTTCGACAAATCCACTGCTTCGGGCGCAGCCGATTGCATGCGATAGGCCAACTCATACGAGCTCATCCGCGCAAGCAATTCAGTGTCATCTGGTTTGTCCGCTGAGAATCGCTGATTGATGTGTGTCAGCAACTCGAGCTTCTTTCGCTGTTGTTCATCGCTGATGGTCTCAGGCGGTTTGAGATAGAAGACTGGATCGGGGCCATTGCGAAACTGAGTGCCTTGATATACTGCGGGAAGAAATCCTGAGCTCCAGTTCTTCGCTCCGCCGAGCACTTCTGCGGCATCAGCCATAATCACGAACGACGGCAAATCGCGATTGGCAGCGCCGAGTCCATAAGTCACCCAGGCGCCCACACTGGGACGACCGGCCAGGACCGAGCCTGTATTCATCTGGCAGACCGACCCGACGTGATTCAAACCATCGGCCCAGCATGAGCGTAGAATCGCCAGCTCATCGACGTGTTCGGCAGTCCTGGGAAGCCAATCAGAGACCGGGATGCCGCTCTGGCCATACTTTTTGAATGTGCGCTTGCTTGGCATGATCGTGTTTGACGCCGTGCCCATCGCAGTAATCGGCCTGCCGAAGGATTCAGGCATAGGCTTGCCGGCGAGCTCGAGCAGTTTTGGCTTGGGATCGAAGGTATCGAGATGGCTCGGCCCGCCCTCCATAAACAGCCAGATGACAGATTTGGCGCGAGGTCTGTGATTAGGTTGTTTGGGTGCCAGCGGATCAAAGGCTGTTTGTTGAGCATCACGAGCAAATACAAGGCCGTCTTCCACTAGCATCGACGTGAGCGCGATCGAGCAGAGACCGGCGCCGGATTGCATGAGGAAGTTGCGACGTCCTGATAACGCTTTCTCTTGCGACGAAATTTCTTCTTTTTCGCTTGAATTCATTTTGACTCCATAGGAGATTGGCTACGAATTTGACCGATGCTATACGCGAAAACTAAAGAACGGTATAAATTAACCACGGATTGACACGGATGCGACGGATTTTCACGGATTTAATCCGCGTCAATCCGTCGCATCCGTGTCAATCCGTGGTCAATTTTGTTCTCCCGATGTCGCTTTTTCGTGGCACATCATCAATTGATGTAAACAAACTCATTCGAGTTCAACAGCACGTGGCAGAAATCGACCAGCGCAGCCGCGTGCGCTTGATCAAATTTGGCCGGCAAATTCGGGAGTAAGACGACGGGCTGTTTCTCCTCAATTCGTAATTTAATCAGCGATTCCTGCAGCTGCAAAAAGTTTATTGCCATCCTGAGTTCGTCAGGATTGGGCTTGCGCGCGAGAGCCAAACGATATGCCATAACGATCTGCGCGCTCACATCTGCATCAGCCACATTCAAGACACGACTGGCGAACGACTGAGCTGCTTGCAGGATTACTCTGTCATTGAGCAGGTTCAATGCCTGCGGCGCGGTCGTTGTCATGCTGCGGCGAGAGCAGCTTTCATGCGTATCGGGCATGTCGAATGCCTGAAACATCGGATAGCGCGAATTGCGCCGCACAAATACATAAATGCTGCGGCGGTTTTTTGCTTCTTCGATTTCATTGCGTTTCCAACCACCGCGCACTTCCATCCCTTGGGGGATTTCGGGAAATACGCTTGGCCCACCCATTTGCAGATTCAATCGGCCGCTGACAGCCAGGATTGCGTCGCGAATCTCCTCACCGCTCAGACGTTGACGACGAAAACGCCAGAGTAGATTATCGCCCGGGTCGATCTTAGATGCTTCCCCGTTGAATACCGATGATTGTTGATAAACGTTTGAGAGCATAATCAGACGATGAACCTTCTTGATGCTCCAACCCTGCTCGACAAACGTTGTCGCCAACCAATCAAGCAATTCCCGGTGCGATTCAGGATCGCGCATCTCGCCGAAGTCGCTCGGCGTGCCGACGATACCGTGCCCGAAGTGGTAGTGCCAGATGCGATTGACTGCGACACGAGCCGTAAGCGGATTGTTCGGATCGGAAACCCAGTTAGCCAGTGCCGTGCGGCGACCGGTGGAGACGGCTTTTGATGGTGTGATTCTCGCAGGCCCGCGCTCAAAGATTGTCAAAAAGCCAGGCTGCACTTCCTCTCCAGTTGCATCGTAGTTGCCGCCGCGAAGCACATATGTTGCCGGCGCTTGCGGGCCGACATCGGTGATACCTGGGCCAATCGGCAATGGCTTCGGCTTGATCTCATCGAACGCGGCTAATTGTTTACGTAATTCCTCCCATCGCTTCTTTGTCTCACCTTTCAAACGCGGACCGACCCCGATGCCGTCTTCGTCCATATTCGAGTTAAGCAGCCAGCTTGCTTTGTGAAACATCAGCCACTGCATAGCGTCGCGCTTTTCGGGTGAAGCAGTGATGGCTTGCTGAATCTCCGCCGGATATTTGGCGAAGTTGTCGTCGTAGATCGCTTTGATGACCGGGGTCTCGATCTGCGCGATTTGTTCGCGAATCTCTTTGGTCTTTTCTTCCCAAACGGTGCGCTCATGTTTGTATACGTCCTGCTTAGCTGCAGAAACCAGCACGAAGTCATCTTTCGCGCGGGTGGCAGCGAAGAACGCCTGCAAACGATAATAGTCCTTCTGCAAGATCGGATCGTATTTGTGATTGTGACAGCGCGCGCAGCCAATAGTCGTTCCTAAAAAGACCCCGCCAACTGTGTCAGTAATATCGTTCAGAACATCCTGCCTGCGCTGCATCAGGTTGCGAGCGTTGCTTTCGTCAGGGTAATGACGATTGAAACCAGTGGCCACGAGGGCTTGCGGGTCATCAGGCCACAACTCATCGCCCGCGAGCTGTTCCTTGATGAAGCGGTCATAGGGCTTATCACTATTCAAGGCCTCGATCACATAATCGCGGTAGCGCCATGCATTGGGCCGCGTCTCATCAGCCTTAAAGCCCTCACTTTCTGCATAGCGCGCCAGATCGAGCCAATGCCGTGCCCACTTCTCTCCGTAACGCGGCGATGCCAGCAGACGATCGACGACTCTCTCGAAAGCCCCGGATGAATTGTCGGCGAGAAACGCGTTGATCTCTTCCGGCGCCGGCGGCAAGCCCGTTAAATCGAAGGTCGCACGACGCAACAGCGTGATCTTGTCTGCCGGCGGAGCAGGTTTGATGCCCTTGTTTTCGAGTTTTTCGAGAATGAAGGCATCTATTGGCGTCTTCACCCAGCCGCGATTTTTTACTGCCGGCACTGGCGGTTTTTTCAGCTTTTGATATGCCCAATGGTTCAGCTGTTCTTTGGTGAATGGCAGATCATCGGGAACTACCCAGGCGATGCAGCTGAAGGCTAGCAGCAGGAGCGTTGCGATACGGCGTCCGGTGCGAGTCATAATTTTTCTCCGGTTGGAAGGTCAGAACATCTTTCCCAAGACTACAGATATGCGTATTCTATTCCTGCTGTGGCAGTAGTCAATCAAAGTTGCAACAACTTTGATCGACGCTGGTTTAGTCAACTTTTCGGGCCATTTGCTCTATACTTCACCCGATCTTAGAACAATAAGCGATTGAC
>JAKEHZ010000101.1 GCA_022614735.1 Acidobacteriota bacterium | reverse complement strand
TTCCCGAAGGGCTTCTCACCCTCTTGGCAGAGAACCATTTCCAGGTCTCCGGCTATTATATCGTCGCGCCTTTGGCGCTTTTGAGTTCGCCAGCAGAATCGGGGACGCGGGCGCACCACTTAAGCGCCTGTCCCTCCGGGACAGTAAAATTCGCACTTTAAAACACCCTCTTACCCAAATGGCTTTAACAGGAGCTCACAATGCTTCTACACCAGGCGCTCAAACGCGCCGTCCATCTTTTTCCCGACAATACTGCGACAATCTTCAATTCACAAAAGCAAAGCTACCGTGAATTGGACGCCCGCGTGCAGGCCCTTGCGTGTGCGCTGCATAATCTTGGGATTCAGCGCGGCGAACGTGTTGCGATCTACCTGCTGAACTGCTCGCAATTCTTTGAAGTCGTTTATGCATGTTTTGAGATCGGTGCGGCGGTCGTGCCTCTTAACACACGGCTCGCGGCGGATGAACTGGCCTTCATCATCAATGATGCTGATTGCGTTGCGTTCATCACCGACGAGGCGCTCCAGGCTCAGGCAGCATTATTCAGATCCGAATTGCATGGCATCAATAATTACATTGCTATCGGCGGCGCTGAAGGATTTGCTGACTATGAGACATTGATCGCGAAACATATCGTCGATGAGACCACTCCGCCGATGGATACTGAAGCTTCGGAAGATGAGTTGGCGGGCCTGTTTTACACAAGCGGAACTACCGGATTGCCCAAAGGAGTAATGCTCAGTCATCGCAATCTCTGGATGAATGCGCTGCATTCTTTCGCTACCCGAGCGCCGGAGCCTCACTCCATTTTCCTGCACGCTGCACCGATGTTTCATCTGGCGACCTTTCCCGCCCTCATCAATATCACGCTCAGCGGCGGCACGCATGCGATTATGCCGAAGTTCGACATCAAAGTTTTGATGGAGACAATCGAACGCGAGCGCGTGACGAGCACAGTTTTGGTACCGACGATGATCAATTTCCTGATCAGTCATCCAGAGATAGGCAAGTACGATTTGAGCAGGCTGCGTCGCATCACATACGGCGCGTCACCAATGCCCGTAGAGCTGCTCAAACGCGCCATGAAGACTTTTCCGGGCTGCGAATTCATCCAGGGCTACGGCCAGACCGAATCGAGCCCGCTGCTTACTGCATTACTACCCGAAGAACATATTACAGATGGGCCCGAGCATATTACGCGGCGATTGGCATCGTGTGGCCGACCGGTCATCGGAGTCGAAGTCGAGGTGGTGAACGGCGAGGGCAAACGAATCAAGCCCGGTGAAGTCGGAGAAGTTATCGCGCGCGGGCCGAATGTGATGATGGGGTATTGGAAACGTCCTGAGGAGACAGAAACAACTTTGCGCGGCGGATGGCTGCACACTGGTGATATGGCGACGATTGACGAAGCGGGTTACATTTATCTCGTCGATCGCAAGAAAGATAT
Source organism: Acidobacteriota bacterium (assembly GCA_022614735.1). Taxonomy (GTDB): domain Bacteria; phylum Acidobacteriota; class Blastocatellia; order RBC074; family RBC074; genus JAKEHZ01. The sequence goes on along the minus strand of JAKEHZ010000101.1, from coordinate 7,357 downwards.
GATCATTTCCGGCGGAGAAAATGTTTACTCGACAGAGGTTGAAAATGTGATCTATCAGCATCCGGCCATTCGAGAGGCCGCGGTTATCGGTGTGCCCGATGAAAAATGGGGAGAAGCAGTCAAAGCCATCTTGACGATCAGACCCGGAGCGAGTTTGACCGAGTGTGAATTGATAGAGTTTTGCGCCGCGAAGCTCGCCGATTACAAGGTTCCGAAGTCGGTCGAAATCCGCGAAGGTGAATTGCCGAAGAGTGGCACAGGCAAGATTTTAAAGAAAGAATTGCGGGAACCGTATTGGCGAGGACGAACCAGACAGATCAATTAATGTGCTACCAAAATGATATTGGCTGATTTAATATCCCGCATTGCCCCGACCGATCAAACAGGGGTTTCAGATGATGATTAAGGGCAAGAGACCAAATCCAAGCATTTTTTTCTGTTTGCTGATTCAGGTAATCATCTCCGATTACTCTTGGGCACAATCTCCGCCAAACAAAACTTCTCCCACCGTGCCTTCTGTTGTCAATCTCACCGAAAATTGGCTCACCGAAAATTGGCTCACCGAAAATTGGCTCACCGAAAATTGGAATGAACTCGCATCTCCGGGATCTCCTGTCAACAAATTATTCAAGAATGGAGACTACCTGTATGCGGGAACAAATGGCGGAGGGGTTTCTCGTTCACCTGACGATGGTATGTCCTGGCAAGCAGTAAACAACGGGCTTTTGGCAGGTGCAAAGGTACAAGCTTTCACTGCAGTTGGCTCAACGGTTTTCATTGGGACTGATAAGGGCATCTACCGCTCCACCGATCAAGGACAGAACTGGACAGCTGCCAATTCAGGTCTCATCAATCCCTCGGGTAACACCTCCGATCCCCCTTCGATTTCTGCGCTAGCTGCGAATGGCTCCCTTCTGTTTGCCGGCACAACCGGTAGCATCTTCCGCTCAATTGATCAGGGGCAAAACTGGACCGAGGCAAAATCGGGTCTGCCTTCAAACTTCGACGGCATTGCCTTTGCCGTCAGCGGGTCCAATGTTTTCGCGGCAACAAGCGCTGGAGTTTTTCGCCTCCAAGATAATGACACAACCTGGACATCAGCCAATTTTGGCGCAGCCAATTCAATAGCTGCATCCGGGCGGGCTATCTTTGCCCTGAAAAATGAGGGCGCCTGGCGTTCGCTCGATCAAGGTCAAAACTGGACACAAGTGTTCAATGTTCCCCCTGGCCTCTTTCAGAACGATAAAGCAACCAATATCGCTGTAAATGGCTCAATTATTTTCTTGTCAGCGATTTCTATAGGCTCGCCTACTGCGACTTTTGTTGCTCTTTATTACTCACCTGATCAGGGTCAGCACTGGTTTCAGGCTAACCCCCCAATTTTATTTGGACCCTTTGTCGCAACTCCCTTCACTCATATAAATGCCTATAGCGATAAAGTTTTGGTCGTCAGACTTGATAATAAGTTATTCTCGAGCGCCGGTTTCTACAGCCTGGGTCTGAGCAGTGTCTCCGCTGCAAGTTATATAGCGCGCGGAGTTGCCAGTGAAAGTATCATCGCAGCATTTGGCCTGAACCTGGCCAGTTCAACTCAATCAGCGGCCACCAAGCCTCTGCCGACGACTCTTGCAACCACCGTCGTTAGAGTTAAAGACAGCGCCGGTGTTGAACGACTGGCGCCTCTGTTTTTCGTCTCTCCCAATCAAGTCAATTACCTGATGCCACAGGGAACTGCCGAGGGTGTGGCAACGGTGACAATAACCAATAACGACGTCCTTGTTGGAAGAGAGCTTGTGACCATTTACCCCATATCACCCGGGATCTTTACAGCTAACATGAACGGTCAAGGTGTTCCAGCTGGGCTCGCGTTGCGCATCAAAAGTGACGGCACGCAGAACTATGAAACCATCGCACGATTCGATACAGCGTTGAATCGATTTGTCCCTCTTCCTATTGATCTCGGAGCCGATAGCGATCGAGTCTATCTAATACTGTTTGGGACTGGCATAAGGAATCAACGCGATCCGAGTAGTATACTCGTGGAATTAGATTTCCGAGACACACAAGTCACCTACGCGGGTCCGCAAGGTGAGTTCATCGGACTTGATCAGGTTAATTTGCTATTACCGCGCAGCCTTGCAGGTAAAGGAGAAGTACGCCTTTCACTAAAAGCTGATTTATTTTTACCTACTCACGTGGATAAGATCTTCTCTAACTCAATGATTGTTAACATAAAATAAGCACAGGAGCCTGTGAGATGAAACTTCCCCGCCTTCTATTCTTGCTCTTTGGTCTTTTGCTGATTTCTCATGCACTTTATGCGCAAGATGACAATCTTTCAATTCTAAAGCGGAAACTCATCACCGAGATTGAAAAAGTCGCCGGCAACCTCGACGGCGTAATGGGTGTCGCGATCAAAGACCTGACGACTGGCGAGGAGATTTCAATCAACAGCCAAATGACCTTTCCCACCGGAAGCTCAATCAAGATTCCAGTGCTCATCGAACTTCACAAACAGGCCGCCGAAGGTAAATTCAAACTGACCGACCAACGCCGGATCGAACGCAAAGACAAAGTCAGCGGCAGCGGTGTGATCCAGCATTTCAGCGATCTGGCTTCGCAGTTGAGTTTGAACGATCTGGCTGTGCTGATGATCGTGCTGAGTGATAACACGGCAACCAATATGTTGATCGATCAGGTCGGAATGGCGAACGTCAATAGCACGCTCGATCAACTTGGACTGAAACAGATTCGTTTGCGGAGGAAGATGATCGATCAGGCGGCGTCAGCTCGTGGGGATGAAAATACAGCCACACCGCGCGAGGCGATGCTCTTGATGGAGAGGTTTTATCGCGGAGAGGTCATCAGCAAACAGCTGAGCGAAGATGTCCTCAAAATTCTTAAGTTGCGGAAAAACAGCCCGCTTCCGAGGTTGCTTCCCGCAAATGTTGAAATCGCCAACAAGCCCGGTGCGATTGAGGGTGTTGCCTGCGATTGGGGAATAGTCTTCGTGCCGAATCGTCCTTATGCGATTGCAGTGATGACCAACTACAACGGCGATGGAGCGGATAATGCGATTGCGAATGTTTCAAAGCTCGCCTACGATTACTGTGTGAAACTCGCGCGATCGACCAAATACGGAGCGCGCGTGCCGCTTGAGCTCTTGCAGAACAAACCGAGGTAATTATGGCCATTCACAAGAAACGTGAAGAATCATCAGTTGCCGCCGCGCGGCTCTTGCTCGAATCCGCCTCGCCAGTCGATCTGCCACCCGCAGAAATTGATGATCAAGACGCGAGCATAGAACGTGAGGAATTTCGCCCGCATCTGGGGGAACTTCTCGCTACTCTGCGGGCGGGCGGAACAGTCAACCCCGCACCTATCGTTCAGAGTGATTCGCTCTTTGTCGTCAACGGCGCGACGCGATCATTCTGGGTCAGGTTGTGGCATACGGACCAGTCACGCACCCGTATCGCTCGTCTGCACGTCTTGAGCTGTCTGCCCCTTGCGCCGGGGTTTAAGATCAACATCGGTGACCGCGAGTTGTAAGGGTGCGTTCCACAAAAATATCTCAACCCGCGAAGGAGGTATTCCATCGTGTCTCATTCGCTTCTTCATCGTCGTGATTTTCTCAAGCAGACTGCTTCGACAGTCGCCGTCGGTCCGAGCCTCTCATCTATGACTACCACACAATCGCCAAAAACAAAGAGCGACTTCACCGCTTACCAGCAAAGGCGTAGGCGTGAACTATGGAGCCTTCTCGGTGACTTGCCCCTCAAACACCGTCCGAAACCGGCAAAACTGATCACAACGGAGAAAGGTAATGGTTACACGTTGGAGCATCTCGAACTCGATCTGAACGGTATCGAGCCCGTGCCCGCCTTACTTCTCATTCCCGAAAAACGACAAAAGCCTGCGCCGGGCTTGCTCTATATTCACTGGCACGGTGGGACTTACCCGACCGGCAAAAAAGAGTTATTACAAGGCCAAAAGGTATTACCCTCTTATGCGCCCGTCGTCGCTGAAAAAGGCATTGTCACTCTGGCGATTGATAGCTGGTGTTTTGGCGCCCGCCAACACAATCAAGTAGGCAGAACCGGCGAAGAGGACACATTCAAACAAATGCTCTGGTATGGCCAGGTGCTCTTTGGAATGATGATGTTCGATGAACACCGCGCGGTTGATTACCTCATCAGCCGTACGGAGGTTGATCCGAAACGCATTGGCGCTTTCGGCCTGTCGATGGGCTCGACAAAAGCGTGGTGGCTTGCAGCACTCGATCCGCGCATCAAGCTCTGCATCGACCTCTGTTGCCTGACGGATTTTGAAGAGTTGATCAAGATTAACAACCTGAGAGGTCATGGAATTTATTACTACGTGCCCCGGCTGCTCAATCATTTTCAAACTCATCAAATCAACGAATTGATCGTCCCGCGGCCACACCTCAGCCTGAACGGAAGAAAAGATCCGCTTACACCACCCGCCGGTGTCGAGCGCGTCCGCGACCACTTGACGCCGCTCTATCAAAAATTCGGCAAAGCGGATGATTGCCGAATTGAGCTTTTCGATTGCGGCCACGAAGAGACACCTGAGATGCGAAGGCTGGTGCTTGAATGGATGGACCGTCATTTGGTAGGCAGCTGAAAGGAAGGAAGAAGAGAAAACGGAAAAAGCGGAAATAACCTTAGTGGGTGAGTTTCATTCATGCTTCGCAATAACCAAAGTCCAAGAGAGAACGCGAAAAAGCCCAGAAATTTCGCGTGGTTCGCTTATTTCGCGTGTTTCGCGTTCTCTCTTGGACTTTGGTTATTGCGAAGCATGAATGAAACTCACCCACTAAGGTTATTTCCGTTTGTTCCGTTTTCCCTCTTTTTTTGAAACCATCTGCACTCTCAAACCACTAACTATCCGTAATAAACCTATGAACGGCCTTCCTGCTTCCAATCGAGCGTTGGGGGGATTTGTGTCTTCATCTCTCATCACAATAACAGATGTTCTGATCTTTTTCGGAACTGTCGTTTCCAAACTACCGTATTGAAGGCCGAGAAATCAAAAAATCCGGATAAAAGCGCAACAAGAAGAGGGAGAAAAGATGGCTAACAAGAAATCTCGCAGACTCTGGGTAGTCCTTGGTGCCCTCGTCATTCTGACTGGCGCGGGGATAGCGGGCTTCGTCGTGATGTCACGACCAAAGAACGATATTGACGCTTCACGCCTGGCAACTGTCGAACGGGGGAACATCACGCGTTCAGTCGTCGCAACGGGCCGCATCGAACCTATTGCCAAAGTCGAGATCAAATCGAAAGCCAACGGCATTATCAAGGAACTCAAGGTCCAGGTCGGCGATGTCGTTCAGCCGGGGCACATCCTCGCAGAACTCGACAAGGAAAATCTGGCCGCGCGCGTACGCGAAGCAAAAGCTGCCTTGATGGGCGCAGAATCAAACTTAACGGCCGCTATCGCAATGCTCGAGAAGAACAAGGTTGAGGCCGAAGGTCCTGACGTTCCCTTCACCAAACGCAACTTCGAGCGATCTGAAAAACTGCTAAAAGAAGGCGTCCTGCCGCAACAATCTTACGATGATACACGCAGCGCCTACGAACAGGCGCTCAACCGTCAGAACATCGCCCGCGCCCAGCTCTCCGTCAGTGAGGCAAAAGTTGCACAGGCCAAAGCTGAAGTTGCACAGGCCCAGGCAGCTGTAGATCGCGCCGAGGAAGAGTTGAATTACGCGACAATTCGCTCTCCGATTCACGGGATGGTGTTATCACGAGATGTCGAGATCGGCAGCCCCGTCTCCTCGATCTTGAATATGGGTGCAGCAGCAACTCTGGTCATGGTGCTTGGCGACATCAGCCAGGTCTACGTTCGGGGCAAAGTCGACGAAGCCGACATCGGCGTTGTGAAGTTTGGTCAACCTTCCCGCATCAAAGTCGAGACATTCAAAGATAAAACTTTCGAAGGCAAAGTCACGCAAATTTCACCACTCGGTGTTGATAAGGACAACGTTGTGACGTTTGAGGTCAAAGTCTCAATCAATAACCCGGGAGGTGAATTGCGCGCGAATATGACGGCAAACGCCGAGATCGTGCTTGAAGAACATAAGGGCGTTCTGCTCGTTCCCGAGAGCGCCGTTATCTATGACACACAACGTCATGCCAGTGTTGAACTACCTGAGCCGGGAGGGCCGAAAGGGCGCGAGAAGCGAGCTATCAAGGCCGGCATTAGCAATGGAACACGGACTGAGGTGCTTGAAGGCTTGAGTGAAGGACAAAAAGTTATCTTGCAGTAGAGTGAACTACTGGGAGCGCAAACGCTCCCAGTAGTTGTAGAGGTGCTACGTGAACACTCGAAAAGAAGCTACTCTTAGACTCTCGCTCTGCAATATCGAGGAAGCGTCGAGAATCATTGATCCGGTCTTTACGTGCAGTCCGCAGTTTTCGAGCGATCCACTTAACGACCAGTTGGGGTTCGAGCTTGTCCACAAGGTCGAAACGCTCAATCCGATTCGATCATTCAAAGGTCGTGGGGCGGACTATTTCGTTCATAAGCTGGAAAAGAACGCTGATTGGCTGGTCTGCGCATCCGCTGGTAACTTCGGTCAAGGCCTGGCTTATGCGACGGCAAAGCACGGATTGAAACTCACTGTCTTTGCGGCCGAGACAGCTAATCCGCTAAAGGTCGAACGGATGAGGAGGCTCGGTGCTCAAGTGATGACCGAAGGATACGATTTCGATGAGGCTAAACAGGCCGCGCGAGATTACGCGGAAAAGAGCGGGGCGCGATTTGTCGAAGATGGTCGTGATGTGTCGATTGCGGAGGGCGCCGGAACGATCGGGCTTGAGCTCTCCCGCTGGCCAAAACCGTTTGATGCCGTGCTGATTCCTCTGGGAAATGGCGCTCTCCTCGCAGGCGTTGGGCGATGGTTGAAGGCAGTCTCCCCGCAGACCCGCGTTATCGGCGTCTGTGCTCGAGGCGCTCCGGCAATGGAACGCTCATGGCGCGCAGGTCGAGTGATTGCAACTGAGACAATCAACACAATTGCCGATGGCCTCGCCGTACGGATTCCTATTGAAGAAGCACTGGATGACATGCGATTTGTTGTCGACGACATCCTTCTGGTTGATGACCAGATGATTCTGGAAGCGATGCGTATGCTGTTTCGTGAACTCGGTCTTGTCATCGAGCCTGCCGGCGCTCCTGGTGTTGCTGCTGCGATTACCTATCGCGAACGATTTGCCGAAAAGCTAATAGCCACCATCCTCTGTGGCGGGAATATGACCGAGGAACAGGTGCACCGCTGGCTGTTTGATAGTCTTTGAAAATTGAACGCAACAAGTGGTGCGCCCGCGTCCTC
>JAKEHZ010000100.1 GCA_022614735.1 Acidobacteriota bacterium | reverse complement strand
CTTTTTCTGCGCACAGACTATATCTATCCGTAAAATAAACGTAACTACCTCGACAATGTCACATTTCTTTGCCCCGGCAGATCTTGTCATATGGCACGCCAGGGGCGTGCCATATGACAAGATCTGCCGGGGCAAAGAAATGTGACATTGTCGAGGTAGTTACGTTTATTTTACGGATAGATATAGTCTGTGCGCAGAAAAAGATAGGTGCCGTAAGCGTTAATCGCTATCGAAGCGACGAGCAGGATAATCTCCAACGAAGTTACTTTTTTCCCGTTGTTTTCCAGCAGGATCAGAAACACCCACGGGAGTAATTCCATTGCATACCTGTAAGAAAACTGCCAGCCGCCAGGATTGCCGTGACACCACAAAACGAACGTCAGAATTCCAATCGCGCACCAGGAGAGCAGCTTCAATGTGGCATCGCGTGACCCTCGCCGGAAGAGGTAAATCAGATAAGGGCTGCTCAGGAAGATAGATCCTCCGAATCCTGTTGGTACCAGGTAAGGGAATCGGTCCACTCGTCGCCAGGTTTCAAACAACATCGCCTCTACATTCCCGGGTATCGCGTGAATCGAGAAAATGCCGTGCCGATACCAGTGCTCTTCCAACACGCCGGGGATCCGCGCATAACCGAAATCGAAGACTGAATCGAAACGCGCATAATTGTAAATCAGAGTTGCAATACCCAGCGCCATCGGAATCGCAATGAAACGAATGATGGATTGCCAGCGGGCCAATTCTTTTTCGGGCGTCCGGTAAATCAAATAAATGAATAGCGGGGCGAGCAGAATGATCTCTGTGCGGTTACCAAAGGCCAACCCGAAAAATATGCCTGCAAGCATCGGATTGGGTTTAATGAGAATGAAGTAGAGCGCGGCCAACTGCCCGACCACAGCGAAACCGAGCGCAATGTGCCAGGCTCCGGCGAACGCCAGGTTGGCCCACATACAGGTGCCGAAAATCGGAAATAAGGTCAGAACCAATCGTCGCGGGTGGCTGTCGTTATATTTTGCGGATAAGAGAAAGAGCAGAAGCGCCGTCGTCCCCGCAAGCAGAGCTGCAAGGAAAACCCCCGGGAAGTAATCGATTTGTTTCAGCTGACCGAGGAGAGCGAGAGGTATCATCGTCAACACGCTACCCAGTGGGAAAGCCGAATAGAATTTGTCATTGAGGGGGATCATTTCGTTGAGCCATGACGGAGGTTGTTCTCTCAAGCCCAGCTCGCCTTGAAGGAGCGCGGATGCGATTCTCACTGTGTAATCGTAATCGGCGCCTGGTTTGGGATTGGAGAAAAAGTAGATAAGGAAGGTGGCAGCGGTAAAAACGATGGCGAGATGCAGTTCCCGGGTTCGCCAATCAATTCTCTCTTCATTCATCTTGCCATATTGAGCTTCAAGCGGTCGTTTCGTTCGGCGCTTCCTCAAATTCAGGTTCAACCGGCACGGGTTCGGTTGGCGCTTCCTCAAATTCAGATTCAACCTGCACAGGTTCGCTTGGAGGAGGTTCGACGACAGCCAGATTTTCTCTCAGTCTGTCAAGTTCCGTCTCGAGATTGTCGAGCGCTGCTCTTGCGGCAGCCTGGTGAGCACCCTTAATCGTGGTGCCTTCACCTGTTGCCAGACAGTAACTATTGACGCGCAGCTCAACCTGAAAGACGCGCCGGTGGTCAGGCCCGAGACTTTCGACGATTGCATAATGCGGCGTTGGCAGGCCGAACGATTGGAGGCGTTCCTGAAGCGAGGTCTTATAGTCAGTGCTTGTCAGGTTTTGTGGATCGATCTGGACGAATGTCGACACGAACTCGCGGCGAATGAACCCTTTCGCCGCCTCGATCCCGCCATCGAGGTAGATCGCGGCAATTAAGGCTTCATAAGCATCGACCTGCAGCGCCGTCTTGCTGCGGCCACCGGTCTTTTCTTCACCACGGTTGAGGAGGAGGTAGCTGCCGAGTTGCAAGCGGGCCGCGTGCTTTTGGAGGTTCACCGCGCTGACAGCGTAAGCGCGCATCTTTGAAAGCGTGCCCTCATTATGTGAAGGATGAAGTTCAAGAAGCCAGGAACTGATCAGAAACTCGAGCACGGCGTCGCCGAGGAATTCCAGCGCTTCGTTGTGCTGCGGGCGCGGATCCGGTTGCTCGTTTGCAAATGATCGATGAGTTAATGCTCGACGCAACAAAGCGCGCTCACGAAATTCATAACCTATCGCGCTCTCAAGTTGAGCCAGCATCTCCTCAAACGCATTGAGGAAAGAGATCTCCTCTTCGACCAGCTGTTCAGGCGCCGGTTCGGTCCCGGGCTCGATAGGCTGTTCGGTTGATTCTTCGGTCAGCGACTCAGCTTGTTTTTCTATTGAATCGTCGCCCACAGCAATAAAAGCGCCATCATCGAAGGCGCTGTGAGGCTGCGGATTGCGGATTGCAGATTGCGGATTGCGGATTTATATCCGCAGAAACCGAGTTGAAAACGAAGTTCTGAAGCGACAACTCCGCAATCCGCAATCCGCAGCCTCTGGTAAGTTTCGACTCTCTGTCATTTCCCAATCCACTGATTATTCTACCGCCTGCTATGGCTCTCAGTGCAATGAAAGCCAGCGCTCAACCGAGAACTGGCTTTCATCAAGGCACCGCATATTTTTTATCTGCCGGATCAAATGACGGGGATCAATTTTTAGTCCCACACCGCCGAATATTATCTGGGCTTACGCCTGGTGTTCTTCGGCTTGCTCTTTGTCGATGTAGGCTTGCTGCTGCTCTTGCTACCGTTGGAAGAATTCTTGGCAGACCCTGTTCCCGGAGGCGTGGAGGTAGTGCCTGTGGTCATCTTGGCGCCAGTGCTACTACCCACAGGGGCTGCCGGAGCGTTCAAATCAGTTGTTTCAGCTTTAGCAGGCACTGCCGGGCCTTCAACAGTCGGATCGGCCTCAAATGCCTTGAGAAATGCCGGGGCTTTCGTTGGATCGTCAACACGGAATTTCCAGAAAGAGTTGAATAACTCAGTGGCCCCAGTCTTCATCTCTTTGGACTCAGGAGTGGTTGCCGTCGCTATCACGCGAGCGTAATCCGGGATCAGCTTGGTGTCGAGGAGTTCATTGACCTGCTTGAGTATCTCCTTGCCGGCATCAGCTGTCTTTTGATCGTCAGGAAGCGCGTCATACTTCTTTCTCAAACTTTCGTATTGCTTGCTGTAGATACTCGCTCGCAGATTATAGTTGTTGGGGTCTTTCCATCCGGTACCATCCTTGCCCTTCACCTGGGTCGCTTTGGTCAGATAGGCAATTGCCTGAGCTTGATCGCCATTAGTCTGAATGAGGTAATATCCAAGATACTGATTCATATTGGCCACCACTAAATCCCGCAGCGGGAGCACGTACTCGGAATATTCCTTCTTATACTTTTCAGGCGCCACAGGTGATTCAAATGCCTTGATCGCTCGCTCGGCATAGCCTTTCACGCGGTCAAGGTTCTTGTAGATTTCACCCAGCACGCCAATACGTCCGGCGATGGCCATCTGCCCCAGTACGAAAAGATGGAAAGGGCTTTGCGGATCAGAATCAACTTTCAGGAAATCGTCACCGGCCGCGAAGACACTTTCGAGCTTGGCCGCATCTTGCGGCGGATTTTTGTAGAAAGCATTGAGGGCTGCGTTGAATCTCTCCCAGGCTTTGTTCAGTTCCGTGTTTTTGATGGTTCTCTTGGCAGCATCCATATACTGCTGGTTCTTGGAAGGATTCTTCTCAACCATCTCTTTCGAGAGCTGATAGCATTTTTCAGTATCCTTCTTAACGTAACAGGCATCGTACCAGTCACGTTCAAAAGCGACTTGCTTGTCATCTTGTTCTTGAGCGTTAGCGGTTATAGGTGAAAAGGCGATGGTGCCGGCAATCATCGCAAGCGCGATCATGAGGCTAATCTTCTTCATGGTAAATTGATCCTCCACAGTCTTCTTCGGATTCTTCCCGGAATATTGGGCCGGCAAGCCGCGGCGGCTCGCGTCTCGCCGCATCTGACTTTCTCGAGGGTGAATCTTTAGCCGCATCCGTATTGACGCCGGAAACCCATCGTTAGTTCACGTCATCCGGAATTTTTACAACTTCCTCCTCCTCCTCGCCTCTGATCCTATGAACTGTGGGCGGCTCAACCGATCCACTATCAACGAAGATTGACGAGATATGGAATCTTGGCGGAGCTTATCTTGACGCTGTGCTAACGGTTCTACCAAGAACTTGTCAGATGCCTAGGTATTGTGCATGATTCGAGTGCTTTGTCAAACCGGGCGATTGCGGGTTGAAAATCGCCGAACGACAATGCATGAACGGGTCGATTATCAATTATTGCAGGTGTTTATTGACGGGCGAATATGCAGCTGAATTTTGCGAGATGAGGGTGGCAGCAGTAATTGATCCGCTATCCACAATTCCACAAAACCGAGTTGTTTTATGTCTTCATTGCTAGGTCACCTCAATGCGCGTCAGGAGAGCATCCTTGGACTGATTCAAGATCTGGTTGAGCGCGAAACCACCTCGCGCGAAGAATCTCGTCTCAATGAGATCGCTCGTTTTGTCGCGAGGAATTTGCAAATTTTAGGTGGTGAGATCGAAATGACCGAACAGTCCGGTTATGGTACGCATCTGCGCGCTCATTTCGATTTCAACCACAATTCGGATTCTCCGCGTGTGCTCATTATTGGTCATTTCGATACAGTGTGGCCGGTCGGCACCATTGAAAGATTGCCTTTTCACATAACTCCCGAAGGACGCGCGCACGGTCCCGGTATCTTCGATATGAAATCCGGGATTGCCATTGCCCTCGAAGCCCTGCGGGCGATCGACATCTTGGGTCTCAAGACGCGCCGGCCAATCACCCTCTTGCTGACATGTGATGAAGAGATTGGCAGCCGGACATCGCGCCCTCTGATTGAAGAGGAGGCGAAAAAAGCCGCAGCGGCATTGGTGCTTGAGCCGCCGATTACGGGCGGCATCGTCAAAACCGGTCGCAAGGGCATAGGTGCTTTCACCATCCGGGCAATTGGCCTGGCGGCGCATTCCGGGCTCGATCCGGATAAAGGCGTCAATGCGATTGTCGAGCTCGCCTATCAGACACAACGACTGGTTGCGCTCAATGATTACGTGCAGGGGATTACGGTCAACGTTGGAACGTTTAACGGTGGGACGGCCTTGAACGTTGTCCCGGCTGAGGCCACGGCCAATGTGGATGTGCGGTTCTGGACGACGGAAGATGGCGATAGAATTGTCAGGGCAATTCGCAATTTGACGCCCGTGCTTCCTGAATCACAGCTTGAAATCACAGGGGGGATCAATCGCCCGCCGATGCCTCGTTCCGAGAAGAACATAGCGCTCTATGAACAGGCGCGCAGCCTGGCGGCAGAGATCGGCTTTGAATTGAAAGATCAGATCGTTGGCGGTGGCTCGGATGGCAACTTCACGGCGGCGCTGGGCGTGCCCACTCTTGATGGACTGGGGGTTGATGGTGCAGGTGCGCACGCCGAACACGAGCACATCATCGTCAGCGATATTACAAGACGCGCGGCCTTGCTGACGAGATTGATGCAGACGGTATGAATAGTTGGGGGCTGGGGGCTGGGAGCTGGAGGCTGGAGCCCGAAATCCGGAGTCCGCAGTCCCTAGTCGCGAGTCTGCAAGTCAAAATAATTCGCTTATGAATTGCGGGCTCCGGACTTCGGGCTCCAGCCTCCAGCCTCCAGCCCCCAGCCCCCAACCTCGATTCTTATGGAACGTATCTACCGCGATCCCGTTCACAACATCATCGCGCTTTCGGAAGCGCGGGCGGATGATGCTCTGCTCATTCGTCTGATCAACACACCGGAATTTCAGCGGCTGCGATATATCAAACAACTGGGGCTTGCGCTTTACACCTACCAGGGTGCGGAGCATTCGCGCTTCACCCACTCGCTCGGGGTCATGCACCTCATGACCCGCGTCCTCAACCATCTCGGCAGAAGCTACGCAATCAGCGACGAAGCGCGTCTCGTAGCGCGCGCAGCGGCTATGCTCCATGACATCGGCCACGGCCCGTTCTCTCACGTCATCGAAAAAGTCCTCAAAGAAAATCACGAGCGGTGGTCGATGAGGATCATTGCTGATCCGGCGACGAGTGTGCATCAGTGTCTGGCCGACTTCGATTCGACCCTGCCGGAAAAAGTCATCGCGGCGATCGACCATCGCTATCGCCCGGCCTTTGTCGGTCAGCTGGTTTCATCACAGCTCGACGTTGATCGTTTCGACTACTTACTGCGCGACAGCTTGATGACAGGCGCGAAATACGGTAATTACGATCTGGAGTGGATCATCCACACTCTGGAGATTGATGAGCAGAATGATCGGATCTACGTCGCGTCCAATGGGCTTTACGCCGTCGAAGAATATTTGCAGGCGCGTTACTACATGTTTCGTCAGGTCTATTTTCATCGCTCGCTTCGTTCGGCAGAGGCCGTCCTGATGAGCATCCTGCGCCGCGCAATCGAGCTGGTAAAAATCGGCAATCTGAATTTCGTCCTTTCCGGATCGGTCATGGAGCGTGTTCTGGCGGGAGAAGTGCTGACGGTGGGCGAATATCTGCTCTTCGATGATTACGACGTGATGTTTTACATCAAGCAATGGACACGCGAACCCGACGCGATTTTGAGAGACCTCTCACAACGGTTCATCGAACGCAGGCTTTTCAAGGTTATTGATCTTGATTTTGATGAGGATGAGAGGTCACAGTATGTCGAGCGTGCGCGCAACCGGACTGTAGTGCTGGGGTTCGATCCTCACTATTACTTGATTGAAGACTGTGCCGCTGATATTCCGTACTACAGCTACTATCGTCCTGAAGGCAAGACACGAATCTACATCGAGCGTAATGGTATGATTTGCGACATTGCCAAAGTTTCTAGTGTCGTTCGCGGAATGCGGGGGTATGAACTCCACCGGCTCTGCTTCCCACAGGAAGCGACCGAAGCGATAGAAAAAATGTGAAAGCAAAAGGCGAAAGGCAGAAAGAAGAAGGCAAAAGGCAAAAGGCAAAAGTTAAAAGGCGAAAGGCAATAATCAAAAATCAAACGACAAAAATCAAAAGGCGCTGCAATTCTCCAAGGGGTTGGCGGGTGAAACTGCGACACCTGCTCTTACTTTTGCCTTTTAACTTTTGCCTTTTGCCTTTTGCTTTCAGCCTCTGCCTTTTGCCTTTTGCTTATTGCCATTCCTCCGCTCAAATACCCTTCCGCCTGGCTATCCTGGATCTGCAGGGAGATGAAGGCGGGCGGATCGCTTCGTTGTTAAGGGCTTCAGCGAGTGAAGACAAAACAGTCTCGTTTGAATTGATTGATCAGGATCTAATACGGGTAGCAGCCCGGGGCGCGGGGTACGATGGAAGTCTTAATCTGAGCCGTCATGAAGCGCGAGCACTGGGGAACAGTATTGGCTGCGATTATTACATCCTGGGCAAAGTTCAAGTCGCGCGCCGCCTCGGCCCGGGTGAGCATTATTATTTCGAAGCCCTGGCGGGATTGTTTATCGTCGAAACACGCACCGGACGTTTGATCAAATTCGTGTTTGAGCAGGCAAAAAAGGCGAGCGAACAAGAAGCTCAGATGCAGCTCGAGGAGTTGATCAAAGGTGGCTGGGGAAAAGATGCCGGCGCGATCATCTCTGAGCGACAAAAGCAGATGGGCGAAATTGAGAACACTTTGCATAGACCGAGCCCCATCATTGAAGTTTTCAACGAAGAATCAGAAGGGAAGGGAATTCAACAGCCGGTTTTCTATCAGCGGCTCAAACCTGCATACACGGAACAGGCAGAGCTGGCAGGCATTACAGCGACTGTTGAGCTGGAGGTTGAATTCGGTGAAGATGGTCGTGTGGGTGAAGTTGAAGTTGTGCGATGGGCCGGCTTCGGGCTCGATGAGTCGGCGATAGCGACAGTCCGTGTGCTCCGCTTCAAACCTGCAGGACGTGACGGAAAGGGGCTAACAATCCGCGGTCTGGTGAGGTATAATTTCCGCCGTCCCCACTCGCAGGCTGCCAAACCTCAAGCTCTAAGCCAGGAGGAAATCGATCGGCTCAAAGAAAGCTTGCGTGGCATCCTGAGGCCAGGGCAAAGGCCCAGGTAAAATCCTAATTTCCGAATTAAAGTGCCCCTCCTTTATGGTATTTGAAAATTAAATGTGCATACAAAAACTGCACCGGCCCAGTTTTTGTATGCACATTTAATTTTCAAATACCATAAACTGCCTTACGGGAAAGCCCGGTGAGCCGGGCTGAGTAGTAAGCTATAATAAACAAAAGGTTTTCTTAACTCATCATGTCGCGTAACTCGTTACCCGCCAGATTATTGTTCTACCTTCTGTTCAGTCTGCTTTTGTGTTTTCTCCCCATCGGGGTTCACACACAGCAAACTCAGACAACATCGACATCTCCAATACCCTATCCTCCGCTTCCTCGCGAAGATCGGCTCAAGCTCTTCGATCAGGTTTGGCGAGCAATTAACGATAACTATTACGACCGGAATTTCAATGGCACAGATTGGAGGATGCAGAGAGAGATCTATCGCCCGCAAGCTGAAGTGGCGCAGACTAATGAGGATCTATATCGCATCCTGCGACAAATGATCGCCAGGCTTGGCGACGCACATACACGGATCTATTCGCCCGATGATGGCTTTGATCGTTTTCGACCGTCCGGCACGACAGTTGGATTAATTGTCAGGCGTATCGAAGGCAGACCTGTTGTCACCTGGGTTGAGCCGGGTTCCGAGGCATTCAGGCAGGGTATTCGTCCTGGCTTCACACTCTCCTGGATCAATGGTCAGCCAGTTGATAAAGCGTTGGAAAAAATCCGCGCGGAAGTTGGGGAGAGTTCAACTCCGACAGCGCTCGAATTGCAGAGTTTCGACCGGCTATTTTCCGGGCCGCGTGGCACACCTGTGATAGCGACCTTTATCGATGAAGATGGAAAGAACCGGCTCGTGACATTGACGCGCCGCTTCGTCGAATTCCAGCGCCGAGTGGTCGTACGCCAATTGCCATACCGCACCGGGTACATTGAACTGACAGGCTTCGGGCCTGAGATCGAAAGAGAGTTCGAATACGCAATGCAATATGTGCAGGGAACACGGGGATTGATTGTGGATCTGCGCAACAACGGCGGCGGTTTTGTGACCACAGTGGCGCAGATCGCCAGTTATTTCTTCGATGAAGAGACCGACCTCGGTGAGTTCATCACGCGGCAGGGTCGATCGACACGACGGCGCACACAGCGTCTGCGCACTGTCTACCGTGAACCGCTTGTCGTACTGGTCAGCGCGCGTTCGGCGAGCGGTTCTGAAATATTCGCGGCTGCAATGCAGGAGAGGAAACGGGCGGTGATCCTGAGCACAAATCCGACGACCTGTGGCTGTCTGCTCGGAGTCAGCCGGACTTTAAAGCTCCTCGATGGCGGCAAGTTGAATATCAGTGACACAGATTTTCGAACTGCTCTTGGCCGGCGCATTGAGAAAGCCGGAGTGAAACCTGATTATCTTGTTGAGATGCGGTCCATTGACCTGCTTGCCGGTCGCGACCGGGTATTGGAAGCGGGATTGGATCAACTCGGACGAATGATCGCCTTCGGGCCGCGTGGCGGAGAGATCGGCTTCAAGTTGAAGGTTCCGGATCTCGGCGTGCGCTCATCGAATCGCAATTCACCGGTATCACAATTCAAACAATAATCCCCGTTCATCTAGCGGTTAATAACCGGGAGAAGTGAGCTTATGAACCGTGTATGGCAGTTCTTGATATGCGTAGTGTTTTTGTTGTCGGCAATCAGTCAAGCGCAGGCACAATGGGCTGTAGCTTTTGAGGATAGGTCTAAGCGTGATTTGAACGGCGTCTTTTTTCTTGATCAGAGTCACGGATGGATCATCGGTGATGCCGGCATCATTCACGCCACAGATAACAGTGGTGAGGGTTGGGTTGTGCAATCTCCCAGACTGAAAGCCAACATGAAAGAGATCTTTTTCCGTAATCGTGAGCAGGGGTGGGTAATTGCCAGCGGTGGCCATGTTCTTCGTACGGAAGATGGTGGAGAAACGTGGGTGGTGGCTTTCAAACTGGTTGTCTCATCGAAGGAGGGCAAACAGGGTTTAAACAGTATCTCCTTCCCGAACAAGAAATATGGTTGGGTAGTTGGAACCGACGGACGAATCCTTCACAGTGACGATGGAGGACGTAACTGGCGCGAGCAGGAAAGCGGGACAAATGAGGAGTTAGTTCACGTGCGCTTCGTTAATGATAAACGCGGTTGGGTCGTTGGCGGCAAGGGAACGATTCTTTTTACCGACGATAGCGGGCGTACCTGGGCGAAACAGAACAGCAGTTTTACGGGCCACCTTTATCACGTCGAGGTGCGTGGTAAGGACACGGCGTGGGTTGTGGGAGACGACGGGGCAATCCTCCTCACTACGAACACGGGAACCAGTTGGGAAAGAATTCGGGTTGATACGAAGGAGACTCTCGTCAACATCGCTTTTGTTAATGATAAGCTGGGTTGGATCATCGGTTGGAACGGCAAGATTCTGCGAACAAGTGATGGGGGCAAGACCTGGGTCAATCAGGAGAGCGGAACGAATGTGAACCTTTACGGCCTGGCAGTTTCAAAGAAACAGATCTGGGCGGTTGGCGCGGATGGTATGGTTTTAAAATACAAAGAGAATTAAGGAAGAAATCAAAAGGCAAAAGGCAAAAATAAAGAAACAGGTACCATCTTT
>JAKEHZ010000099.1 GCA_022614735.1 Acidobacteriota bacterium | reverse complement strand
CCGCCGCCGCCGCCCGAGCCGCCAATCAACGGTTGCAGCGTTGAAGTGCCGTAACGCTGCCCTCCACTCGCAACAAAGTTGCCACTGGCGCTACTGTCTCCTACTGAAGCATGGCCGCCGCCGCCGCCGCCTGATCCTGTTTGCGATGTGTCTGTATTCGCGACTCCACCGCCACCGCCGCCTGGCCCATCGCCTGGTTGTCCGTTGAAGATATCGAAGCCGCTCGCGCCGGTGCCGCCACTGAAGCCGCCCGGACCGCCGAAACCGCCATTCCCATTGCCCCCATCTCTTCCCGCAACTGAGATCGTTCCGGCTATCGTCACGTCGCCGGTGGCCAGAATCACGAGCGGCGTGTTCTTCGCATTCCGCAGGAAGGTGATGATGACACCAATCGGAATGTTGACAGTTTTGAAATTGAAGACGCCGCTGTCCGGCACGATGATGGTCTGGCTGGCCGTCGGATTGAAGTCGCCATCCGCTCCGGTCGAGCCGCTGGAAAACTGCGCCTGGGCGCAAACCGACGCGGCTGAAATGATGAGCACGGTCGCAACAAATTTTCGCGCCGCGCAAAAGAGATCAGTGATCGTAGTCATAGTTGTTCTCCTCATTTCATTACTGCGTTGCCTGAATGATGTTTTTTCCGAGGTCGGTGGACGGGCTACGTCCAGCCGTCGCCGTGACCGTGACAATACGGTTGCCCACAGCAGCCGCTGCCGCGACCGTCACCGTCGCGGTCAGTTGTGTGCCGGCGGCATTGACCTGGATGTTGCTCGTTGTGATTGCTGTATCCGGTTGTCCCGATGGCAACAGGAACCGCACTTCGGTTGCCCCTGTCAGGTCCTGCCCTGTAATCGTGATCGCGGTCATTGCGCCACGCGACAAACTGGTCGGTGTGATTGACGAGACGTATGTTCCCTTGATGGCGCTGACCGATGCGGCGTTTGTCACGTTGGCCTCTTGCCGGAACTGCACGCTGATTGGTTTAGCAACAAGTCCTGAAGGCAGGAACTGCCCGCGCTGCACCGAAACGCTGGCAACGGCCAGGCGGCCAGTGTCGCGGACGCTGGCGTGCGCTTCACCGAACAGATCAGCCTGGGTGGCGCTCGTCGCCCGCACAGTGGCTGAGCGCGTGATAGTGGGTGCTTCGTACAGACCAGTGGTTGAAATCGTCCCCACGCTCGCATCGCCGCCGACAATGCCATTGACCGACCACACGAATGCCGTCACGCCGGACGCAGAGAGCGGCATGGCCGTAAACTGAAACGCGCTGCCGGTTGGAATCAACGCTTCCGTGGGCGTGACGAGGATGCGAGGCACGATGGTAAAAGGCGTATCGCTGGTGGCCGTCCCGTTGGCGGAGGTCACTGTGATCGGGCCGGTCGTCGCCGCGGCAGGCACTGTGACAAGGATCCGGTTCATGTCGGCTTCAATCACTTGCGCCGCTACGCCGTTGAAGGCGACGGTGTTGGACGCGGCGTTAGCGCCGAAGCCTGTGCCGAGGATTTGCACACGATCACCTTCGGCGCCGCTCCTGGGAGTGAAGCCCAGGATCGTGATCACGTTGGCCGCAATACGCCGGATTTCGGTGATGTTGCCTGCCGGGTCGTAAGAATAGACGGCGGCTTCACCTACCGGCGAGATCACGGCGCGCAGTCGTCCGTTATCGTCGTAGACATAGCGCGTCGTGACGCCTTGTTGGGCGATGGCCGGCCATGAGGCAAGGGCGCAGGCCAGCATCAGGATGATCATCTTCAGTGTGCGCCTGATTATGCGATTGATAATGGCTCTGGTGCTCTTCATCGCGTCTCACTTTCACTTGTCGGGCGAGGCATGCTGTCCGATCAAAACCGGACGGCGTGATGAACGTTGGTCGTGCGTGTGTGATCCGATGCGCTCATCCGACCATTCCGGATGCGCTACGTAAAACCGGGCCGCGATCGCATCGGCGCGCGGATCGTCGCGCCAGAGCAGGTACAACGCATTGGCGCGCGCTGCTTCTGCTTTCCGCCCTTCGCTGAGATAAAGCGGCGAGAGGGACTGATAAGCCAGGAAATCGGTCGGGTCTATCTTCAGCACCGCTTCCAAAGCCGTGCGCGCTTCAGCCAGGCGGCCAAGCGCCCAGAACGTGTGCGCCAGTTGCCGTTGCACTTCACGGTCGCGCGGGTAATCGCCGGCGATCTGTTTCAACTCTTCAGCAGCTTCGCGAAACTTGTCGTCAGCGCGCCACACGAGCGCCCGGTAGTAGCGGGCTCGCGCGCGCTGTGGATCGATCCGCAACGCCGCGTCAAGCAGGAGCGCAGCTTTGCGGAACTGCTCCCGCTCGGGCGCGAAGCGCTCGGTCTGCATCTCAGCAATGGCCGCGTTGACGAGCAAATTCGGGTCGGTCGGAACGATTGCGCTGGCGCGCCGGAAAGCTTCGGCTGCCGCGCCATACTGAGCCTGCTCCAGCAGGCCGATGCCGTAATCGTTCCACCGCTTCCATTCCGGGGTTCCACTTCCCGATCCGCTCCGGTTGATTACCACTAAGCCGCCGACCGCCAGCTTCGTCTCCGCTTCGGCCATCTGCACTATCGGAATCTTCAGCGACCTCTTCTGGCGGTTGAGGACATAGTCGATGTACTCCTGATTCAAACGGCGGTAATTCACGCGAGCGCGCAAGGTGATTGCGGATTGAACTAATGAACGGCTGAATTTCGACGCGACGCCCCGTCGTGCCATCAGCCCGTTGCTCAATTCGGGGACCTTGAAGCGGAAGCGCACGACATCGGATCGTCCCGCGTTGATCGTGTTGTCGTAGGCCTTAATGTTCGTCGTCCAGATTTGATGGCGCGTGATTTGGCGGCCCTGTTCGTCGAGGATGATCTGCTTGTACACGTGGGCGCTCTCGTCGAGCATCCCGTCGGGTTTGACATAGCCGCTATGAAAGATCGCCTTGCCCGAAGCGTCGAAGACCTGGAATTCGACCCACGCCTCGTACAAGTCGCGCACTTCGGGCGGGAATGAATGCGCAGCGTTGCGGTTGGAGATGACGACTTCGGCGGTGACCCCTTCGCCGGGCGCGAGCGATATCTGGATTCCGCTGTCGCGGTTCAACGGGGCGATCACTTCGCCAGCGCTGTCACGCCTGAGCGCGAAGATGTCCACTTCGAGCACGCCCGCCTTTATGAAATCTTCGGTAGCCTTCACCTGAGCGGTTTGGCCATAGAATAAGGGCGCGGCTGTGTTGGCGCCCAGCCAACGGGTGCGAAGCGATCTTGCCCTCTTTGGCTGCGCGGTCGTTGCGGCTCTCGACCTTCGGCATGTGGCAGGAGCGGCAATCGGTTCGCTGCTCGCGGCGGTAGAACGGCAGGATTGATTCGTGGGACGCGCCCGATTGCTGCCACTCGTCGTAGGCTGAGAAGCCGCGGATGTGCTTGTAGCCGTTGAGCGACGGCGGCGCATCAACCTTATGGCAGGTGGAGCAAAATTCCGGCGATCTCAACAGCGGGCGCATTACTGCGCGTTTGTGAGCGGGAATGTCGGCCAGAATCTGGTCATTGGCGAAGTCGCCATAGATCGGAGTCCCGTCTTCGCGTGCAAGTAAAGCGGGGCGGCGAATGGTGAAGCTGCCCGTGCCGTCAACCGTGGCCTGGGTGATCGAATGGCAGACGGAACAGGTCACGCCTTCGTCGTCAAGTTGAGTGAACGGAGCTTGTTGTCGCAGACTGTTTTTGCTGAGCACGCCTGCGAAGAGCGCGATCGGTGTGTGGCAGGATTCGCAATGGCGCGTGAATTCGATCCCGCGCGTGCGGAGCAGAATGTCGGCGCTTTCGCGGTAGAAAGGCTCGCGCGCCGCGTTGCGATGCAGCGATTCGGACCAGGCCGTGTGCGTGTCCTGATGGCAGGAGAGACAGCGCAAGGCGGGGAAGAAATGTTCGACCGGAATCAACTTGCCATCTTCCGTGCGTGCGTTCGACGGACCGAAGAGATCGGTGGGCACTGGCGGCGCCGGCCGAGTTTCATTTGTTGCCTGGTGGTTATCTGCCGACGTGCCCGCGCCAACATACAGGCAAATGCCCACCAAGAGCGTTAGAATAGTTAGCTTGAAACTGTGGCTACTCATCATCTCTTACCTCGAGGTTGTTGAATTTTGCTTATGAAGGTGAAGGCTTATTGTCAGCCGCGAAGATCGTACTGCGGTCACAGCCCAAACCGCTGGCTGCCATCCACGACCAATACCACTAATCACCACGATTAGCTGCCGTTGAGACGCCTTATCTTTAGCATAAAGAGTCCGTCGTTGAATGAAAATGTCTCTGGTTTGCGCTCAGAGCCTCAGCGACTGCTTGTAGTTTTTTACTTCTGTTCCTGATGCGCCGCCTGATCGTATGGCTGGTCAAAGAAGAATCACTGAAACCTCTGCGATGGTGATGTCTGCCTTTTAGCGATTTAAGCGAGATGACTGTGCCGTGATTTTACACATGCCTGGTGGGGAGGGCAATAGTATCTACTCGGTCCCAGCAATTTCCGCACACGTATTGGACCCATCACATGGCCATCACTGCTGATCCTCTGCGAGACCCTCGAATCGGCAAAGCCCATGCCGGAATTTCTTCGTCGTATCACTGAATTGCCCCGAGGACACGAAATACCTGGTGTCTATATTTCGATTATTACAGACACCAAGGAGATGGCAGCGTTGTAAGTTATTGTATTTAAAGAAGAAAGAAGAGTGACGGAGAGTGAGGGATTCGCAGACCTTACTCTCCGATAACTTATTGCAATCACACGTATTTCATTGCAAGCTCATTGGTTACGGGTAAGGGCAGTACGATCTATATATTCTCTTAAATCCCATAAAATCTTCCTCGTGCCCAACAGAAATAGACACCAAATAGACACCAAGGAAAGCTCTACTCACTTCAGATGATATCTAAAGGCCTTGGGCCTCCAATTTTGATTTCATGCGCCCGTTGTGACCTTGCCTCTTGACACTGGGTTAAACCTCAGCGAGTCTACTTTATAACAATCGTATTTTTCTTTGAAGCGATTCTCGCGCTGGACTTCGAACTCTCGCTCGGTGCAGGCAGCTCAAAGGCTTCGACAATTGCATTGTCAATACACTATTCAAAGAAGTAATTGCAGCGTGGCTCAACAGGGAGGCATTGGCTTACTTCTTGGAACCGAAGGGGAGACTGGCCAAAGCGCTCTTATTCCTGGGGTCCAGCGCGCAAACTACCCATCGCCAGGAGCGGCAGGCTCTGCTGCTGATACATCGATATATAGAATTGTTCTCGTGTCATATAGCCGAAATGCTTCATTCGGCTTTCAACCTCCTGTTCTCCAGAAGCACGTCGTCCGGCCAAAGTTCGATCACGCGGAATTCGGGAAGCATCTCCAGGATTTCTTTCAGCGACGATTGCTGGACATACAGTTCGTCATCAGAGTATTCCGTATAAAGATAGCGGGTACGTTCAAGCATTCGGTGACCACCACGAATCATCTCCCCTTCAGCTCCCTGAACGTCGGCCCAAATGAAATCCACGACATCGAGTTTGTGCTCTCGGTAGAAGGTGTCGAGTGTGACCAACTCGACATCAATGGCTTCGCCGAATGTGACGGGATAACGCTGCAAATGATGTTTCGGTTGCTTTATCGAAGATGAATAGGTCCATTCCCGCCCCCACCCTTGCTGACTTAGGATGAGAGGGCCGTGACCGTCGCGTTCGGCGATGGCGGCGCGATGCAGAATGACATTTGCCCGTATTGCCTGCTCGTTGCGTGGGTCGGGTTCAAAAGCGTGTATCGTGACTCCCGGAATCCGGGCCATCCATTCCGTATCCGTGCCGCGATGAGCGCCACATTCAAGAAAGATCTTGGGACCGGGATACCCGAAGCTCTGCCTGACCCATTCCTGAATTTCCACCGGTCGAGGCGAAATCGAAATCTTCCGTTGATCAAATTTCTGCCGCATACGCAAGGACATCGCCTGGCAGTTTTGAAATGACTGATCGCTCCCCAGTTCTTCCGTGGTACGCGCGAACTCGAGCGCGCAGCGATGCCAGTTCGCCCACGACCAGCCGGACGCGTGGTTTTGATGGAAGGCCGCGGGAAACTCAACCGCAAAGATGGGAAGGTTGCGTGATGCGAATGTGTAGGGAACCCAGTAGTCCCAGAACGGTTGCCCCATGCTCAGGAAGGAGTCCGGGAATTGCGTGACATCACGCCCGTGGAAGAGAAAGGCATCTATGCCATTAGGTTCACGGCTTGCACGCATCATGTCGCCACTGTGGTTGTAACGCACAAAGTAACAAAGCCCTCCGTTTGATAACCAGCGAAACCGCCTTAGCTCCCATTCCGCCATTCGCAGACGGATGTCCGAGTTGATCAGAAGCACCGGAACATTCTGTTCGGCAGCCCAATCGAGCATCGCTTTGATGGGGACGAAGTGCCTTCCGAAAACAGACGCTGTTGTCTTCATCACCGGCACGAACTCCACATCATAGAGCCCGGCGAGTCCGGCAATCTCATCCGGATGATTGTATGCCCGCACCTGCAGCCCGGCATCTCGCCAGGATTTGATACAGTCCCGTATCAGCGGCGCACGCTCGCGCGCCGGTGGAAGAGAAGTAAGAGCGAAGATCGTCTCTCGCATCATCATCCCGCCGCCTTTCAGCGAATCTTTGGAACCAGGCCGCCCGCCCGCGTTCCTCACCAATTGCTCGGCAACCAGCATTACCTGAGTAGGAAGAACGAACCGCTCACCAGCCTCTGCGACCAGCGACCATACCTCGAAGCCGATTCCGTCCCGGGTTTCAACCAATGGAAGCCTCTCCCGGAAGCCTTTCTGGCCCAGCCAGTCCGTCGCCGAGAAATAGCCGTCCCAATCATTGCCGACCAGCACATACAACTTGCCTGAGGTCAGGAACTCCACCTCGACGGGAGAGACTGCATAGGCGACTACTTGGGTGAAAGCTAAACCCGTCAGCGGCTCCGGGATCGCCGTGAACGGCCGCGGATCGTTGTTGTGCGATGACACGCCAGCCGCGAGCCGATGGATGGTGTAGCCCATCGTTTCGCGGAAAGCGACGCTCGCATAGGACACGTTCGGCGCCTGACCTCGCGCACTTGGATAAGACGATTCCATAACAACCGCCGGAATCGATTTGGTCGGCCCTGTCAGCCGCTGATGCTCGCTGTAGCGGTGAACCTGACTCAAGTGGAGATGGTAGGCCCGCAGCGAACGACTAGGGTTGGAAACTGCCAGACCGGCTTGTTCGGCTTCCCACGCCAGCCGGTTATCGCAGCCCAGCACGCCCAGATGAAAGTCACAAGGAAAATCCCGGATCGGCGTTTGAAAGACCCAGGCGTCCTGGCTGGACGGGTGCTCAAAAAAGCGGGCAGGGCCGTCCGGCTGTATATCCCACCGCGAGAGACAAAGCAGCTTGCCCGCGAGGTCATATCCGTCGAGTTGTGCCAACGTGCGATCGAAATAGATATCTGCATTCGCGATAAGCACGTTATGCCCCAACAACTGACTGTTGGCGTATGCGAAAAGGTCTTGGTATGTCGCGCGCCGACAATGTGGAATCAAGCGAACCTTGGGATTTGCGAGTAGTGGGTTCTCAGGCAAAAGTTTGCTCAGCTCGACCGGCTCTTCAATGAAAATGTGGATTTCATCGAGCCAGTCGTTTTCTATGTTCCGTCGAAGACATTCCTGGAATTCAGTCCGTCTGCTCGCATCTATTTCCTGGTAGAAACATGCAATTAAAATCATCGCTTTCTCACCCTGATTTTTCTGAGCTTGTTGCTGATCTTGGCTGAGGTCGATGCTGCTTTCTATTAAGCGATCCAAAAATGTTAGTGACTTAATTCATTCTTCTCTTCCTTCAGTGCAACTTGGTATGCGTTGAATGCTGCCGCAGGAAAAGTTGTCGGGGGCGAGGTGCGCTGCCACCCACCGGGATCGATGAAGTTGCCCGGCGCCCAGTTATTCCAGGCATTCTTTCCATGCCGCACGTATACAAATACTCCGCGATTAGCCAACTTAAGTAATCGCTTCCCATTATCCATCGCACGTCGTAACAACCATGCATCCTCTGCGATATTGACCTCCGGATAGCGTGGCCCCCGCGCCCAAATGTCTTTGCGGTAAACGAGCGTGCCACCGTGGACATCACCAACAAACATCCGCCGGTGCAGCTCAGGTTGCGTCGTCCAAAACACCCCATCGGACAGATCCAGCACGAAGGAATTCTCCAAGCCGGTGATGTCAGCTTTGTTTTCCAGAATTGGCATCACCTGATATCGAAGTCTATCGGGGGCATACCAATCGTCATCGTCCCAATGCGCTATGACCTCGCCCTGCGCAAGTTCGCAAGCAACATTACGTTTCGCGCCAATTGATAGCCGTCGATGCAACCGCACGTAGCGTACGCCGGACGCCGATTCAACTAAATCTCCTACGGCGGCGTCTCCGTCGTCCACGATGATCAATTCGCGATTCGGATAATCCTGTTGAAGAAAATGCCGCAGCGCCAGCGGCACGAATGGGCGCCGGTTGTAAGTCGGCATAATGCACGAAACCAATGGCCAGGGAGGGGCTGGATTTCCGCCGACTATCGCATGGAAGAAGGAAAGATCCTCACCAAGCAATTGGTGGATTTGTCCGCTGTGAAGCCGATGCCAAAGATTCCCACCAACATCTTTGCGGCTTGTATTTCCTGAGTGCAGCGATGCGACACATAGCGATGCGTCTGTCAAATCGGCAATTTTGTTACCAGGACAACTCCAAACAAACCGCGTGTCTTCACCTACCTGAATGGCAGAAAAGGGATTACGTTCCCACAAACTTTTGCGATAAGCGAGCGTGTTACCTGCTACCCAGGGTTTACCTGAACGAGCATAGCGATATTCCCAGGCGCGATCAGTCACTACATCGTAATAGCTAACGTGACTGCTGCCGCAGATATCCGCTTCGAACTTAAGTAGTGCATCTACCTGCTTTTTCACACGCCACACCGGGTACCAATCGTCATCATCCCAATGCACGATGATTTCGCCTCGCGCCCGGGTACAAGCAAAATTGCGTTTGGCGCCAACTGTCAGCTTGCGGTCGAGCGGAAAATAGCGAACCCGGTCATCCGATGGTCTGAGATCGCTCACCGCATCGGTTCCGTCATCCACGATCACAAGTTCGAGATTGGGATACTCCTGACGCTGAAAGCAGCGAATCGCCTGCGGCACAAATGCGCGCCTGTTGTAAGTCGGCATGATGCAACTTACTAGCGGTAGCGATGGTTCAGAGACTGAAACCGGCGAGATCGGAATCGACGCAACAAAGGGCTCCGAGATTTGAACTGGAACGGTAACCTGCGGCGGACCGGGTAGCGGGATACTGAGCTTGATCAGCTCGGAGGGAGCAAAGTTGGGACAGGCGTCGCCGCGGCAGTGTGGACGATAATCAGTCTTCTCACCGCGCAATCGCGCGCCGCAAAACTTGTCCTGGTAACGACGCTTGCTAGCATCAAACCGACGCTTCTCCTCGGACTGCCGGCGTTGCGTAAAAGGTGATCGGTAGACATAAGCCGCACAGGCCCACACGCCTTGCCATCCCGCCCGCGCAGCGCGGACGTTGTAATCCATCTCCCAACAAGGTCCAAGAGAATAGCCTTCATCCGCGGCGCCGATGTCTTCGATCACTTCACGCCGCACCACATAGCAAAAGTCCGCCAGGCTATAAAGTGATCCCAACGTGCGGATCTCAGCGCCGAAACGACGGGCCGCGTCTTCGGCGGTCCGCCCGACTTCTGCCACTGTACCACCGCTATTCGGGAAGACACATTGTTCATTCCACGCTCTGTTTGTTGAAGGCCCGGCCAAACCATTGCGGGGATCGGCATTCAGAGCCGCGAGCAAATGCTCCAACCACCCGGGGCCGACGATCGAACCACTCTCCAGCAGCACCAGGATCGCGGCGTCGCTTTCTGTTGCCAGGCGATTAAAGCAGGCTGCTGCACTGCACGGCTCTGCCGTGCCCGATTGTGGCAGATCACTGAGTTTTGCCAAGGCCGCCTTTGTAGCCCGGTCAGGACCGTCGGGCAAAAGCAGCAATTGACAATCTTCCTCGGTATTTGCCCAAATACTCCTGAGCGTCGCAGAGAGTTGCCCAGGCTCCGCGTAGACATGAATTCCAAGACAGACCCGCTTCATGCTTAGATCCTCCGAACAGGCAGGCAGCGATTTTCATTTGCCCGATTTCTCTCTTTCAGGTGCGGTTCGGAGTTCCCATCGTACTAACCAACCGCTCTTTATTTTGCAGGGACTGGGAATTTCTTGAAGCCGAACTCCGATGCGTATTTGTTGAATACCAGGATGGCTTCGCGTTGCGTGCTAAACTTCTCCTCGCCCTCGACGACGTGGCTGGCGATGATGTTATAGTCTCCTGAGATTTCATCACCCTTGGGCGCGCCAAGAATGAAGCGCACCAGGTTGATTTGTGTTCGGGTGGTTTTGCCGCTGCCAAAAACTGTTGACTCTAAGAATAGGAGTTGCTTATTAGGGATTTCGGATGCTAACAACTGCGTCCCCCCCTGTTTTTCGGAGCGCAAGGGCAATCCGGCCTCGGTTCTTATCTTCTCTTCGACAGCAACTCCCTTGCTATGGGCGGCCTTGAACAGATCATCGCCTTTGAGCTTACCTCCGATTGCTGCAGCCCGGCCTGCTGCAGCCTCGGTCATCTCATGCAGCACCGCTGAGCAGGCGTCAAACCCTCCCGATGCACCAGAAGCCTTCGCCATCAGCCGAACGTTCGCGACATCTATGCTCTGGTAACCCGGATAGTCATGACTAAACGCCCCCACCGCCACGGCCTCGGCGGCCGGATCAGTATCGATGATGATGCCGAATTTCTTGTTACCAACCTGTTGGCGTAACGCTTCGATGGCAGCTGCCGATCCACCTTTGGCGCTTTTGGATTTGTCTTTCTCAATAGTGAGCATGCCCTGCTTGTCCAACGACATCGATACACCTGTGCATGTAGTGAGGATATTCACGAGATCGTTTTTGTCTGTTCCAATGACCTGGATGCCACCGGACGGCCATTGCGGCGGGCTGGTGGGCGGTTTTCTCATGATCTGGTTCGGCATTGAGGCCTGACTTTGCTGCACCACGTGTGTCAGTTCGTGCGCTAACAATTGTCTCCCTGTTTGGGTTTCCGGGTTATATCGTCCCACTCCAAACACAATATCTCGTCCTATCGTGAAGGCCTGAGCGTTCACCTGTCGAGCCGCCTCTTCAGCTCGACCAGTCGTGTGTACCCTGACATCACTGAAATCATGTCCAAACCGCGGCTCAAAATAAGCCCGTGCCGATTGCGGCAGCGGCTGCCCTCCACCTCGCAAACTGTCTATTCGCGATTGCGTCCCCTGGGAGACTTGAAGATCAGCGTCATCTCTGTCTCTTCGCTGAAGTCTATCTTCCCGTTCTTCCTTCATTTCCGCCGGCTGATGTTCAGCTTCCATTTCGCATTCCGAACATTTTCGCTGGAGGCGTGAAATCTGAGCTCGGTTGGAAACCGTCGCTCCCGGGTTGGCGTGAGACTCGGGCATATGCGTCACTACATCCGCAACTCTATCTGCCTCTCGCTCGTACCGATCTCCGGGTTGGCTGATCTGGAATTTTGTCTGGAGAAAGCGCCCTGCCGCTTGATTGCCTGCCGACTTTTGCAAATACAGGAGGAGGTGATGAGCCGCGGGTTGCGCTTTCTCCCTTCTTACCGACGACCTGGATCTCTCCGTGGTCCTTTGAGTTTTTTTTTGCTGTATCTTCATTTTAGATTTTACTTTGCCTTCTTTTTCTCTTTCTCGCGCACTCCAAACAACTCTTTCGCTACCTTCGAGATATTTTCTACCTTCCAGACCTCACCCGCGAAATATGCCGAGGCAATATCATCGACGCTAACATGTTTGGCAACCTTATCCCGAATGAATTCGTATCGATCTTCATAACTGGAACGCGCACTACCACCTTCGACCTCGCGCGCGAGAAACTCGGCAAACCCCTCGTTGATGTATCTCGGCACTATCATCTTGGCATTCCATTGACGGTAATCCGGATGGGCATAAAAATGAACTAGCTCATGAATGAGCGTCGATTCTGCTTTCGCCGCTTCCATACCTTTGTGTATGTGAACCGTCCGACTTGCGGCTTCACCTTCAAAAAATGCGGACTGACGACTAGCCAGAGTGCGAACACTTTTGGCCATGGACTCATCCGCCAGGATATCGTTCAACACCTTTTGGAAGCGCTTATCATCTTCATCAATGCAGTACTCGCCAATCGTCGTCCAGGTGTTAAGCTTGTTCGCCAGCCATTGTTTGATAAATTCCGGATCTTTAGTCTTTTCTGCTGCAAGGATCTTAACACGATCCTGAACTTCGGTATCGGTTAAGGGAGTCTTGATCACACCACCAAACTTTTTCAGAATCTTTTGGTTTACTTCAGAAGCGATGGTATCAATCTCTGATTCGGACGTTTTTGCCGTGACCTCGCCAACGACCGACAGCGGACGTTTTTTGATGTCCTCTTCAAGATTCTTACGAAATTCATCAACCATTTCCTCACCGGTAGTTTTAGGTGAAGCTTTGGTCGCCTTGTCTCGCCACTTTTTGCAAGATTCACCTATGGGAGAAGTCACAAACAGCGCTTTGTGCACCGCCTTGATATCATCAGGCTTTTTGCGCGCCAAAATTGTCGGCCCAAGAGGGCTTAGGGCTAAAGCACGGTGAGGTTGAAGTAGCCCATTCGAAGGGTTTGATGATGCAGTCTCAGGCATGCGCATCACCTGCTCTGCCGCCCAGTCCGCTTCTTTCTCGTACTTATCGTCTGGTTGGTTGACATTGAGTTTGGCTTGGAGGAAGCGACCAACCGCCTGGTTGCCGATCGTTCGTTGGAGTTGTAAAAATGCGTCCTCTGGGTTTCGAGTACGAAGCGCAACAGAAGGCTGCTTTACCCTTTGATAGTTTATTTCATTTATTTTAGTTTTTTGTCGACGGGTCATTTACTACGCTCATTTGCCAACTATTTTCAACATCAATTACCGACTAGGAATAAACTGTACAAGCTCGGCTTTACTCGAATTCAATCACACCAGGTTTTTCCTTGCGCTCCTTGCGTTGTTCTTTGATCCTATTCACCATATGGACAAGCTGGGAATCATTAAACTTGGCGGTCACCGCCTGGAGTGTCCTTTGCAAAAGAACCTTATCATCAAATGTTTTGCCCTTCTTGGAAAACAAGGGGTGTAGCTCTGGCGACCACATATAGTTATCTGTACCAGGTACATGATCCAAAGCCAGACGATGCCCGGCTTCGTGTGCGACGGTATTGGCGATGGCGCGGCCCATGATCTCTGCGGTCTTTGGGAAGACCTTTTCGCAAGTTGATGGATCTCCCTCATCTCTACAAATCTCATTGTTCATAAAACTTTTCAGGTAAATGTCGCCGCTCAGTCCTAATGCCTTCTGGAACTCGGTGGAGTCATCAAAATCGATCCAACCTTCGGCATCGGCGGATTTCCCTTCCCAGTCAAACTTGATCAGTGAGACTGGCTTGTAAGCCTCCTCAACGATGCGCTTGATAGTGTCCTGAAACGGGGCAGCCGAAAAATTATTTACTTTGAAAACATAAGGCGCCATCCCGCTCTGTAACTCGGTTAGTAGTTCAGGGACGGGCTTGTTCGGTTTAAAGGGGGTAGCGAGGATTTCAACCCGTCGATTTCTAGCGCGGCCGTAGACTTTCTTATTGTCGGCAATAGGAGCTTCAAATCCCTTACCTGCCACAGTCTCGATGCGAATAGAGTGTCTGCCCCATTCTTTAAGTTTTTTTTCCACTTCCTTGGCTCTCTTTTTGCTCAGCCGCTCGTTAAACTTCTTTGGGCCAGTTTGGTCGGCATGGCCGACGATTGTGATCTTGGCCATAGGGTCACTGGTTAACGTTCCGTAGAAAACAGTATTCTTGAGAAAGTCTTCGTGTTCCTTTTTGAGTTCAGCTTTGTTGATACCGAAATTCATGAGGAGGAATCGCTCGTTGGGTTTGTCCTGTTCAGTGAGGCCCGGAGAGGTTTTGGACCAAGTCTTCTCCTCGCTGCGTTCAGTAATTTTCTCAGCCTCCTCTTCCAAGGGCTCATCTTCTTCCGCCCTCTGGAGAGCAAGACCATAGGCTTTCTCAGTGACCGGAGTTACCGGGGAAGATTCCGCTGTGGCGGGAAATCGCATCAGCTTTTGTGCTCCGGTCGAGTCTTCTTTCGCCATGACCTTCTCTTCTTGCTCTTCATCTATTCCGGACAATCGACGACGCCGAACTTTGGCGACAGGTGTCTGCTGTAATGTGTGGGTCAGCTCATGCGCCAGCAATCTTCTCCCTTGATCGGTCTCTGGATCGTATTGCCTCGCACCAAAGACGATATCCCGCCCAACCGTGTAGGCCTGAGCATTCACTTTCCGAGCTGACTCGGCTGCCCGGCTGTCTGTATGGACCCGCACTTCGGAAAAGTCATAACCAAATCTTGGTTCCAAATATGCGCGCACCGGCTGCGACAGAGGCTGACCACTGCCTCGGATTGAATTAACATAGTTCTCTACAGAGTGTGACACCAGCGGAGCAGAACTATGTACCTTTTTAGTTTGGGCGAGAGATTCTTCCTCTTCCGGCTCCAGTCCCACCTGTCGCTGAATGAAGTGCGTAATCGGTGAGGCCACTGGTTTTCGCTCCAACCTTTCTTCTTCAGCGCATTTAGGGCAAAGTCCTTGTCCACTCGCGCATGCCGCACACTTTCTTTGCATGCTTGAAGATGAACCATTAGGGGGGGTGAGAGGCCCTGGCTCCGGCATGCGCATCACCATATCCGCCACTCGATCCGCTTCCTCTTCGTGTCTGTCCCCTGGTTGATTGACTTCGAGTTTAGCCTGGAGGAAACGACCCACAGCTTGATTGCCGAGCATTTGTTGGAGTTGTAGTAGCGAATGGCCCGGGGCTAGTGTGGATGCTAATTTAGCAGACGGCTGCGTTTTCTTTTGACGCTCCTCTTGGTTGGTTTTGATGATCTTTTGACGCGTCATGATTGTCAGTCTCTTGTCTTGCTGTCACTAACGCCTCCCAAAAACCGGTTTCCTTCCTTACCCTACTACGGAGATGTAATAGAAGGCTTGGCCTTCTCCCGTTTCGGTCTGCTGTCGGGATCCAGGAGCCACTGTAGGAGCGTACCCCTCATCACTGTATCTTCGACCTTGCTCACGCGCGTGGTGCGCTTGAGCTCCTCCTCCGCTTTTGTGGCTCTTGTCTCAGATAATCCCTTCGAAGGCAACTTACCGGCACCGAGAAAAGCGTCGAGCAGAGCTATGAGCTCATCTGCCGGCGCGCCGACTTTGCTGTCAAATTTCTTGAATCGTGCGATCGACTTTTTGAGCCCGGCGAGATCTCTTTGATAAGCTTCCTTTGCGCTGGCGAAAAATTCATCGGGATCATCCCACGGGTGCTCCTTCTTGCTTCCGGGCTTCCACTGTGAGGGATCGACGATCCAGAGACCCGCCGGATGTGTCTCGTCTCCTTCGGTGAACTCCTTCGTGCTTGCAAGCCGCAGATAAATATCTGAAATACGAAGGCGGAAATTCTTTGCCTTAGTGGCATCCGGTTCTTTCGACTCTCCTCGAGCGCTGAGATAATGAAAAATTGCGTGCCCCATCTCGTGAGCAACGGTATCTACATTAGCATCGGCGGGATCCAACATCAGGACGGGATCACCGTTGTGCAATGCAAACCGCGTCGTTGTCGAGACGATGAAGCAGGTTTTCACTTGGAACGCTGAGTCATTAATGCGTTTATTGTCCGTCGCGATTTGCTTAGCTATAGACGGAATCGCCCCTCGAACTGCCTTCTCTGTATCGCTGGAACTAACGCCAACCAGAAACCGGATTCCCTCTTTCGTCTCCTCAAAGAGAGAATGATCACCGTGCTTCCAGGGCAGGCTGGGGGTGCTGCCTGAGGGCTTATCGGGCGCTCGGTGGATCAATCCATGCTGAGACCCTGGTGATGTGATCGAGCCGCGCTGTTGCACGATATGCGCCAACTCATGCGCCAGCAATTTTCGTCCATTGCTTGTCTCTGGGGCATATTGTCCTGATCCAAACACCACATCGCGTCCGAGTGTATACGCTAATGCATTCACTGCCCGCGCTGATTCAGCCGCACGGCCGTCCGTATGCACCCGCACTTCGCCAAAGTCATACCCAAATCTTGGCTCAAAATAAGCGCGCACCGACGTTGATAATGGCTGACCACCGCTTCGGAGTGAATTGATGTGGCTTTCGACAGAGGGTGATACTGTTGGTGCCTCACTATGAGCCTCTCGGGTTTGCAAATGTTCTTCTTCTGCTGGTTTTGAAGTGACCTGCATATATGCAGGTGAACTGTAAGAAATGTGCGGTGACATCGCATCCGGCATACGCATCACCTCCTCTGCCGCTCGATCCGCTTCCTGCTCGTACTTATCTCCCGGCTGATTGACTTGCAACTTGGCTTGAATCATCAGCCCAACCGCTTGGTTGCCAGCGGTCTGTTGCAAATACAAGAAAGGATGTAGAGTTATCGCTTGGTCTTTCTCTCGACTAACTTTCGACGCTCTTCGTGATAATTTATCTGAGGCCTTTTGAGTTTTGTTTTTTGCTGCCTTCATGCTCGACCTGTGTGAACCAATAAATGAAAAACGCCGCGATTGCCCTTGACGAGCTCGTGTGAGCTTGCAGCATGTTTCAGCAAAAGAATCAAATCTGCCAGTATTCTTGCCACCGTTTCCGTCATTAGCTCATGACGAGATGAAAGCGTGTAAAGTTGAATATGGCCAGCGGCATTCTTAATTCTGCCCGTGGAGAGATTGACGCCATTAGAGGTGCAAGCAAGGTGAATCGTTCTCGGGAGAAACTCTTCTTTGGGAGAAATAGCGTTTGCTTCGATTGCAATATTCGAAACTAATTCAATTGCCTCAGCAACTTCCTTGACGTGGCGGGGATGCAAGAGTTGATGCTTCGAAACAATGCCAAAGCGCCGCCATAAAGCGACACTGATCATCGTCATTACCAAAAGCCCCGTTGCGCCAATATGCGAAGTCTGAAAAGGCAAGATACCGGCGAACTCTGCGCCAACCACGAGAAGCATGAGAATGAGCGAAATCCATTGCGGCTGAGAAAAGCCCAAATAGTAAGACCGCTCGGGATCGCCGCGCAAAAATTCAAAACAGAAACGTCCAAGGTCGTAGGCGATGACATACCAAGCCAATGCTTCACCTGGCTGTTTGTTGCTGAGAATAAGTGCACTGCCAATGACGACAATAACCAATACCCATAACGATTCCATAAGCTGAACGGGGAAGAGCCGCACGCCGACATAATATGGCGTAAAGCCAGCGGAAGCGTGATCATCGCGATAGCAGACACCCCAACGATGCGGCTTACCGTGACAGCAACCGACCATCAGGCAGCCGATGCGACCACAAGCCAGGAAAATACCAATACCGAGAATCGTGATATCGAGATAAAGGAGTAGTGGTTGATCTAGTAACCATAACACGAGAGCAGAAACCAACATTACGGCTATTTCATGGTGGTAGTAGATGATTCGTTCCTCCCCAATAATGATCTTGGTTGCCATAATCACCGCAAGAAATGTAAACACGGCACACACTAAAAGTCCTGCCATCATCCAGTGTGAAAGTCCTAGTCGCAGTACATGTGCATTAGTAAGGAATACGGCGAAAGCAATACCAATGCATCCGCAAACTTGGTAAGAAGACCAAGACTGGTGATGCACTTGAATTTCTGGGCGTACGAGTTTATCTAAAAAACTAATGGTTACTGTGCGAATGCTTATATACATTTCACTTATCTATATGTTTAGCCGTTAGCATTCAATAGACTACCCGTTGACTTGAATCAGCTCTATTCATGTCGAACTGCCATAGGAGAAAGTTCTCATATTCGATCAGAAGTGATTTGCTTCGTAGGATTCACTCTTTTACTGGCGGTTGTAGGAAGTACAAGAGTGCGCTCGAACGAAACCGGCTCCCAATTCGTGTCCATTATTGCCAAAATTTCGAATCATTACTTTTTCGTTTTTTCCAGTTCGGTCTTTATTTTCTCAAGATCAGATTGAAGACGCTCAATTGCCCTATATCCCGTCCGTCCCGTGATGGATTCTTCAAAGTTGCGTTTAGTAATATTCCATCCCGGATCAGGCTCTTGCACGTTTGTAAGCGCGATTTGTATTTGTTCAAAAGCATCTGCAAAGCGGCCTACTTCAATGTATGCCCATGCCAAACTTTGGCGATTGTATACCCAGGAGGGCTCTTTTATTACAGAGGCTTCAAGCATCTGAATCTTTTTCTCATGCGACGAACTATTTTGCTCCTCGAAAATTTCGGCCAACATGGCATAAGAAGCTCCAGCATAATCGTCATTGGCATTGATATTAGTTTCAAGAAGAGATACTGCGCGCTGGAGTGCTTTTGGGTCCATAAGATAATGAAGGCAGCAATATGCCAGCCAAAATTTTGCGGCATTATTGTGAGGATTGCGCATCAAGATGGTTTCAAATATTAATATGGCTTCTGCTTCCCGATGGCATGGCTCAATATAGAGTTGACCGAGTTCCAACAAATCATCAATTGGGCTCGTTTTCAAATCAATAGCGGATTCCAGCTGCTCGACAATTTTCATTTCATCTTTACTTGCGTGACCACTCATCTTAATTCTCCTTATGGTGGTACAAACATGGTTGAAATTCTGGGAATGCCATTCACCACTGCTCCTCGAACAGTCACATTTGTTCCGGCAATGCTGACTATAGTTTCAAATTGCCCTGCCGCAGGCAAGCTCGCTCGCGCTCGGCTCAGACCTTGCACAGCTTGTCGAATGACAGCTTCTTCACTGCCTAATCGTTTTACCAAAGATTCTAACCCATGTTGGGCTTTGCCAAAAATATGCCGCATAGTATTGGGCTTAAGAGCGGCCTGCAAAGTCTGCTCCGATGTTTGTTTCGCCGCTTCTTTTCCCGTTTGTTTCGCCGCTTCTTTTCCCGTTTGTTTCGCCGCTTCTTTTCCCGTTTGTTTCGCTACTTCTTTTCCCGTTTGTTTCGCTGCTTCTCTTCCCGCTTGTTTTATACAACTCTTTCCAGCTATCCTTACACCTCCCCCTACCACCGGGCATCTTCGTAATGATAGCCCGGACTTTAGGCGCGGAGTCGTATTCTTTGTAAGGTCTCTGAGCATTCCTTTGGCACCGCCCCAAAGGTGAGCAATAGCACCGATCGCAGATAAATCAGCATCATCTTCCAAGCCGCTATAACTTGTGTCGCTTTCTTTTGCTGGTGAGACATTCGTGCTCATATTTCCTTGCTGCAACACATGAGCCAGTTCGTGGGCAATAAGTGCGTCGCCGATCAACGTTCCTGGTCGATATTCCGTTGACCCGAAGGCAATGTGCTCGCCCACTGTGAAAGCACGCGCTTGAAAACTGCTGGAGAGTGAGGAAGCCCGGGCATCCATGTGTACGCGAACATGAGAGAAGCTCGTACCAAAAGCAGACTCCATGCGTGATTTCACACTCCCTTCAAGGGGACGGCCAGGGCCTAATTGCGCCTGTATTGCTTGCGGATTTCTGGCTGCTCTCGCCCCCCCAGAACGGCTCTTGAACTGTATACCACTTGTTGCTGGTGTGGTTTCTTCGGTACTTGCTAATGAGGTTGTTCCGGGCAATTCAATAGGCACTCCTTCAGGTACACCCGTGATCTCGCCGGTTCTCGCCCAGGTTTCAACACCAATTCGCACTCGGGCAGTAATACTGGGGATGTAATCCATTGCCGTGGTAGCACCTGAGGCTTCGGGAACAAATTTTCTGATAGCCCTTTCGATATGCTGGGCATCTTTTTTACCGTAAAAATCAAACCAGAAATCAAGATAGGGGCAGCCTTCCGTAGTCTGATCAACTTTTGCCAGGACTTCCTCAGCAGTCTTGCACACTTCTGCGCGTAGTTTGGCTATGAACTCACTCTTTTTCATCTGGCCTGGTCCCAGTTCTGACACCACGTCGTCCACGATAAGTGCCTGAGCAGCAGCTTCGGCAGGTGTGCGTTCTGGTGGTGGGCTGACATTGTTGGGTTGGCGCTGGAGTTTCGGTTCGGCTGGCGACGAACTTGATCTCTGCTGCACCACATGCGTCAACTCATGCGCCAGCAACTGCCTTCCCTCAGCGCTATCCGGTGCGTACTCGCCCGGTCCGAATGCCACATCGCTGCCTATTGTGAAAGCTCGGGCTTGCAAGTCGCGCGCGGTCTTTGCAGCCAGGCCATCCGCATGCACCCGCACACTGCTGAAATCGACCCCGAATCGCGGCTCGAAGAAAGACCGAACGGATTGTGGCAAAGGTTGCCCTCCACCTCGCAGCGCATGGAGGTTTGCAGCGACTTTAGGGCTGACTTCTGGTGTGTGTCCCGGGGAGGCTTTGGACTGGAGGAGTTGGTCTTCTTCCTCTTCTTCAGGCTCTGCCGGCTGGCGCTGGAGCAGTGGCGTAAGGTCCGCTGCCAGTCGTTGGCGTTGAATTCTTTCTTCCTCCTCACATTTCGGACAAAGGCTTTGTCCGCTGGTGCAGGCAGCACATTTTCTCTGAATTTGCGTCGAGCCGTTAGATATGCCGAGTTGATCTCCATCCGGCATGCGCATGACCTTCTCTGCCAGCTGGTCGGCTTCCTGTTCGTACCGGTCACCAGGCTGGTTGACTTTGAGTTTAGTCTGGACGACGCGACCGACAGCTCGATTACCAATTGCCCTTTGGAGTTGCAACAACTGATGACCTACTGGAGAGGACGGCGAGAGCGGCTGTCGGGATACTGAAGTGCTGCTCCGCTGGTTGGCTTCAGCCGTTTTTGCTGTGCTTCCAGGTTGATGACTCATAGGATTCGGCTGATAGATTCACGGCGTTATTGGTCCTGCTATCGTGACATTCAACCTGACGGTCTTATGACGTTTGTCTTTTCCTTGGTTTTGGTCTCTCTTCGGCTACAACCCTGGTCGGCGCTTCCCTCACTGCTTGCTGAGGAGTCGCCCTACGCGTCACAGGGGCCGGCGGGACAGTGAGCGCTCCTCCGCAAATGGCGGTGGAACAATCCGGATTGACCACCACCACATCACGTGTACCTGCAGCAGCCCCGTCCGCTACTCGCGCCTCCACGGTAAAGCTGGTTTGGGAAATTGCGCCCACTACCCGCGCAGTGATTCCGGCGCCAAAATCTACTGTAAGTTTGTCCTGGAAACCCTCTCCGACCACGATGATTGTGTTAGACATTTCCCGCGCGAGTGTAATTGGCGATTGACCAGCCCTCCCGCAGACGAAGGTCGAGACAGGGGATGAAGTATTGATTGAATGGATTTCAACCTTTGCGCAGGACCAGTAGAAACCGCCTAACGCCGCAACCAGGCGCCGCGGGCCGCAGTTATCGATCAGGGTAGCCTTTCCATCGGCATCAACCCGAATGGCGGCCAGCGTCACCCAGGGGTGATCCGGGCAGGGCCAGCAAGCCGGATTTGGGTCGCCAACGTGTGGAGGGCTGGCGGTTGGTATGCCGAATAGAGCTCGCCAATCCGGTAGCTTCGATCGGTCAAGGGCCAGTGGACGATGCTCTTCCGCGGTCAGCACTTTTATCACATACCCATCGCGCAAGCGGGAGAATTCACACGGCAGGTCATCGCATCCGCAACCAGCCGGCTGTACATGCACGGGCCGTGTGGGCACTTCGGCGTACTTGATAGCCAGATAAAGGATGCGGTCTTCGCTTCGATCAAGCCAGATTTCACTGCACCACACATCGCCGATGGTACCGCATGGCTCGATGGAGCTGCCCGAAATCGAATCTTGCCGCAAATCGATCTCCACCTCGCAGGGTACCATGATGTCATCGCCGTATGGACCGAGGGCATCACCGGGGCAGATTTTCACTTTCCACGGTTCCAGGCCGCCAGTTCCGTCTTTTTTGGCCACCGGCGCGACTTGCAACCCGCAGACGACACCCCAACCGTGCAACAGACGATTGTGTAACCGCATACGATTGCGGAAATATTCCTGCTCCAACATCATATCTTCCGCAGTGACCAGTTGCCGTGGGAAATACCTCGGCCTCTCGCCGGCAGTAGTTCGGCAAACCTCGACGGTGGTTGTGCAAGTGCAATTATTGGTCATCATATTATTCACCTCGCGCTCGTTTTCGATCTCTTACCAGCTATGTGTACGACCCGTCCGCTCACGTGAAATCTACATTCCGGAATATCCAGCACTCCCTCACTCCAATCGCGGCGCTATTGTTTGCCTCCCGGGCGCGGGGTTTCCCTTCGCTCGGTAATACCCAGCAATATTTCAAACAACAGATCGTTGGTATAAACAATCGGCCGCACAGTGATATCAATATCACTGCAATGTCCGCTCTCATCGAATTCAATCTCAGCCAGAGGAATGCAGGGATCTTCCGGTCGTGACGGGCATCTTTCACTGACCCATCTCACAATGGTGTCGTAAATAATTTCTCCGCTGCTGTCGTCAATGATGTCTGGAATCTGGCAGCGATGCCCGATCTCCGGGGCTTTGCAGGGCTTTACGGTGATTTTATAGCGCTCCTGAATGGTATCCGGCATACAGCGTTGCCCACCATTGCACTCGGTTGCCAGAACCGGCGCCGGGTCGGCTAGGCATTCAAAATACTCCAGGCAAATGTAAATAAAATTCTCCTCTCCTGGAGGACATTCACCTGGGGCCGGCGGCATGATTTTGACTGGCATCGAGTCGCGAATAAGGATGATCTCGCGGCCCCATTTATCTATGGCCAGCCCGGGTTTAACCACGATGGCGTCGTAGGTATGCGGATCAGCCCACCCGACGTTCAATCCGCAGACCACGCCGAACCCTGAAACCAAACGATTCAAGAGCCAGCGTTTGGCATTGAAGTAATCCTGTTCCAGCTCGAAATGTTGCACGTCGAGCTTCTTGCCGAAAAAGTAGTGATTGCGTACTGGCTTCTGTAAAGTGCTGGCCGTTACCTTCCTGCCGTTGGATGTCATTTTAAATCTCCTTTCAGAAAAGCTGTGTGTTGACGCCGACCTGGCTGCCTGCTCCCAGCCCAGCCAGCGGCGTGCCAGCTAACACAAGGCCGCCGGCCGAGGTCTCTGCAAGCGGCGTTGGGAGTTCCGGACCGCCCACCACCGTATCGATGCCGACCAAAGACTGGAATCCGACGCGCATTGCCGGCTGAATCACACACAGGTGGTAGGCGGTGTGCGCCGGCTTATCACGCTCAATGACGGCAGTGAGATCAGCCTTTCTCCGGGCTGAGCTCACCGCATTCGGATAAACTACGACTGTGAACCGGTGCGCAACTTCCTCGAACAGCGGCGCGCCAAATTCGGCATCGGTGATGAGGTGCGAGCTGTCGAGGGTAGCGGTTGTCCCGAGGACTGCGCCTTGAGCTTCGGCCGGCGCCAGCATCGTGTCAAAATTAAACGTCGAGGTTTCACCGAGCGACCAGAGATCTGAGTTCAACGCAGGTTCGAGAATTTGAGCTTCAACTCCGGTAAATCTCTGCAAGCGCAGTCGCAAACCAGTCGGGGTACCACGCAGCGCATAGGCGGCGAAGGCTTCAGCGATCATTTGGCGCTTGATCTCATCGCTCCATTCTTCTTTGATATCCTGCGCGAGCCATCCCGCCAGCCACGCCAGAAACTCCGCCGGCGCTGCAGCAGGATCGAACAATGCCGTTAACCTTGATATCGTCGATTCCAGTTCTACAAAGAAGCTTTCGAACAAAGAGAGGAACGACAATAAAAATTGCCGGCTGGCTGTATCCTCCGAATACAACGCCGGCAAGTATGGCAAATAGCTTTCGTGATTAAATTGCAAACGGATCTGGTCAATTCGCGGTGTAGCTGTACCGTCACCTGAAAGTTTTAAGGCCAGCCATAAATAAGTAGAGGTCGCCGGGTTGTCGCTCGTGCTTTGCCGAATCGACAGTCTCCGGCAGTCGGTGTTTGCAAAGGCTTCGAACAGGCCATCGGTGACGTCAAGCGGAAAAGCACACCAGTCTTGAAACGTGTCCACCGGTGGGCTGCAGACATTCGCCACAGGAGGCATCTCCGGAGGTCCTCCGGTCTGCGATTCGTCAAAAAGGAAAAAGAATCGGACATGCGCGTGCGGTGGCAGGGTTTCAGTGAAGGATTGCAAGCGATGCCAGGTAACCGGCAGACGGCGATAATCAAACGGCCCGGCAATAGCAAAGCCGCAGGTCTGAAAACCCGTTCCCTCTTTCAACACTATCGGCGCCAGCCCATCGCCTGCTAATAGCAATAAATCGCAGGTCTCGGTTGCTTTCAGGTGAATGGCTTTCCCGCCAGCGCTGCATAACTCTTGCGATCTCAATTCGTGACAATCTAAGAACAGAGCTGCAATTGGCCCAAGGTAGCCTACCGCCACACCGACGAAGTTTAGTTGTTCATCTTCCAGGGACGGTAAATCAAATTGCAATACATTTCGATATTGATCGCCATTGTCACCGATGTAAATCGCTCGTTCGGAAACCGCCAGTGTCAAAGGGTCCTGCAGATCCTGAGAAGTAAAAGTCTTCTGCCATTGGCCGTCCAAGCTGAAAACCACGACAGCGCGTAGATTGTGATCTAGAACTAACACGCGTTCTTCGCCATCGATCCTGGCAATGGCCACCGCTACCGGCGCAGAGAGCGAGTAACTTGCATCAACATTGTGTCGAAAATTCTGACTAATACGTCCACAGGTGTCGATTTTCTGTACGGAATGATCACCAGCAACGACGACATAAACGTTGTTATCACTGTCTGAGGCCATCGCCCAGGGTTCGTACAACAAAGGTTTGCCGCGAGCATCCACACCGTTCCAGATCTCAAGCACTCGCGAAGTGAGCGGGTCAATAATTTGAATGCGATTATTGCCGCTGTCAGCGATTAACAAACCACGGCCCGGCAAAAACAATAAGCCTCGCGGAAATTTGAATTGAGTTGCATCGCTTCCTTCGCCGCCGATACACGATACCGGCCGCGCAACTTTTTCGGGATCACAGGGATCGATTCTCCAGAGATGATGTGCTTCAGGCTCCGTAAAAAAGAGCGTGC
Source organism: Acidobacteriota bacterium (assembly GCA_022614735.1). Lineage (GTDB taxonomy): Bacteria > Acidobacteriota > Blastocatellia > RBC074 > RBC074 > JAKEHZ01. Next base: position 11,480 of record JAKEHZ010000099.1, on the reverse strand, counting down.
CGTCATCGGATCGCGCAATGCCGGCGGGCGCCTGGGGAATCGGCAAATCACTCAACCTATCCGGCAATCGTTCAACCAGGCGGGGCAAAGAGCGCAATTGCAACGCGCCGTCCGGGGCTATTTCGAGATCAGCGAGCTCGAATTTCGGCCAGCGATTGCCGATATTGAGATAGAAATAATTGGGTTCGGGCTTCATGATGAAATTATCCTTCGACCCCCATCCATTCGACGTACCAATTGGTTTTTATAGAATCCAAATTTTCAATGAAACTCCCATCACGCGGGTTGACTGGTAGCGAACCTACAAAGAAGCTTGGAAGAAAAACGCGCAAGGTAAATTGCGTCGGGGTAGCATCGCCGCCAATTATTGTGAACCCTTCAAACATAAATTCCGGACTGGTCTCATCCGGGAAAACTCTCTGGCCAACAATGCGCGCGGTGTAACAAGGCACACTGGCAAACTTAGCTTCAGAGGTGATGACGAGTGTTTCCACGCCCAAGTCGATTCTGCGAGTTGACACGTCAGGATGTGGTATGTCCCATAGTTTCCAATTCGTCGCACCTTTTAGTGTCCTTCCGCAAGCTATATACGGCAAATGCTCAGGCCGCACATTTCGCCGGGTCGCGATGGAAAGGGATTCAAGCCGACAGTTTTTCACGCTGATGCGCGCCAGGACGATTTTTTCACCAGTTGCAATCTGTGTGACGTGCTTATCGATTTTGGGCTCGAGATTGGTATTCAATCCAATCCAACAAAATACGGGCTCCTCCCGGCGTCGGACTACCCCGTTAGTTGAACAGAGGCCGGATCGAGTTTCCAATTCTTCTAAATCCTCGATGCGCGGATAATGCACCGTAAGATCATAAAACTGGGGATTGCCAGAGCCGTCATCAGCAACCGGCGGCACGGTTTCGACATGCGGTAATAACAAGATAATTTCGCGGCCCTGGTTGTCGATTGCATAACCCGGTGAAATAGTTACTTCGCGATCACCACGCTCGCCATGCACGGCAAAGCCACTGCCGATGCCGAAGGTATGCAAACTGAGATTGTGCAACCAGCGCATTTGCCGATTAAAGCCGTCGAGCGTTTGCAAGTCTTCGGCGAAAAGGCGCTGGCCATTGAAGAAGTCCAAACGCTCGATATGCGGAACAGCTGATACATCATTCATAATGTCCTCATCTATCTGAGATGTGATTCCAATGCCTGGTCATTCGAAGAAGGAGAAATAACACCCCCATGCTCGATTCCGATCCAACAGACCGTCAATTTATGTTGATTGGCAAAAGCCGGCAGATTTATTCTTTGCATCTGAGCTATCACGGCCGTTATGACTGACGATTGAGAGAATTGAAACAATAGGGCACGAAACGTAAATTCGTCTGGTTTCTCCTTTGTCAAACTTATAAAAGCGGGAAGAGGGAATCTGACCAATTCATCGTTAAAAGTGCGTGATAAGGATCCGTTCAGCCAGGCGAAATAGCACGGCGTTTGTTGAAATCCAGCATCACGCGTGTCAATTCTCACTTGTAACCCCAATCCGACAGGTGGTGATAAGGGGGCCATCCAGCTTTGCCAGGCAGTTTGCCCCGCTACCGTTCGTCCAAATGAGATCTTAGGTCGCGCCTGCGGACGGGCTCGATTGGCTGAATAACGCTGAATCGAAGCTCCACTAGTGGTGATAGATACGAACAAGATGGGTACGTCCAGGCCATAGCACACCTCACTTTTCGGTTTCCACAGCAAAAGTGGGGGTGGAACCCCCGTGCTATTCGGCGAACCCAAACAATTTTCGTCCGACCTTGTGTGCGCGGCATCTTGATAGCGCAGCACCAGGAAGATCGTTTGACCTCGAAGGTCTTCTCGCAAATTACCTCGATCATCCTGAAAAATATCTCTGGTGAATTCCACCGTTCTTGTCAGAATCAATTCGCGGCCATAACAGTCGTAAGCGATTCCGGGATGAACAATCAGTACTTCGCCAGCGTCCCAGCTTGCCGGGTTATTTCCTGACAATAAAAACTCATACCCGATCGCAACGCCCCAGGCATTGTGCAACGCCGAGTTGTGCATCCAGCGCCGCGCTTCCTCCATTCGCTTCTGGTCACGGAAATCGCGACTGGACAGGAGCTGCCCCTGCCGGTAGATGAAGCGCTCAAAATCGAGGTTAGTGAAAGGTGAATGCATTATTTACTCCACAACAATCTCGTGCTCTCCTGAGACCACCAAACCACAAGGCCCTATGCACAGGTTTCCACACGAAGGTTCGCCGTCATTCGCGATCAATTCCAATGTCACAACATTTTCGACCCGGGAGACATTATCGATAGTGTGCAGCACCTCCGAGCGGTAGACGTCCCGGCCAAATGGCCAGCCGGTCTTTTCCGGCCCGCCGCGCAGTGGATCGAAAAAGTCATCCAGGGCCTGCATAATGTCTTGCTGCACACGCGCTGCATCGGTTCCGGTTTGACTTTGCACACGAGCTTGTACTGTAACTTTTGTATAAACCGGCCCGACAACTTCGATTCGGTTACCGAGAATGTGCCTGCGATTGAGATAGCTCTTCACCGCGACTCGCAGTCCGGAGCTCGGTTGCACTCTTGGAGCCGAAATTTGCGGAAGCAATATCACGGTGGTTGTTCCCGGAGCTTGTAAGCAGGGATAGCGCGCATCCAGATTAGTCTTCACGGCAACCCGCGCCACATTGGCGCCTGGTGTCGTCAGCGCAAGATGCTCAATATCCGCTACAGTCACAGCGCGCGTAACTCGATTGACCTCCTCCAAAGCCCGGCCTTCAGCATGGGCCAGAGTTTCGGCATCGGCGCCTCCAGTTGCCGGAAATGGATTGGAGATGGTTTTTAGCTCCGCGCGCGCCGCTGCAACATCGATAAGCGACTGATTGTGTGCTGAGTTGGATAACCGCGAGATCTTCTCCGGAAGAATGTTGCCTGCCGCAGCAAGCGTAGTGCGATACCTGGCAAAAATGAGCGCGCCTCCGGGCGCCGGCAGCCCCCTTTCACCATCGCCGAAAGTAACTGTCCCGGTGGTCTCGTCTAGAAGAAAATGACGGTCGTCTCTGGACGAGGCATCAAAGTCCGGTCTCCGAATCCAGGTATACCAGGCCTCATCTTCAAGCGTAAAAATCTCGACACTGTGCGATTGCACTGGCACAGGCTCTAAAACGACTTTCTGAAAGGGCTCACCCAAGCCTCTATCTATCAGTCGAAGTTCGCAACCGAGGAGGCCTTTGTTGGATCCCGCTGGTAGCTGCAACCGGGTGATGAAAAATTCCGGCGCTTCAGCCTCTGGCGCCAGAAAACTGAGCGCAGCAATTTCTCCTGCTGCGTTGAAGCGCAGGGTGAATTTCCCGAAGGTGGATGGCGGCGAGCCCGGCGGGTATGAAATTATTGCGTTCGTGGCAATGGCAAACTCCGAACTTACGGGAACGGCTTGTTCCACAGGAGCGGCGTTCAGAAATGCAGCTTGTAATATCGGCGGAGCATCATACTCGCCGGCCGCCAGACGGCAACGTAAATAGTAGCGTGGTGAGTCGGACGAGGATAAAGAGACCGAGTAGATCGGCGCCGGCAATCTGAATCGCACAAAACCATTCAATGTGAAGGCGCGAGTATCATCGAATACTTCATTTACATCCGGGCTCAGTGATCGCCAGGAGATCGTGTTACCGGATAACTGCGCAAACTCCCATACTGTCCGCACTGAATGATGTAGCAAATTCCTGGTCAATTCTGCGGGTGACTCGTAGTTTTCGGGCAAACACGGGTTGGGCAGTGGAAGACAATCTTGAAGGCCCGCGCGCAACTCCTCTTGTAAGCGCTGTCGTTCCTCCTTGCCGCTTTTATCACCGGCGAAACGCAGATAGAACGCCACGGTCTGGCCCTCAGGTAAGGGCGCGGAAAAACCGAAATAGAAGATGTCACCCACCCTGGGTACATCTCCAAACATCGGTAATAATTCGCGGTTTTCCCACATCGTCGTCAAATCGAGTAAACCGTCTTTATCTTCCCGCCAGAGCGCTTCCAATTGCGCCGGCACAACCGTCACAGCTTCCAGAGTGCGGAACCGAACCGGTCTATCCGCCTCAGTCGTTTCGACTTCAATTGTGGCTGGTAACTCAACCCAGTTCACCGCTGGCGGCGATCCAAACCAGTTAGGCCAGGCAGCGTCGTTATGCAATGAGAATTGCACTACGGTCTGTGCTGCTTGCGGCGGTTGCAGTGTGATGCCGAGCAAAGCCAAAAATTTTAGCCGGTGTGAATCGGGTATGCGATTGACACGGTAGACATCAATCTCGGTGACCCACGCAAACAGCTCGATGAGCATGATGCCCGGGTCGTGGATGTTGAAATCAGTCCACTCCGTCGCATAGCGCGGAACGAGATTGCGACCTTCTTCCGCCAGATCGCTCCAGCGACGGTCATCCAGGTTGGGTAGTGGAAGCCTCATATGACTACGGCAGCAATACTTTGACACTAATCTCACCGGCAACTACCAAATGATCCCGTGGCACGGCAACCCGCTCTCCCTGCGGGGTGTTGTCACGTAAAAGCACAATCTCTTGAGCGAAATCGAGGCCGGGGACATTCTCAACGACCGCGGCAACATCAGAGAGATATACGTCGCGACCGAGCTCCCAGCCGTTACCGCGTGGACCACCACGCAATGGATGCAAGAAATCTTCGAGCGCAGCACGCACACGCTGTTCAATCGTCCCGGCTTCGCTGGCGATTTTCGGAACCACGGTGACTTCAACGTCTATGGGAAAAAATTCGGGCCCGGTAACATGAATGCAGCGCGCAGGAGATAAACTTGCCAATGCACGATCTTCGAAATATTGCCGCACCCTTTCTCGCAGACCGAAAGAAGGCCAGGGACGGCGATCTTCTGTCTCGGGTAAGACCATCACCAGCACGTGCCCGGGGCGGTGACCGAGAAAAGCATCGCTGGCAGAGAACACGCGTACCCATGCCACTTCCGGCGAAGCTTCACGCGCCATCACCTCATAATCGCGTACGGTCATGGCCCGGCCACGATGCCGCAAGGTGCGCGGCCCGCGCGAGGCAATGGCGGTGATTGGTTCGGCATCGGTGCCACCCTCAGCGGGCAAGACATTGAAAGCTTCCTGAACGCCGGGCACACCAGCCAGTAATTGGTTGATCGCGCCTCGTAGCACATTTCCGGCTTTCCCACCGCCGGCTTGATACTCCCGCGCCAATATCAATGATTTAGCTGGCGGAACTTTCCCTCCTACGCCGTCGCCAAAAAACAAGCGGCCTTCGGCTCGGTTCACAAAATAATGCCGGTCGTCCGCTCCGGAAAAAAACAGGTGGGTCCGGCTTTCCCACCGCACCCATACTTCAGTGACTTTGCCGTTGCGATCAATGACGGTGCGCAGTTTTTCCTCGCCCAGCTCATCGAGCAAGATCGGATATTCAATGGCGGCGAGTGGACCGGCAAGCTCGCGGACTTCTATCACTTCCCCGGCAAGCACCGGGAATTGTCGAAGCCGGAAAGATTGACTGGGCAATCCGGAGCTCTGGCCGATAGCTTCATCACGCGAGGTTTGCCTCTGGCTTGCCCAGACTGAGTTCAAAAAAATGGCATTAAATACATTCCTTGGCGGAGGACCATCTTCGCGCAAACGTGTACGCAGCCAGTACCGTGCGGCGCCAAACCGCGCCAGCGCTGCCGAATCTTCGGGCCCAATGAGAGATAACCTGCCGGGGCGGAAAAGATTGCCGGTCTCATCTTCTACAGCAAGACGTCGCCAATCGCTCCCATCCCAGTAATCCCAGACCAGCTCCGGGCCCTGTTCATCACCACGTTTCTCTACAATGTCGAAAAACAGGCTGACAAAATCGACTGGCAATTTCTTATCGAAGCCGAGATAAAGCGCCGGGGTTGTATCATCCATGCGGCTAAAAGGGAGGAAGGGACGGCCGGGATAACGCGCCCGTTCGGTAAAGTCCTGGTATTGAAAATCATTGAATGCCAGAGTTGCTTCTGGAGGCTCTCCCTCAGATTCCCAAACATAACCCAGGCGAAATTCCGCAAGGGCAGGTGGTTGTGGGATGACATAAGTAAATTCGTTGCTACTCGGTGGCGAGGTATTGGCATCCAACCATGCTACTCGCGCAGTGAACCCATACCCCCCGCTTACCAGTCGCACCCGCATCCACTTAGCTTCCTGATCATTAACTTTCAATGGCGCCATATCTTCAGGAACGTCGAAGAGGAATACATCGTCGTTTTTACGACCTAAGTTATCACGTCCAAAATCAGGCTGGTTAGCTGAATCCTTAACCGGACTCGGGGCAAAAATAACCCAATCTGTTCCATTCCAATATTCCCAGAAAACCTGGCGTTGCAATAGAGTTTTGTTTGAACTCGAGCCAGTGCCGGACACAATGTTCAGACTATCTTCCGGAGTCTCGGCAGTCTTGATGAAAACCTGCGCTCGCGCCCTTGGCTTACTGAAAAGTTCTTCGCTAGTAAAATAGAACACGCTCCCGGGTTGGGGTTGCTGGCCGAATGGATAAATCGCCTTCGTCAGATCAAGGGGCGCCGTACCGGCAAAAGCAATGTCAGGCAACAAGCCGGTCTTGACAGAGACATTTATATCTGAAGCTACCTGAGCACAATCTGGAGGTTCCTGATCAGGGCCTTCGCCAGCCGTACAGATCAACGGCTGATTTATAACCGTCCGCAATTTTATGCTTTCCACCAATGGCAACACTTGTGTAGGATCCGCAGGCAAAGGCTCCAACAATCTTCCCCGCACCCAAAAAGTCTCAATCCCATTCACGGCGACAGGTTTGGTTTCGGCACAGCCGGCTTTGAGCGTGATTGAGCCACTACGTGTCAAGCCATTGGTGCCATCCAGGTCTTCAGCCGCCTCTTCATCGCATTTTTCCAGCACGCTCTCGAACGGCCGCCACACCTCACCATCCCAATACTCCCAGAGAAGATCAAGACGTTCGCTGCTGTTTGCAGCCAGCGAAAAACTGACTTTCAAGGTAACTTCACCGGCAAGATTCAATATCCTCTCGTGGCCAAGGTAGAAAATATGCTCGGTATTTATCAGCGATGAGAAAATCTCGAATGGCGCCCCGGCAAGATGGGCTGCGGAATAATCGGCAAATTGATCACGGCCAGGATGCAGGCTCACCACCTCGAGCAGCTGCGCCGCCGCTACACCAAGATCATTTTCCGTTTCAAAGATAATTTGCTCATCACTGCCTGGTGGAGGAGGAGCTGCGATCCGAGAACCTCGAGGCAGACGGCCATCAGCGGATATCGGATTCAGTTTGAAAACCATCGGGGCGCGTGCTGATTTTGCGGGTATACGCTCGATGCCTGCCGTTTCGAGAAACGCTAAAAGATTCTTATCGGGAGCTTGATTAAGCCGTGTGCCGATCACGAAAAAGAAGCGCGCCAAAATCGATATAAGAGCCGCATCTGTGCCGCGCTCAAGGGGGCGCCATGCCGGCAAGTATCCGGGAATACGCTGGCGAATATCCTGCGCAAACCTTCTTTCTTCGCGGGTCTCCAATTTCGGCGTCTCGATCATTGCCCTTGTTCTCCGCCTTCCAGTAAGAAAAATGGAAATACCAGATTGAACTGCGTATTAGTGGCACGCACCGTGTAAAGTAAATTGATCTCCAAGGTATTGCGCTGGCTCTGATCGGTCGTCACCTCAAGATTGTTGATCTCAATGCGAGGCTCCCAATCGATCAGCGCGCGTTCAACCGTGTTTTGTACTAAAGCCATGGTTGTTCGATTGACCGGTTCAAAAACCAGGTTATGCAAACCCGAACCGAAGTCCGGCCGCATGACGCGCTCGCCAAGCACTGTTTGAATGATGATCAAGATGGCCTGGCGCACATCTTCTTCCAAAGAGACCAAACGAATCTTGCCCTCATCATCGAGCCCCGGCGGAAATGCCCAGCCCGTTCCAAGAAAAGCTTTTTCCTGATTAGCCATCGACCTTCTTCTTCCTATCCGCCAATGAGAACTGTTGGTAATCCGAAGACTATCGGCGCACCACAACCTGCCAGATCTCCCAGCCGTGCTGCAGGCCTTCCCCCGATAAGCACAGTAGCGCTGCCCTTTGCAATCGGCGTCGGCGGATGTGGGCCGGCAAGGGGTGGTATCGCACAGGTATGCGTGTCTCCCAAGACCGCCGCCGGCATGCCGCCGATCAAAACCGTCGGCACACCGGGACCGGCTATAACTCCGGGATGGCCCGTCGGATCACCTACTCTCGCAGCGGGTGGCATGGTTCTTCTCCTGTTAATTTATCTTCACCAAGGGCGCCTGCACGTTACATAAGCCTGCCGACTTCACATCGGTCTTTGCCGTACCGTTAATCTCAACGTTGACACCTTCGATCTTGATATTGGTTGCGTTTAACTCAATACTAACTGCAGCCTGTAATGTTATCGTCTGTGTTGTGTTATCCAGTGTCAGCGTGACGGTCCCGGCATCATTGCTCATCTCGATCCTGAGCGGGTCTAATGTTATTTTCTGTAAGGTACTGGTGCTGATTTCAATCGACTGCTGGAGGTCATCAAAGACAATGTCGTGCCCGGCATTGGTCCGAATATGGCTTTTACCCAGCAAGGGCGTGAATTCCGGCGGCTTATCCTGTAAGTTCCATAACCTTCCAATAATATAAGGTAGCTCGATATCGCCATGCTCAAATGCTACTAACACCTCCTCATCGACCCTGGGGATGAAGTAAAAGCCGTAGTTCGACCCGGCCGAAGGTACAGCAATACGAGCCCAACCGGTATTCTCGTTTTCGTTGAACCAGGGCAGGCGGACTTTAACACGGCCCTGGCCAAGCGGATCTAATATGTCACTTACGGTACCTACTGCTATACCGTAGAACTTTTTTTGTGTCGCTTCGATAATACTTTCTACAACTCCCAACAATCCATCACTCATGTAAACACCTCTGGAATTACTTCGCGCTTCAAGTTAAAACTCGTTTTGTAGCCGCTGCTATCGATTGTGTGGGACGTGCTATCAACACGGTAGTTTCCGCTGAATTCTGATCCTAACCCTTCCAGTTGCAGAACCATCCCGGCACGGATATCGGGATCGCCAACCGCACTGCCGCTGCCGGTCAGCCGTGAGTTCAACTTGTTTTTGAGCTCCGAAAATGCTTTCCGCAAAACCTTGGCAACGTCAGTCGGATCCTTTATAGGCTGATCCAGAAATTTGAACTTCGGTTTACTTGGACCAGTACCTTCGGCAATTCCTGGAACCACAGAAATAGCGAAGCGCTCAGCATTGAAGTCCCATGCCACGGTAACGACAAAGCTCAGTTTCAATTCCCGCAGCCAAATCTTGACTGACACTCCTTCAATTTGGCCGACTATGGAAATCCTCGGCGAGAAATCCATCAGGTTACGTCCCAAGGTGAGTGTCATTGAAGGAGCGAATTCCGGAAATGCCTTAAAGAAGAGGACGCGTTTCTCTAGACTGAACTGAACACCGGATTCTGCTGCGATCTTCTTGAGAAACTCATAGTCAGACTGATTATCCTGGAAGCGCGGCTTCCCCAACAGAATGGCGAGGGCCGAAAGTAGAGCGCCGGGGCCCAGGTCTACTCCTGGGATCATGCCGTTTTCGACAGCGATGAAGAGAATGATCGCCGGGTCCGGTAAAGGGCCGAAGCTGCGCTCTCTCTGGCCCGGCATGAGCCGGTGGCTAATGTCGGAAGCTTCTACAGTCATTGTAGTTGCGCCACCGCTGAACGAGGCCTGACGTCCGGTAATCTCACCAACAAATACTTCCTGTAATGTGAAGCCGGCGTAACCAATGGAAAGTGTTAATTCATTGTTTAGGTTTAACAGTGGATGCTCCAGCAACCGTAAGCCAGGATCGGCTAACTGGATCTCCACGCGGTCCATCTCCTTCGAACCATCGTCAAATCGCACACTCATCACGGAGGCACGGATAACAGACGGTAAATTCTCACCGTTTATCCTGATTTTGAATTCCGGCGCGTATTGCGGATGAGCAGGCATCGTATTCGTAAGTACTCTGTAATCGAAGTTTTCTCGCATTTTTCCCAAGGAAATATCCGAGAAAACTTCGATCACAGAGCAGTAAGTTAAAATAGGGTACTCATTACTTATGCTACTTCCTCTCCGGTCGCCGCATCTACAAAAGGCAGGGATGGAATCTGCAGTTCCAATCCCGGAAAAATATTCCGCGGATCATCCAGGTTATTAACGATGGCAATTGGCCGCCAGGCTAGGGGGTTCTCATAGTGCTTCCCGGCAATGCTGCTGAGGTCTTCTCCCAGCAAGACGATATGCGCTTTGGTGAAATCCGCTGTCAGGCGACCGACTTCCTTTGCCTCGCGTTCTGCATTGGTAAATTCATTAAAGGTGACGGTCAATCGCGCCCGCACCGGCGTACCGTCATCACGAAAAAGGATAAATTTCTGACCAACGCGCGCCAGCACACAGGTGAAGGATAACGACGACCATGTCACCAACAATACTGGCGGCGCATGAGTCTGGGAATTGATGTCGAGCAGACCGACAACCTTGCCAGTCAGCTTGCGCACATCTTCCCCGGCCCGGTTCAGCACCTGGCTGCCATTACGGTGTTCTTCGTAAGTATCAAAGAACAATTCCATTTCCAAGGTGCGCATATTGCCATGCGTGAACTGCAACAGGGGGGCGCGCAAGCCAGGAATGGTCTGCTGGGCAAAATTGTTGTCCTTGTTCAGCGTGTATTCTTCCGGGTTAAACATCACCGGAATTTTGTCGCCGGTATCAAGATTTGTAATGAGAGCTTTTTCGAGCGGCATAGTTTGCTGTCGACTCTATACACGACCGGTGCGCTCGCGCCAGATCACCATGCGCCGATCAAGCTGCCGAATGACCTGATCTGTGATTTGGTTCAGATCCATCTGCGGCGGCGTCATGCCAAACGGCGCGTTCGAAGGCGTCGTCGGTAATTGGACCTGGCGCACGTCCGGCCGCTCCGCCTCGTGACTTATTCTGTTTTTATGAAAAACCGGGGTCACCGGCTCCTTCCTATCCGTCTCGCGCAACGCCTCCTCGCGGCGTAACATCTGGTGTGCATTTATCATACCTCTGCGATCGCCTGGCCGGACCTCGACACGTTGTCGCGGTTCGATGAATTGCCGCGTTATTATTTCGCGCTTTTTGAAGTACAAGTTATTTTTTCGATGAATAATGTCACCAAGTTTTGTTAATTCGTGAGAGCGAAATGTCATACCGGATAAAGAGCGTGAGGTTGGCATTTTCAATACCTCGCCTCGCCAACCATTCTCTACATTGAGCGTCGGATGAGGCGCTTCCTGCGAACCAAGCCTGGGAGTGTGAAGATCCAAATTGTTCCGGCTTTCCACCTCTATATTCACGGTCCCATCCATGGAGTAATGGGAGTAATGGGAGTAATGGGAGTAATG
>JAKEHZ010000098.1 GCA_022614735.1 Acidobacteriota bacterium | reverse complement strand
GCCAAGAATTTGGCAAACGGCTGTCACCATTTCGCGACTCAGCGAAAGTACGGTATCGAATGGGTTCGTGCGTGTCGCCGCCAGCTCATGTCCGGCTTCGGCGGGAAAGAGCGGATTGATGCGTTCAATACGTTTGACCTTTGCCCAGACGCGAATCAGTTCGGGAAGACTGCCGCCATCGGTACGACGCAAGGTGGCGTCCACGGCCACGATGTCCTGTTCGCGGATGGTCTCGTGTGCTACAGCAAGACGGAACTCGTTGCTGGTGCTTTCGCCAACGAGTGTGCCTACGTAACGATCTGTCTGCGGGGATAGGTTATCTGGGGTGGCCATCTTTTACCCTCCTCAGCTCTGGGGGCGGAACAACCAATCTCGATGTGTCATATAGATTGCCTGCACGAGGATGCGTCGCATTTCGGCATCACTGATCTCGCCCTTTTGCAGACTGACGCCAAGCTGAAATCGAATCAACTTGCCGTAAGCATCTGTAAGCCACGCCGGGACTTTAGCGAACTTGTCCACAATATCCAGCCCGATCGGAAAACCATAGCCCGGCAGCAGCCGCGCGTACAGATAAACATGTCGCACTGCCTCAGTGAGCTGTTCCTGGCTCAACTCTTCAAAGACCTCGACGCGCACCGGCATGGTCATTTCAGAAATATATACATAGCAGCCGCGCACACGCGGGAACCCGATTGTCCCCGGCTTCAAGGGCGAGAAGTTGACCCGGCTCGTTCCAGCTTCTCCTGGCAGCGATAGATCACCCTGCCGCAAGCCGTCATACTTTGCAATCTCCCATGATTCGGAGAACTGGCCTGACCGCAGCAACATCGCCAACAGCAAAGCATCTGTATAACCAAGCCTGTCTAGTAAGGCCTTCGGCGAGGTCAAGTCCGTGCGACCATACATTTGATTGAAGTAATCCGCGCGCTCCTTTTCACGCAAGCCCCGAAAGACACGTTCAAGCAAAATTCTCTCGCAAAACTCGCGCGACTCACCGCGTTCGACCACACCAGTGATAATCGGCGCGGGCCGACGCTGACGCGCAACCTGAATCAGTTTGCGATAGAGCCATGCAATCCACGCCAGCGGCTCGAAAAGACGGCGCTTGCACCACTCTTCGGAGCGGTCGGTCATGCGCGGATAGATATCCAGCCGGGCTTCGAGCAGGAACTCCTCTTTGAGCTGACGCCCCAGCCCCGGTTCCGGCGCGTATTGTCGTAAGAAAAGATCGATATCCTTCTCGGCGAATGGCGTGTGACCCGCGTATCCACTCATCAGATAGACCAGCGGGCCGTGAAACATCAGTACGCGCAGATCCGGCGTGCGCTCCAGCGCGGACAGCCCGCCGAGCAGTTCCGCCGTTATCCGCACGATATCGACGAAGTCTTTGCGCTCTTTGCTGCCGCCTTCAAGGTCGCCCAGGATTACTGGATAGTAGCCGAATTGTTCCCGTTCTGTAAGTCGTCGCTCGCCAGTGCGCACGCAATACGAGCCGACGCGCAACAAAATCGGCACTGGACTAGAGAGCTGAACACGCCCGACACCCCCATCAATAAAAGTCACCACTTCTCCCTGCACCTCTGCCCAGTCGGCATTTTTGATTTCGTGAACAGTCAGTATCCGCTCCTGGCGCTTGGTATCGTGAATTGCCTGACGTAACTTGGTGACAAACTGCGCGGTATTTTTGAAATAGTTGTCGCGCAGGCTCTCTGCAACGACTAAGGCGTTCTCCGCGAGCTTCATCAGTAAATGTGGTTGGCGCTGCAAATCTTCTTGCACGCCTTTATCCGTCAATCGTCGCTCTTGCAGACCGTTGCTCATATGCGCTTAACAGCTATCCCAAGCTGCACTAACACGCGTCGCGCCTCATCCGTGACAAACGACCTGACTGGTAACCCTGTGAGTTGGCTGATCAACCACTTAGGTGCGACCCGCTGCCCCTTTATCGGCACATACCATGATTGGTAAGCATTCGGATCGTCTTTGTCATCTGCCAGTGCCCTGCAGGCAATATCAACCACTTCTTCCGGTGTCAGAGCTACTTCAATCCCACGAATTCGCGCGTTACCTGGTGTAGAGATTGACAACTGTGGCGGTGGACTGTGGCGCAGCCAGTCACGCAGCATCGCCTGTCTGCGACCGGACGATCCGACTGCGACCCTTAATTCCAGATCATCCGCCAAAAGCAGTTCGTAGCCAGCCAACGCCCTGCGATAAATCTTGCCGACGTTGACAAAAAGCTCTCGATAATTGCCCCGTGACAACAATCGTTGCATTTCCTCCAATACTGCCGAATTCAACTCCATTGATCGCTCTAATGTCATCCGCGCGTCATAACAGGCTATGAACTGATTGGATGAGATCAACCCGAACCTAGCTGATAAGATGCAAATGTCGAGGGAATGTGCTTCTGTTGGGCATTCAGCAATGAATTTCCTCACCACTTGAAAAGGGGGGCCATCATAACGCTCAAGAGCAGGCAATAATCGCGGGGCGATTCTTTTCCTTTGCGAGCAGGACAGAATTAACAGCCTGCGGCCATCATTTTTCCTGGTCAATCGCACCTGCCAATCTATGTCAAGGTATAATGAGAGGCATCTCGCTTTGACGTTATTGAAGTATAAATATTGCCCTGATAATCTGCAATAGGTAGCTCCCCGGTTAACCGTGGAAGACTCTATGGAAGGTCAGAAAAGAGAATACGAAACAAACGAAATAAACGAAAAGTTTGGCATTTTTCGTTTGATCGGTTCATTTCGTTAGCTTCGTATTCTCTCTTCGCGACGTGGACCAATCTCAGGTCACCACCGATAAGCGAAAGCCAGTCATTTCATCATACTGTTCACATATCTTTGCCAAATCTTCCGGCAGTGGTGGCGCGGCAACTTTAACCTGAACCATGCGCTGATCACTGTGCAGACTTGGTTGCTTCAGCAACCGCCATTCCGGGGGCACAAGCTTTCTTGCGATCTCGACGAGGTCGTGAGTGTTGACATTGGGCCGTATGCGCAACCTGTGGCCTGTTGCATCGGCCATTGCCTGAATGGTCAGCCTCTGCCGATGACCCAATTCAGGCGTGAGAAAGGCCAATTCGAGATAGTCACCCACTTCATCTGTCTTCAGTTTCAGACGCGATGGTTTCCACGCTGGGGGCGCGAAGTCAAATGCGTTTTCGATCATCGCCATAGACCTCGTCACGTCGAGTGGGGCGCGTATGAGTGCGGGACGAAACTCCAGTTCGGCTTGTGTCAGGATCTGAAGCGGCACAACCGGCTGCGCTTCTTCTGGCGGGCCAATCTCGGTCACAGATTCGACCTCATTTTCCCCCACGCTGTTGCTCTGAGATTCGGGATGCGGTATCAGCAGACGTAACCTGAAGCCTGTCCGTTCTTGAAATGCTTTTACTGCTTCGCCTGCCGTTGCGTCATCCAGCGGTTGAACCAGCTTCACCACTACTTCTTTTGTCTCAAGATGAATTGCCGGCTGACGCAGGAGGCTGAGATCGGCAGGCAAACTTTCGATCGCGACCTCAGCCAACCGGCCTTGATGCGGCTTCTCATTGATTGTGTAGTTCCACCCTGTGCCAGCGATGATCGCCTCGCATTGTTCGCGGTAGCGCTCGTGTGACACATCAGGAAATTCGAACATGAGCCGCAGTGTGTGAGTATCGATATCGTAGCCCTTGTGGTATAAGCCTGTCTGGGCACCGAGCAGGTTTTCGGCTCGCGAGAGTATCTCCTGCGGGTTGGCGAAGAATATCTCCTCTTTCGCTACTTCATTTTCTTCAGGACGCAGCAACCTGTAACGATGAGGGCGCGCCTTCGGACGGCGGAAATCCTCGCTCGCATCCAGCAGCCGCATAAGTTCGCCATAATGAACCTCATCCCAGACGTGCGGGCCATACCAGCGATCAAGTAAATCGATCTCGCTGAATAGCTTCCCTTCTTCACCTCGTTCGCGGAGTAGGTGCGCCAATCGCTTCAGACCGTCTTCGTTCAATCGTTCGCCCTCCGCGAATGAGACCTGCGGATTGTGGCTAGCGGATTGATCCTGCGCGATCCGGCGAACAGCGCCGAAGCTCAATGTATCGCCGGTGCGTGGCAGATGGATCGGACGATAGCGTGTGGCATGTTGCCGAAGCAGGTCGCGCAGTGCTTCGCGAGATCCACCTTCACCGTGTACCAGCACGACTTCACGCGGATTGATTGCTTCGATCAGCCCGGCAATTTCATTACAGTCGGCATGCGCCGATAGCGCGTATTTCGTCACGCCGCATTTGACTTCGATCATCTTGCCCGCGACCGTCACTTCACGCGTTTCTGCATCAGCCAGCGCGAGTAACTGGCGACCCGGTGATTCTTCGTCCTGATAGCCTGTGATCGCAATGCCATTGCGTTCATCGTTGACCATGTGCTGCGCATAGAAGGCGCTCGCGCCGCCCGTGAGCATACCTGAGCTGGCAATGATGACGCATGGATCACCGGCCAAAACTTTCTCACGTTCAGCTGGCGAAGTGACCGGCCTGATCTCGTCCACAATGTTGAAGAATGGATTGCCGTGTCTTTCGATCAGTCGACGCGCATATGGCGTTTGATGCGCGGGAAACTGAGAATAGACTCCGCAGACCGTCTTGACCATTCCGTCAATCCAGACCGGAAAGCTCACCAACCGCTTGGCTCGAAATTGCTTAAGCAGCATCAATATGACTTCCTGAGCGCGGCCAATGGCAAATGCCGGGATGAGCAGTTTGCCACGTTGTTCGATGACCCCCGCGACCATCTCGATCAAGCGTTGCTCTTCGAGCTCGCGCGGGGAATGAAGCCGGTCGCCATAGGTCGACTCAATCACAAACACATCAGGGCGAAAGGTGGAGGGTGGAAGCATCCCGGGCACGGTCAACTGGTCGCTTACTGCGATGTCTCCGGAGAATAAGACCTTGATCGTACGTCCCTGTTCAATGCCTTCGATGCCGATTGATGCTGCGCCAAGGATATGGCCTGCGGGAACCCAGGTAGCCGTCACGCCGGTCTTGCCGATCTCTAGCGGCGTGCCGAAGGTCACGGGAATCATCCGTTCTAACAGGCTTTCTACTGCGGTTGGCGAATAAAGTGGCAGCTCCTGCTCGCTCTCAGCCTTGGCGCGCATGATGTTGATCGAATCGCGCAGCAGCACTTCGACCATACCTCGCGTCGGCGCATTGGCGTAGATCGGAACTAGAGGAAAATGCTGATGCAGAACGGGCAACGCACCACTATGATCCAGATGAGCGTGTGTCAGTAGCACCGCGTCGAGTTGCCCGGCATGAGCGTGTTTTATCGCGGCAAGATCGGGCAGACGATGCTCGCCCTTCATTCTGATTCCGCAGTCAATCAGGATGCGAGCAGAGCCAATTTCGATAACTGCGCTACTTGCCCCAATTTCATTTCCACCACCAAGGAAGGTAATGTTCATGCTCACTTATGATACAAAGCTGAAATGATAAGGCAAGGCACGGCTACAAAAACATGCAGCATTAGATCGCGCCCACGAGGACGGGCGTAGTGGTAGGTTGTTGGGAGCCACCCTTCGGCTCCAACGTCACTGCCGCGGCGGCGAGACCACTCACGACATTGGGAGGCAGAGTAATTTTCAGTACTTTTTCGCCCTGCGGGCTTGTATCAAACACAGCGGCGCTGATCTTCGCATCTTTCTTCACGTACCATAGTTGATACTGTTTATCGGTAGGCGGCACAGGCAGGTTGTAGATGTAAATAACCCAGGTCTGATGAGTGGTATCCCACACCAACTTGGCGGTCGCCTGAGGAGCCTCTTTGCTAGACATTTGAATAACTCTGGTCTCGGGTCCGGTGATTCCTTTGACTTCGCTTCTCACTCTCTCTAATTCTATTGCCAACTCGTTGCGTTCGCTGTTCAGTTTAATATTATGCCAGAGCAGGTAGCCACTTGTGAGGCTTAATAGAACTGATGCGGCAATGAGCAACCAACGTGTAGCACTAGGCTCTGCTCGAGGCACGGGCGTAAATGCCAGCACCTTTGCCGAAGTCTCGAAAGATTCAGTCGAAGTGTCTATTGATGTGTCTAGATCTGAGTGAAGTTCTGTCTCGTTCAGAACAACTGGTGTCGATTGTGTCTCAGCCGCAATCCGACTCAATAAACTCTCTCTCAGATGTTCCGGGACAGGTCTGGAAGGCATTGCCAGCGGGATTAAAGCAACCACATCACACCATTCAGCAATCTCTCGGCGCTGTTCCGGCGTCGCATCACTTAGATAGTCCTCTACATTGCGCGCCGAATCTTCATCCAGCACTCCTAAGGCATAAAGTGGGCCTAATTGTTTAATCTCATCCCAGGTCATACTGAGATTTCCAATCTCCTGTCATGAATATGCTCGGTCAAGCACAGTCAGACATGGCTGCGGGGCCCTTTATCTGTCGCCTTTCGTTCCTGCGCTTACTGTAAATTACGTTAATTCGACCCCATCAGATGTATCTGACTCAAAAAATAAAAATTAGGCGAAGTCAAAGTTTACATGTACTTCGCTTCTCTGTCTATCGTTCTCAAACGCCTCACTAAATCCCGGATTTGGGTTGGGAATAAAACCACGGGGAACGCGCGCGGTCAATTTCCAACCCAATACCGGTATTTACTTATTTGAGCGTTCTCAAATAAGCGACGATATACCAACGCTCATCATCATTAAAGCGTATTCTATTAGCAGGCATGGGAGACTTGCCGTTGGTAATCTTCCAGAACAATTCTCCATCACTATTGGCCTGCACCATCTGGCTGGCAAGGTTTGTCGGCGGTTTCAGTAATGTTTTCGACATAATTCCGTTGCCTTTGCCCTCCTGGCCATGACAGGCGGCGCACCGCTGCATGTAGTATTCTCTCCCGATCTTCGCGGCATCCGATTTATTTTTAAACGGATTGACGATGTTTGCGGCTTCCGCCGGGGCCTGCCATTCCTGCAAGATCTTTCCATCTTTCATGACGACCGTGGGTGTTGGTCGTGGCGGGAATGGGTCCGGAGTAGGCGTCATCATTGGCCTGCCTGTCGAGAGATTCGGAGGCAGGCTGGCTATCGACTTCTGGGGTGCATTTTCCTGCGAAACCTGCGGTGTTAAGGGTTGTCCAGTTGGCGCCGGTTGTGTCCGTACTGCTGTCGGCGACAAATCGGGCGATGGGCTGACTGATGCACTCGGTAAGTCGCCATTGTTTGTAACAACACTCTGCCTCTGGTTGCTGCAACCGAAACCTGGTAACGCCATAACCATGACCAATACGCCTGTTATTGCGAGAGGAATCGTAAGCAGTCTAGAACGTAAATCTGTTTGTAAAGGTTTGGACATCTTTTCCTGTCTTATGGCTGGGTAAGAGAGAGTACGAAGCAAACGAAAAACAGTTTTCACTTTTCGGTTTTCAGTTTTCAGGGGTATCCCGCCCCAGATGAAAACTGAAACCCGAAAACTGAAAACTGTTTTAGGTTTGCTTCGTATTCTCTCTTCAGCCCCAGGCCATAGTTGCCAGGCCACCTGCGGCTGCAAACTGATTAAATGGCGCGTTCGTATCTATTCTCAAGCCCAGTTGCTGTGGAGCCAGTGAAATAGTGTTTTTCTCCAGGGCCGAAGATAAAACCTCACCAAATTTGTGTTGCTCTGCTGCAGTGCCAATCGTCAACATTTTCGTGAGCGTCTCGTGAGAGTCTTCCGGTAACAAACGGTCTCGATAGAAGAGCATAAGGCGGTAGAACTCGTTTTCGCGCTCTTCAGGAGGACAATTCACTTCACGCACCATGATCGGCTCGTCTCCTCTCACAATCACCGCCTCAAAGCCATGATTATTCAAACTAAGGAGCACCTGATCTTCCTCAATACCTGAACGCATTAACCACTGCGCTTCGCCGAGATGTTGAGGCACAATCAAACCGACCTGCCAGCCAAGCCCTGCGAAGATTCTCTCGTATTGTTCAAGTACCTGATTGTGCACCGCGGAGATGATCCATTGCGTGTGGCCATTAAAGTTTCTCAAACGTTTGTAATTCACTCGCAGATCGCTGAATTTCTGACCCAGATTGCGTTCTACTTTCCATTCGATCATCTGCACCAACTCGGTCCGGCTATCCGGCAGGCTATCGAGCGTAATAACAAGACTGCGCGCGCTCCCGCCAGGCAGAGATGCGCTGAGCGTTTTTACCCGACTCATCCCGGATTGCGTCGCTGTCTTCTTGAGAAGTTCGATCAATGCCGGTTCGTTGGCGATATTGGGCTCAGTAAAACTCGGGCGGATTAGTCCTGCCGGCAATCGCAGCACGCCGAGATTGCGCAGTTCGAACTCGCCTTTACGATATCGCAATGTGATTAGTGACAGATGTCTTTCGCCGATTGCCAGTGAAGTTCCCGGCAGATTCGGCGCAGTCAGATAATTCCAGGTGCTGGACAAGAGCGGAATTTGTTGCATTGTATGTGCTAGATGCTGGATGCTGGATGCTGGATGCTGGATGCTAGATGCTGGATGCTAGGGTGAGCGTCCTAGCATCCGGCATCCAGCATCCAGCATCTTTGTTCACTTCAGTAATCGGAATACGCTTTTCCGTTCGTATCGGCGCCCTCAGCCGTGCTTTTCACATCACCGATTCCGCCGGCAGTATTGACGTCATCCGTCTGCGCGGGGATTTCATTCCACGCGCACTCAGGGCAAATCGGGTCTTTGGGTATCTCACGCAAGTAACCGGCAGAAACCACATCCTGCAGGCTCGAGGGTGGTTGTTCCTTATCCGTCGTGTAGTAATCGATCGCGCGGCGCATCGCCCACAGGTTATTTTGTAAGACGACTTCCCTGGCGCGTTGTAGATGCTTGATATAGCGCGGAATGGCTACAGCCGCGAGAATTGAGATGATCACCATCACGATCAACAATTCCATGAAGGTGAAGCCACGCTCGATGCGGGTCGTTCGATATCCGATTTTTGATTTGGGACTCATCGCTACCAATCCTTGTATTGTGTCTTCCCGTCGAGCGCAGTCCCCCGGGTGTTGCTGTACACATCGAATATGTGCTTGCCGTCCCAGGAGGTCGAGCCGGGATCGTCGTTGATGGATCTATATCCCCAGTCGGGCTTGCCGGAGAAAGGGTCCTTGGGAACGCGCCGCAGGAACCGTAATGTCCTGTCGGCCGTACCGGCGGCTTTGACTCCTTTGACCAGCACTTCCAGTTCAGTCGGATAGCATTCATCCCCTTCCTTTTTCTCGAAGGGGCTAATGCCGGGCGGTCTTTCGCAAGCATTTTTATAAGCGTCGATCGCCATGCGGATTTCACGCAGGCTGCGGCGCAATTCCAGCTCTTTCTCGCGTTTGATGATATTTCTTGCAACCGGTATCGTGCCGGCAGCCAAAATCGCGATGATGGCCATCGTGATGATCAACTCGAGCAGAGTGAAACCAGCCTCTACCCGCCTGTTGCTGAGTGACAAAGATGCAACAGGCAGCGGATCTTCACCACTGCCTGTTATCTTGTGTTCTCCAATTACAGTTCTTAAGTATCTATTTCTCATTCGTAGCAGTTGCCACCGCCTCACGGCTGATAATGACCTGGGTTGGCGTGCCGCCCGCCCGGACATTGGTGTTGCCTGCTGTGCTGACCTGAGTGATGTTGCTATTGAAAGCAATCTCCGACTGTCCTTCGGCGACCGCAGCAAACTCGACCAGGATCACCCGGCCGCTCGCCCTCACTGCCGAGGACAGTGGCGAAGATTGTGTTTGCTTGATTTTGACCACCAGATTGCCTTTTTCGACTTCATAATTCAAATCAGGCTGAGCACCGAACATCCCGCCATCTTTGACGGTCTTGACCCTCAGCTTCGAAGGATCGAAAGTGAGAGAGATGTCTGCGCCCGTCATCTGGGCCTGACTGCTGACCTCAACCGCAACGGTGAATGATTTACCGGGTTGCTGTCGAATAGGTCTCGGTGAGAGGCTGAAAGTGAAGAGTGGATTGGCGCGCGACGACTCAACCATACGAGCCGCGGGCACAGGAGCCTTCTGCTGTGACCCTTCAGTGACGAACCCTTTGGGGACATCAACCGCAGTAGACTGTTCCTTCGCCCCCGCCTCCTTAGCTGCGCGGGCTGCCTCTGCTCTCCTCTTTGCCAATTCTTTCTCGATGTTCTCCGGACGCCTCACCGCAATCAGGTCTGTTGGCTCAAATGGCGTCGCAGGTCGCGTGACCGCTGTCTCGGGATCCACCTCGCCTTCTTTCGCCTGTGGGTCAGCTATAGTTGAATTTCCACCATTCTGGTCGTTCTGGTTCTCAACCTGAGGTTGCGTCTGTGGCTCGGGTCTAACCGGAGTATTCTGCGCCGGGCCAGACGTGGGCACACTTACATTCGGACCAAGCGCTGGATCGAGTGACCGGTTGTTAACAACCTTCTGCACTCTTTGTGTGTTCGTGTTGTTGCCGACCGGTTGGAATGTCTGTTGTGACCCGGTGCTCGGAGCCTGACTGTAACTGGCGGCTTGCGTCGTTGTCACCTGTGAAGGCGTAGTGATCGGAACAGATTGAGGAATTTGCTGCGCGATCTGGCGGCGATCCTGATCCTCTTCCTGCTGAGCGCGATAGACGACCTCCTCGACGCTCGGAGTAGGACCGGCATTCACCTGACCGGCCAACCTCGCCAGATGATCATTCTGGTTGATTCCCTGTGAACGAACGATATGCGGAGTGACCGTGATAACTATGTCGCTCTGCGTGTTCGTCTGACGCGGCGCCGCGACAAAGCGGCCGAGAATGGGAATCATTGAAATAAATGGGATTCCGGCAACCGAATTACCCTTGACGTCCTGATTAATTCCAGCAACGACTGCAGTAACGCCATCCTGGATGCGCGCTGTCGTATTGAGTGAACGTTGAGTAAATGTCGGAGTCAAATCAGAGCTTGCTCCGGACGCGAGAATATCCGAGGTTTCAAACTTCATTTCGATCTCGACATATCCCTCATTCGTGATCGTCGGTTTCGCGTCAATCACCAAACCCACATCTTTGTACTGAATGTTGTCGATACCGGGAGTGCCAAACCCGCCAAGTAAGCCGGCAAGTTGATTTCCAACTCCAGTTCCGACAGCGCCCGGCTGATTGATTCCCTGGTTGATACCTCCTATACCTCCAACGAGCCCACCCGTGCCGTATGACGTGCCGATTTTAACTGGCACGCTCTTACCAACCTTGGTCACATTCTTCTGGCCATCGAGGACGTGAATCTGTGTCTTGTAAAGCAACTTTGAATCGCCTCTCGATTGCAGCAGCTTGAGCTGTGATGGCGGCAGACCGATAAGCGTTCCGACTCCACCCAGAACTGGTGAAAATGTACTACCCAAAATAGTGCCGGAATTGGTGCGACCGATACCGCCAAGATTGCTTAATGAGCCCGTAAACCCACTAACCGAGATCGGATTTTTGTTACCATCCAAAACCAGAGCTCCGGAACCATCTCTAAGAAAATCTTTTCTTTCCATGGCCTGGGTGACAACCTGGTTTCCGATCTCTAACACGCTGTCGTTCGAGACTTCGTAGATTTCAACGTCGAGCACGACCTCGTTCTTGTTCTTATCGAGAGCATCGATAATATCCTGAGCAAGTTGCAACTCCGTTGCCGTGGCTTTGACGAGCAGCACGCTACCACCACTACCGCCAGCGCCGGCGCCCTGATCCAATGGAGTCACCTGGCGTCCCGGGGGAAGCGCTGCCGTCAGAGCGGTTCGCGCCTGGTTTGCCGAGACATTTCCCAGATAGAAAGTCTTGACCAGGAGACTTTCAAAACGCGGCCGGTTGGTCGGGTTGTCCAGATAGACAAGGATTGTGCGGCGGTCAACCTGTTCAAAAGAGTATTTGTAAGTCTTGAAAATGATATCCAGCGCCTTGGCCATTGTCACATCGATCAGGTCTATCGATATTTTTTGATCCTTGACCGATTCGTCGAAGACAACATTAAGGCCCAGGCTTCTCCCGAGATTGGCCACGACGGTTTTCAATTGCGCTTCTTTGAATTGGATAGCCTGCACCACATCGCGACTGCGCTGCCTTGTCGCAATCGGAAGCTCATTGCTGGTCTGCATCACGTTACCAACTCTATTGGCCTGGATCGGCTCACTGCCGCCGGCCAGCCGCTTCTGCTGTTCCAGCATGCGATCCATCTTTAGTCTCGCGATTTCATTGCCCTGATCGTAGTTGAAAGCAGTACGATAGGCCGTGAATGCGCTGGCATAATCGCCCTGCTCGGCCAGCTCATCTCCTCGCTTGAGATACATCAGCGATGCCCTCTGCAGCGCTTGCAGATAATGGAGCTTGTATTCGGCATTGCCCGGCTCGGCGGCAACGGCCAACGCGAATTGCTGCGCAGCCATATCCCACTGCTGCGACTGTTCGTACTTCTTCCCCTCGCTGAAATTTTTCTTGCCTCTACCCTTGGCGAGTGCCACACCCGGCGAAATCAGACAGAGTGTGAGAATTACGACGAGAAATCGATGGATGGTGGTGCTTTTGCTCATTGATACCTTCACTTTTTATAGAGAATCAACCATCTCCAGCCTGAGACTGGAATAGTCAGAAACCCTTGTCTAAACAGAGATGCCGAAGCGGCAGAAAACAAGTGCGAAGTTGAAAAGGCCAAACATCCTGATCGTGGAGGGCGCAGGTTTTCGGCTGTCTTTCTATTCTCAGCTGGACTATTCTCAGCTGGCTCAGCTGGTAAAAGCCGTGGCCAAACCCTTGAACGCTATCAAACTAAGAGCGTTCCAAAACCTTTTCAACCAATCTCTTCAACAAATGTCACACGATTGATTTCGTGCAGCGTGGTCTGCCCCTCGAATACCAATCGCAGCGCGGATTCGCGCAAACTTCCTAATCCTTCTTCGCGGGCAGCTCGCCGGATCTCAGATCCTGGTTTACGAGCAATGATCAGCTCTCGGATGTTATCCGACATATCAATCAGCTCGTGGATCGCCGTGCGCCCCCGATAACCTGTACTGTTACAAATCTCACACCCGACGATAGTGTAATAAATTCGTTCACGAAACTTTTCCGGACTCAACCCGGATTCGCGCAGCTCGTCATCGGATGGCTGATATCGCTTCTTGCAGCGCGAGCAGAGTAAGCGGACCAGCCTCTGCGCCAAAACACAATTGAGCGCCGAGACGAAATTGTACGGCTCGACACCCATATTAATGAATCGTCCGATGACATCGATCACGTTGTTTGCGTGCACGGTGGTGAAGACCAGGTGTCCGGTCAGAGCGGAGTTGATGGCTATCTGCGCTGTCTCCGTGTCGCGGATTTCGCCGACCATAATCTTGTCCGGGTCGTGACGTAAAATGCTGCGCAGCCCGCGCGCGAATGTCAGACCTTTTTTCTCGTTGACCTGAATCTGAGTGACACCGCGCAATTGATATTCGACCGGGTCCTCAACTGTGAGGATCTTGTCTTCATCATTACGAATCTCATTCAGGGCGGCATAAAGGGTCGTCGTTTTACCCGATCCCGTGGGCCCGGTCACGAGCACCATTCCGTAAGGCTCCAGAATGAAGCGGCGGAATTTGAGGAGCAAAGTCGGATCGAAGCCGACGACTTCCAGTCGCAAATCTTTGAACGACTCGTTGATCTGTTCTTTATCAAGGATACGAATGACAGCGTCTTCACCGTGAATCGAGGGCATGATCGAGACGCGGAAGTCGACCTTGCGTCCCTTGATTCGCATGCGGAAGCGGCCGTCCTGAGGCACACGGCGTTCGGCGATGTCCAGTTCCGACATGACCTTGATGCGCGAGATGATCGTCTGATGATGTTTGATGTCAATCGGATCGCCGGCTTCATAGAGCGCGCCATCGATGCGATAGCGCACGATCATATCGGAGTCGCGTGTTTCAAGGTGAATGTCAGATGCGCGTTTTTCGAGCGCAGTGAAGACGATTGTGTCGACGAGCTTGATGATCGGCGACATATCTGCGTCGTTGGAGAGACGATCGAGATCCAGCACCTCCTCGCCCTGATCCGTCTCCTTAACGAGCGCAGCGCGAAAACCCTCGGCGGCTTCTTGCAAAACGCGCTGCGAAGCGTCCCCCTTGCGTAAGACCGATTCGATCGCGCTGCAGGTCGCGACTTCAACCTGGAGCGGGTCACGCAGTTGGGTCCTCAGCTCGTCGAGCAGCAAGAGGTCCGACGGGTCCGCCATCGCAATCACCAGATGACCATCTTGACGACGCAACGGAACGAACTTGTTACGCAGCATCAAGTCGATTGGCAGCGATTGCACCAGAGAGTAATCGACAGGGTAGTTTTCCAGATTGACGAAGTTCAGCCGGTAACGTCGTGCGAGTTTTTCCGACGTCTCACGCTCGGCTATCTGATTGAGCTGTTCGCTTGCTACTGCCATTCTCTATCCAATCTCATCTCAAATTTCAAATTTCAAATCTCAAATCTCAAATCTCAAATCTCAAATCTCAAATTCTTTATTATGCGCCTGCCTTGGTGACCATCTGCAGCAGCGGCAGGTAAATCGCCAGCAAGATGGTGACTACGATGCATCCCATCGTGATCAGGATTGCCGGCTCGATAAAAGTTGTTAATTGCCCGAGTTTGACCTCCGTCTCGGCATCGTAGAAGCTCGCGACTTCGTCGAGCATTTCACGCAACGACCCGGATCTTTCGCCCACGCCGATCATATCGACCGCCAGCGCCGGGATCCATCCGGCTGCGTCGAGACTTTCGGTGAATGGCCTGCCTTCACGGATCTTCGAGAGCGCAGGTTCGGTCGAGCGAAGAAGTTCGCGATTGACAATCGACTGGAGTGCTATCTGGAAAGATTCGACGAGCGTGATTCCGCCCGACAGCAGCGTTGCCAGGCTTCGCGCTAGTTGCGCCGTGGTCAACTGTTTGATCAGCTCGCCGATTATCGGGACCTTCAAAACCCAGCGATCCATGGTTCGGCGGCCGCTCTCGGTGCGTCGCCAGGTAGCGAGCGCAAAGAAACCACCGACGATCGAGGGGGCGATCCAGTATATGTTTTCTCGCACAACCGTTGAGAGCCCAACAACAAAGGTCGTGATCGCAGGCAATTCCGCCGACCCCATATTGTCATAGAGCGAGGAAAATTGAGGGATCACGAAGGTTGTCAGGACGCCGATCAGAATGAACGCGGCGCAAAGTAATATGACCGGATATGTGAGCGCGCCACGAATTTTCCTGCGCAGCTGAGCAATAGCCTTTGTGTATTCGACGTAGCGCCGCAATACATCATCGAGACTGCCCGAGCGCTCGCCCGCCAGGATCGAAGCTGTGTAAATTTTCGGGAACGTCTCACCCTGCGCTTCCAGCGCCTGAGATAGCGCGCTCCCTGACTTGATGCGCGCTTCGACATCTCCCAGCAACATCCGAAGTTTCGGATTCGGCGAACGCTGGCGCAGCATCTGAATTGATTGCAAAACCGGCAATCCGGCGTGTATCAAAGCAGCCAACTGTTGATTGAAGAGCAAAAAGTCATCGAGCTTGATCTTGACCGATCGCTCGCCCGCGCCTCGTACACGCACTCCGGCGATCATCCCTGAGGTCTCGACTGTGAAGATGCGATACCCCTCTTGCGTGAGACGCTGCCGCAACTCCTGTTCAGACAGACCTTCAACCGTGCGCGTAACAATATCGCCGCCAGGTGTCCCCAATCTGCAAATAAACTCTGCCATCTTAAAAACTTAACTCATTTAACCGACTGAGTGATTATACGCCAGGGCTCACAAACTCAAACTACGTCTGTAAAGAAGACCCCGTTCATTGAACGCTTTGATGCTCTTGTTGTTTCATAAAAATTTCCGGTTTTGTTCATCAGTTTACGATATTAACACCTTGCGAGATAAGATTTTACATAATAAAACAGAGCGCAACCACCGGGCGATTGCGCTCTTCTACAAATAACCTGCGTATTGTGGATTGCATATTGCTGATTGAAACTTATTTATTTTTTCAAATCCGCAATCTGCAATCCGCAATCAACTATTCTCGGCCTATAGACACAGACTGCTTCCCTTCGTTGGATAGTCAACATTTGAGGAGCAGGGCGGCGCAATGACCGGAATCGTGATTGAGTACCCGGGGGCATTGAAGGTTGTAATGTAGCGGAGGTTGTGGCCTCCGGTGAACCCTCCAATCCTTGTTGCCGTGGCACCCATGAGTGGAACATTGTTTAAGGTCACCGGACATCCGTTTTTATCGCCGATAATGGTCCGCTGCCCATTCGCATAGAACTTCAGCCATCCGGTCCGTCCCGCGGGGACGATGGTGTTGATATTGGGTGAGGTGCGAATTGATGTGACCCGTTGCTTATCTGACGTGATGAAACAAGTTAAAGGGAGCTGTCCCGAGAACGTGCGCTCCATGTCATCGTGAACAAAGAAAAAGAGCGTGCCGCTGAAACTATTATCTCCGGTGGCCAGATCAGAGAGCGGGCTGTAGACATATAACCGCGTGTCCGCGAGCGGGGCGCCGATCCCCGAAACCTGGCTTGGAAAGCTATCGAGCATCATCACATAGGGCAGAAAGTCATACTGCTGGCCGTTAAAGAACAAGGTCGACGAAAATCCATCCGAGTTGATTGGTGAGGCGAAATCCCCATCACGTCTCGCTGCAGCCATGGCAGCCAGACCAAACCGATGCGCAGTCGGCGTCACAACCAATTCATCGCCGGCCAGAAAATTGAACCCGATCGGTTTCCCCTCTGAATCGACGGCTATGACTATCAGATAACCCGTCACATTCGGATCGAAATCTGTAATGTCGAACCCAATTGTCTGGTTGCGAGTCAGACAAGTGAAGACGTCGGCGACAATACATGTGACGCTGTCGACGAAGAATAAATGTAATGATACATCCTGGGTTGGATTGGCGTTTGTAATATTGATGCGGGTATTGACTTGAGTGCTCAGCGCGTCGCTCGTGTAGTAGTTAAAGAAGAGCACGCTGCCCAACTTATTTTCGCTGACCCCCAAACCGAACGCGGCATCCACAGCATTGCCCGGGAGTCCGGGTATTGTCTGTGCGAGTGTTTCAACTCCTGCGCCGATGACGAGCAACGTGATTGCCAAATAGAATGTGCAAATGAATTTGAAAAAAAGACGGCGATGTGAGGTCCGCATCCTACTCTCCTCTAGTCGCGGCATCAGCCTTAATTAGCAGACATTGGAATAAATCTTCACTGGTCTGATCTATTCTTGCTATCCGGGGTCAAGGCACAGCTCGCTGACAGAAATCAGAAATTCAAAACCCGGTTATTGTCCGGTTGCCCAGTGAGAGATTCAACGGGGATTGAATCCTAGTTCGCATCGACTGTTGGCTTTCCCTGTTAACCTCTATTGTTCTCGTAATCTTCGTGGTCTTCGCAAACAGGCACCAATTTGAGGTTATGGGGGTAAGGCAGCGAAAGGTTACTTCATTAACTATAAGGGTCACTGAAGTGTTGAGGTTCGCGCCTGATGCAGGCCGGATTGTATCTTCGTTTCTCAGGCGAGTCAACCGTCTTTTTCTGGAGTATCAACAAGTTAATATTTGCTCTCGCCCCTCTGAGAATTGATAGGACAGGTTGCCAACCTGTCCTATCAATTCTCAAGAAAATCGGTAGGACAGGTTGGCAACCTGTCCTACCCAGTCTCATCGTAACTGCGTGATGGCAATCGTCTAGCCAAAGCAATAGCATCGTGATAAGCTATCCTCTCTTGTGCGAGGGGCTTGTTTGGGGTGTCGATAGAAGACAAAAAATCGCAGGCAAGAACTTCTGTGCATTAATATTTTATTTACATTTACAGTTTTGTAGGAGGAGTTTATCGAGCCTACGCCCTGAGAGACGAGGGCTCAGATGACTGAACCAGCTGTGATCGGCCCGGAACAAGATCTCACTCGCCCCCAGGAATCCACGGTCGCCATCTCGCTAGCCAAGGGGCGAGATACTAACAGTGTCCCCGACATCAATTTATGTTTGAGTTTTGTTGATGGCCTATGCGCCGGCCGGACCGGTCTGATAGTGACCAAACCTCGGACAACAATCGGGCGGGGAGAGGAATGCGACATCATCCTCGACGGTGAGACTGTTTCGCGGCTTCACTGCGAAATCATTCTCTGGGGCAGTGTCTATGTCTTGAAGGATAGTAGCCGCAACGGCACTTTCATCAATGGTGAGCGCGTGACACAGACGCAGTTACGTGATGGAGATCAGATTCGTATCGGTCAGAATTATATGCTTGTGCATTTTTCTTCCATCAACAAGACCAGCACGATCACCACCAAATCGACGACACCTCATCGGATCTCACCGGCCATCGAACTTAAACCCAGCATCGTCGTAAAAGGATTGGAGGAAGGCGTGACCCAGCCGTTCATCGAGGACCGGATCACCATCGGGAGACGTTCCGACAATCATCTCGTTCTTGATGACGATAATATTTCGCGACAGCATATCTCGATCGAGCGACGTGAAGGACACTATTTCGTCAGCGATCTGGGCAGCGCAAATGGAACTTTTCTCAATGACCAGCGGATTGACTCCACGCAACTCAAGGAGGGCGATCGTTTGAGGATCGGAGGTTATATCCTCATCGTCAGCCTGCTCGATCAGGATTGTGTTTTGAATTTTAAAATGATCACACGTTGATTGCGCATTACTGATTCGCAATCTGCAATCTGCAATCAGTAATCCGCAATCAAGAATCATATGATTGGACGTCTGATTGGCAATTACGAGGTGATCAGCCCATTCGGCGAGGGCGGAATGGGTGAATTGTACATCGGGCGCCACACGCGTCTGGCGCGTGAAGTGATCATAAAAACCATCCGCACGGAAGATTTCAGCCCGCGCCAGGTTGAGCATTTGCGTGACCGTCTCGAACGCGAAGCCTTCGTTCAATCACAGCTCGATCATCCGAACATCGTTCGCGTTTATGACTTCATTGCCAGCGGCGACACGACTTGCATCGTTATGGAGTACGTACCCGGACGCGACCTTCGTAAAATGATCACCCGCGAGACCGGCCCAATTCCTGCCCATCGTGCAATCAAACTCTTCAAACAAATTCTCGCTGCGATCGATTACGCTCATCATTTCATTTACTCGGACAGGTCAGGTGAGAAACATCAAGGCATCATTCACCGCGATTTGAAACCGGCGAATATCCTCGTCACACCCGAGGACGTAGTGAAGGTGACGGATTTCGGTATAGTCAAAGTACGAGGCGTCAAAGGCGGGACGCAGATGGGATTCAATCCCGGCACGCCTGAGTATATGAGTCCCGAACAGGCGCGAGGACGAGAACTCGATCAGCGGTCGGACATCTACGCGATGGGCATCGTCTTCTACGAGATGCTGACCGGCCACGTGCCTTTTGAGGATGATGGCAGCAGCACTTCCGATTACGAAATCCGTCGCGGTCACATCGAGCTCCCGGTGCCACCGCTTTCACAACACTATCCCAGCATCTCGCCCGAGCTCGAAAAGATAGTTCTTAAGTCTCTCGAGAAGAATCCTGACGACCGCTATCAGACGGCGCGCCAATTCATTGATATCATTGAAGAGTTCGAATACACAGGGACAGCCACAATCGCTGGCCGCCTGCCTGGCGCTCGCCGGACCATCGTGCAGGAAGGTCGGAGCACGGGCCGCTCGAATCTCACTGAAGCTGAGACGATTGAGATGGATAGCACAGTGATCACTGACCCTGACTACCCTCAAGCAGATCTTGCGACTTACAATAGGAGACCTCTTCAGAACGGCGGAGCTAATGTCGATGGATTTCCCCGGCGGGATGTCCTTCTCAGGCCAACAGAACAGAAATCGAATTTGCCGCACATCTTTGGAATGGTGGCTCTGGCTGTGGTGGCGTTGAGTTTGATTATTTATTGGCTGACTCGCCGACCAGAACAGACAAATACAAATTCATCTTCAAACGTTCCCATTGGAATGGTTTCGATTCCAGCTGGAGAGTTCATGATGGGGCTCAATAGCGGCAACATCTATGAGAAGCCGGAGCACCCGGTCAAAGTCAGTCCGTTCTTAATCGACATAGAAGAAGTCACTAATGAGCAATATGATGAATTCATTCGCCAGACGCGACGTAACGCGCCTGAGCATTGGAAGGACGGCAAAATCGCAGCTGGTGAGGCGAAATACCCCGTAGTCAATGTAACCTGGTTTGAGGCTCGGGATTTTTGCGTGTGGAAAAACAAAAGGCTGCCGACAGAAGAAGAATGGGAGTTCGCGGCACGCGGCAAGGAGAATTTGCTCTACCCTTACGGTAATAAAGTCAAAGCAGATTGCTCAAATTCATCCGAAGAGCGCTTGAACAAACCTCGTACCGTCGGCAGCTATCCTTGTGGCGCAAGCCCGTTCAGATTGCTCGATATGGCGGGCAACGTTGCAGAGTGGACCTCAACCGATTACAAGCCTTATCCCGGCAGCCTGGCAGAATCTGGTGAAGGAAAAGTTTATCGCGGCGGTACTTTTAAGACCCCGCGCGCTGAGCAAACTACAACAGACCGTTACTATGATATTCCAAGCTTCTCTGCCGACTGGCTCGGTTTCCGATGCGCAAAAGACGCCAACTGATCAAGATCGTGAATATTTCGTCTCTCATTGCGCCCTGGCGTTATTCTATTATTCTATTCGGCTGTCTCTTTTTACTCTCAACTTCAACCTCTGCACAACGTCGCCCGACAATCATTGAACCAAAGCCACGCATCGATACTGCTCCCGTAAGACCAGTCAAGGCTGCGCCTCCGACTAAGGGCACACTTATTGTCCTCTTTGATCCCGAAGTTCCCGGCAAGATTGTCATTGAAAATCTGGCGGGAAAGATAATCGAAGAAGGAACTGCTGATGAGACCGGTCAAGCTCAGTTTTTCCTTAAACGAGATCAGGCCTATCGCGTTAAAGGGGATGCACCCGGGTTCTTTAGTAACATTCGTCAATCAAAGATCCTCAAAACAACGGACACAGTACTACTCAAATTGACAGCCAGGTCGGCCACTCTCACCCTGGTTGATTTGCCTGAGGGAGCAAGGGTTTTCATCGACAGCGCACAAGAACCTCAGGCCGTGATCGATAAGAGTGGAAGCACTACCATCTCGGACCTGGCTCCAGGCAAGCATAAGCTGACAATCAAACACGCGGAATATAGTGATTTCCAGGGTGAACTGCCGGAGCTCAAGGCTGGCATGACGATGATTTACCCGGTTACACTCGACAAAGTCGCAAAGCTCACAGTTCAGGGATTAGCGGGGGCAAGGGTTTTGATCGATGGAGAGTTCAAAGGAACCATACAAGAGGATGGGAAAGTCGGGATTGATTATCAACTTGATCAAATCTCTGAACACGCAATCACTGTCGAACTGCTGGGCCATCAACCCTGGTCGCGCCGCGAGGTGCTAACGCCCGGCTCCCGGACCCTCATCGCCAAACTCGATCCAATCACCACTTCGGCAGGTGTTTCGGATTTCTTTGATAACCTTTCTCAATGGAACGCGCCTGATTCCTGGAAGATCATTACTGATGAGCGGAACAAAAAGCTTGAAGTTAGGGGCCCGAAACTGGGCACGCTCAAGGATAAAATTTATCAGGATTTCACGGCCAACTTCACGATCTGGCTGGACGACAGCAAGGGCGCAACATGGGCTCTGCGCGCAGACAAAGAGGGTCATAACTATTATCTCTTTCATCTCGCCGGGCCGAAATCGACCACACATACTCCAAGACGTTTTTACACTTATCTGGTGAGAGATGGCAACGAGCCGATTGAGGTAAGCACGCCAGCTCCGGTAATTGTCGATCTTTCCAAACCGGGCTCTTATGCAATCACTATCGAGGTGAGACGCCACCATATAACTCACAGAATCGTTAGCAACCAGCTGGGTGAAGATAGCGACCTTGGGATTTGGACGGATACAACCGAGACAAAGGACAAATTTCTTTACGGCACATTCGGCTTTCGCTCCTTCTCCGGCGAGGTCTTCAGTGTCGACGACCTGAGTCTCAGCCCCGAACTAAAGTAAGATATTGAACGTATGACAGGTGGTGAGTGAGGGACTAACATGAGGGACCAAACCAAACATATGCACATTCCGCATATGATTCGCCCTCGCCGCTAAATTATGAACAGTAAAAGCAAGCTCAAACAGAAAAGATCCACAGTTAACCCGTCATCCTCACAAAGCGAACCGCTCGCCAGTTGGTTCACCAATCACATTTCGCGCCGCTCCTTAGGCAAAGGCATGGTCTGGGCGGCGGTGCTCGGCATGGCCGGGGTGACAATCTACAAATTTGCGAGCGATGACGGTTCTGAAGTTTCCTATGACTCACTTGAACTGCAAAAGAAGGAAGGGTGGAACGTAGGTTCTTCTGACAAAACTCTCACGTTCAGAGAAGGTCTGACTGAGTATGACAGCCGGCAGAAAACCTGGAGTGGCTCTGATCCGAACTATCTGATTTCGATCTATCAGCCGCGCAGCCCACAATGGCAGCCGTTTTTCGTGCCATCGCTCATCCAATCGCTCTCGCAGCTCTCACTCAACTCGCAGATCAAGCCGATCAACACGGCAGCGATGAACGAGGCCTATCAGCGTGCCGAAGGATTGCGTAATTTGATTTCACAATCAACAAACGCCAATCAGACATTGATTATCGCGGACCTGCCCGGGCCTGCTTCAATCGCGCTGGGCGCGGCGATGGCTGATACCACGCAACTGGTGCCGGTTTTCGACAACTGGCCCCATCCGCTCGGCGTTGTTCGATCACACGAGACTCTCGGCGCGATGATCTACTATGCGCGCGAAATCGAAGAGAAAAAATCCAAGGTGGCTGACGACGCCCCCGCTATACTGTTGCTTGACAGCAATCGCCTTGCTTCCTATACCGATCAGGATACGCAATTCGATAATCGTTACCTGGCAAAAATTCCGCCGGCCGACCAGCTCAAACAGCGCGGTATTAAACAGGTGATCTATCTGGTCAAAGATCCGGCCCAGAAAGAGGAACTCGACGACATCAACGATGACCTGGTCGAGTGGCAGAAGAACGGGATCGACGTGCGGATGCTCCAACTCTCAGAATTCAAGCCCTACGACGAGCCGCTGCAGGCTTCGGCCGCCGGTGCGGCGCCGGCCGGTGCCGAGCCAGTCGTACAGCGTCATTATTACTACGGCGGCTCGCCGCTCATGCACTGGTGGTTTTACAGTCACTACTTCTACGGCCCGCCGCGCCAGTTGATGTGGATGGACAGCGGTTACAGCAGAACGATTCCGCGGCCAACATCTGCGTCGACATTCCAGCCGCCCAGCTATCGACCCGTTTCTCGACCGACGGTTTTCAATGCAACGCGTGTGGGCACAGCTCCGGGTGCGAGCGGTGTCGGCAAAGCCAGACCGAGCGGATTTGGACGCACAAGTGTGCGAGTTTCAAATGATGGTCGCGTGACAGGCACACGCGTCGGGCGCTCTGGCTCGTATGGACGCAGCGGCGGCGGTTGGTTCGGAGGCTGAAAAAGAAGATGCTAGATGTTAGATGCTGGATGCTAGGTGAGCGTCCTAGCATCCAGCATCTAGTATCTAGCATCTCTCTCTTCCTCAAATCTAAAATATGAGCAGCGGCATTTACTTCTTCGTAATGTTGTTATTCGTAGCGATCTTCGCTGGCGGGATATACCTCGCAATGAGTGGATCGAGACAGGGACGTATCGACCGTGGCAGAAGATCGTTCCTCACCGGACAGGGCGCGCAGGAGGGTGAGCACGCGCTCTTTTTCGGCATTCAGCTGGTCATTCAAGTCTTCGGTGGCGATGAACTGCGTTCGAAACTCGCGGGTCTGATCGAGGCGGAAGATAACACTGACAGCGCGGATGAAAAACGCCGTTTCATTAAATCGGTCGCTTCACTGCTGCTCGAAAACCAATACGCCTGGGAGTACGGTTTCTGGGACTACCACGAAGAAGCCGAAACTGCGATCAGCACATTCAATCAATGGAAAAACGAGATTGAAGCCTCGATGGCCACTGAGCCGGAGGAACTCGGCCAACAGATCGATCGTCTGCACCGTTACTCCGACCAGAAAGAGTATTTGATCGTCACCTTGATGATGCTCATTGACAACCGCGAAGAAGCGGTCGAAGACGATGTCGGCGATTACCGCTTCCGTCCCACATATGAGCAACTCGCTCAGCCGTTTCGACGGATAGTGGATAATCTGGATGAAGATCAATACTGGCAAACTAAGACATTCGAGGGTCTCCTTGAGGGGCTTCGCTCGCTCGACCCTCGCGCCATTGAACGCGATGGGATCTTCGTCTATCCCGGCACTGCACAGGATGGGCTGTCTTCATTCGATCTCTTGAGCGAAGAAGGCTGGAAGTACATCACCGACCATTCATTGCGGCTCGGCTAAATTTTATTGTCTCTCGTCGCGTCGTTTGTTTATAATTCGAAGTGGTTTTATTCTCACGTGTTCGTTGTGAGCATCGGCACTCCGTCGCGCGACCCCACGAGCTTCTTAACTGGCTGTGCCCCCCATCTCAAATTTACAATCACCTTTGATTATGTGGAAGTGTCTCTTATCTCGCATCCGGAGAGAAAATCTGATCCTACTGAGTGGTGCGATAGCCCTGCTCATCGCGACGGCCTTTACTCTTTCATCTCAGCTCCATCAAAACAGGGTTCAAAAGACAGCCCCATCTAATTCAAAATCGAATCGACCTACAAATGCTCAGATTAAGGAGCATTTCGACATGCTCCCGTTGAGTTTCGAGGAAAACCGCGGACAGGCAGATGGCTCCGTCCGTTTCTTCTCGCGAGGTCCCGGCTATAAATTCTATCTAACGCGGAAAGAGATGCTCCTGGAATTGCCAGATGCGAAGAGTGCGATGCGGAATGAAATTGACAAACCCAGTCGTTCCACCCTCGCCCTCAGACCGGTTGGTTCAAAATCAGACTCGCAGATTGAAGGCTTGAACATGCTTGCGGGCAAAAGCAATTATTTTATCGGCAATAACCCGCGCGAGTGGCGAACGGATATCCCTCATTACTCGCACGTCCGTTATCGCGAAGTCTATTCTGGTATCGATCTCATCTATTATGGCAATCGAAGACAACTTGAATACGACTTTGTCCTTGCGCCTCAAGCCGACCCCGGACAGATCAAGATCGCGTTCGAAGGCGCAAAACAGATCCAGAGCGATGAGCATGGCAATTTGCTTGTCGATATCGAAGACAGGCGATTGCTGATGCGCAAGCCATTCATCTATCAGGAAGTGGACGGAGCGCGGCGCGCGATCAAGGGAAGTTATCTGGTCGATGAGCGTTCTCAGATAAGATTTCAAATTGGCGACTACAACCCCGATTACCGCCTGGTTATCGATCCTGTCCTTGACTTTTCGACTTATCTGGGAGGCATTGGAACGGATATAGGCTATGGCATTGCAGTCGATCAGAGCGGCAACATCTATGTGACAGGGCAAACTTCATCTCCCGATTTTCCCGTCAAGAACCCATTTAATTCAATGATAAATGGCGCAACCGATGCTTTCGTGATCAAGCTTAACCCGTCCGGAACTGCTCTAATTTTTTCAACTTATATCGGGGGGAGGAACCCTGGTGATAGAGGCTGGGCGATCGCTGTGGACAAGGCGGGCAATGTCTATTTCACCGGCGAAACTAACTCACTCAACTTTCCCCTGGTCAACCCTGTGCAACCCACCTTTCGCGGCAATGGTGATGCTTTCGTCGCAAAGCTGAACATCGAAGGAGACGTGCTGCTTTATTCAACATATCTCGGCGGTCTTTTTTTTGATAGCGCTTACAGCATCACACTCGATCGTTTTGATAACGCATATATCACCGGCCGCACCGATTCCAACAATTTCCCGGTCAAGAACGCCTTACAAGCTCAGCTGCGCGGTCAACGCGATGCATTTGTGGCCAAACTGAATCCCGATGGCGCGCTTGTCTATGCAACCTATCTTGGTGGCGAACCCGCAACTACTGGAGGGCTCGAAGAAGAGTCGGGTTATGGAATTGCGCTCGACGTATTGCAGAATATTTACGTGACAGGCCTCACAACATCACCGAATTTTCCAACCATAAACGCCTATCAGCCTTCTTTCGGTGGTGTCGAAGATGCCTTCATTACCAAGATAAATGAAGCCGGGACTGCAATCATCTATTCCACTTATCTGGGCGGGAGCCGCGTCGATAATGCCAGAGATATCGCCGTGGATACTTTTGGCAATGCTTATGTGACAGGATTTACAGTCTCGCTCGATTTCCCACAGGTCAATCCGTTGCAACCCGGTTATGGCGGTAATATTGACGGATTCGTCTCCAAGTTGAGTGCCTCCGGAGATTCGTTGGTCTATTCAACCTACCTCGGCGGCGACGGAGCGGAAAATAATGGACTGCTTTTGGAAAACATTACCAGTTGCGCAATCGAGGTTGACAATTTCGGTTGTGCTTATGTTACCGGCAAAACCGAATCGTCGAATTTTCCCCTGATCGGGGCAATCCAGACGACACTACAGGGCAATCATGATGCCTTTATCTCCAAGATTGATCCGTCAGGCAGTGGATTGATCTATTCAACTTATCTGGGTAGTTCCTTCACCGGCGACACAGGTTTTGAAGAACGCGGGCTGGCTATTAAAGTTGACAACTTTGGCACTGCCTATATTACCGGCCAGGTTTTGGCGAGCGGGTTTCCGACGGCACAACCCCTACAGAGTAGTTATGGCGGGGGCTTATCTGATGCTTTTATCGCAAAGATTTCAACGCCTGATCTGGTGACTATTTCACCAGTATCCGCCGCCAGCTTCTACGGCGCTGCACACGCGACAGAATCAATTGTCGCCGTATTTGGGGCCAATCTCGCCGGCGGAATTGATGTCGCCTCCGGACTGCCCCTCCCCACGACTCTCCTCGGGACCAGCGTCATGGTCACAGACAGTAACGGTGCAGAACGCCCTGCCTCGCTATTCTTCGTTTCACCGACTCAGATCAATTTCCAGATTCCGGCAGGTACTGCAATAGGAAGAACGACAGTTACTGTTTCAACGGGACAGCCCACAAAATTGAGCACAACGATTTGCGTGAACAATGTCGCTCCCGGGTTGTTCTCCGCCAACTCCAACGGGCAGGGCGTGCCGGCTGCCCTAATATTTCGCGTCAAAGAAGATGGTACGCAGAGTTTTGAACCGGTGGCTCAATTCAATAATCAAGACCGATTCATTCCTATACCGATAGACCTCGGCCCCGAAACTGACCAGGTTTTTTTGATCCTCTTCGGTTCAGGTCTGCGCAATCGCAGCTCGCTAACCAATATCGTGGCGCACATTGGCGGCATCGATGTTCCGGTGCTTTTTGTTGGCGCAGTGGAAGCGTTCGTCGGCGAGGATCAAATAAATTTGCGTCTGCCGCGAAGTCTTGTGGGGCGTGGAGAGGTTGCTGTGAGCATGACGGTGGATGGGATGATTGCGAACCCCGTTAGCATAAGCATTCGATGAAGAAAGAGAGAAAACGGAACAAACGGAAAAGAAAAACCGCCAAGACGCCAAGAGCGCCAAGATTTTATGCCTTTCTTGGCGCTCTTGGCGTCTTGGCGGTTTTTCTTTTCCATTTGTTCCGTTATTTCCGCCCTTTCTTGCTGACCCGTTTTCTCTTAGACTTTCTCAAAGCGCGAGTAATGAATCTTTCGCTGCTCCGAGACCGAGAGATTTGCGGCAGTAAATAGCTCGCGCACCCGGCTGAAATCCTTCGTATCGACCGCATCTTTGAGTGATTGCAGCTCCGCAATCAACCCCCCGAGCGCACATGCAATGTTCGGTTGATTTGTTAAACAGACGTCGCGCCAAACGCCCCACGAGCTTCCAGCCAGTCTTGTCATATCCCGCCAACCATTCGCCGCCAATCGTTGCGCCAACTCGTGCTCTGCCACATCACCATCGTGTTCACTACCAAGCAAGGAAGCCAGCGCGCTCGCAACAAGCTGCGGCAGATGGCTGATGAGCGAAACTGCTGCATCGTGAGATTCGGGTTCAGTCAACAGAACACGCGCGCCGGTTGTTTCAATGATTGATTTGAGGCGATTGAGGAGAGCCTTGTCCGCCCCCTGTTCGACCATCAGCGCGTAGCTTGCTCGATCAAACAGATCTGCGCGCGCGTATTCGACACCCGCCTGTTCACTACCAGCCATCGGGTGGCCGCCGATGAAATAAATGCCTCCCGGTAACGATTCACGCGCAGCACGGCAGATTTCCACCTTCGTACTGCCGGCATCTGTCACCAATGCGCCTTTTTTGATCTGTGAGGACCTTGTCCGAAGAAAATCAATAATTCCCCCGATCGGCGCGGCGAGATAGATCAAATCGGCTTCCAACATTTCGCCACGGTCAAAACCCTCTTCGACTGCATCGACCACTCCTCGCTCAACTGCAATTTTTGGACTGCGGGCGCCGCCGCAAGCAGTGATCTTTCCGGTAAATCCCGCGCGACGAAGCGCAAGCGCGAACGAACCGCCGATCAAGCCACACCCGACGATGCAGATCTGTTTGAGTTCGTTCATACCGCTCACAACTTTCTCTCAACCGCGGAAGCGGTAACACGCAATTGACCCGCCAGTTTATCGAACTGTTCGAGCGTGAGCGATTGCGCGGCATCGCAAAGCGCATGCTCGGGATCGTGATGAACTTCAATGAGCAATCCGTCTGCTCCTGCCGCAACGACAGCGCGGGCCATCGGTGGAACCTTATCGCGGCGACCTGTCCCACGGCTCGGATCGGCAATGACCGGTAGATGCGAGAGCTTTTTAATGATGGGAATCGAAGAGACATCGAGCGTGAGGCTGGTATAAGTTTCAAACGTCCTGATACCGCTTTCGCAGATAATGACCTGATGGTTGCCGCTTATCATCAGGTAATCCGCCGACATCAGTGTCTCTTCTATTGTCGATGACACGCCGCGTGTGAGGATAACGGGCTTGTTGAGCTTTGCGAGTTCTTTGAGCAAGGCGAAGTTCTGCACGTTGCGCGCGCCTACTTGAATGATGTCAACAAACTTGACGAACAAATTGAGCTGGGCAACATCAGTGACTTCCGAGACGGCGAGCATCATGTGCCGGTCAGTCATCTCGCGCAAAATCTTCAATCCTTCTTCGGCCAGTCCTTGAAACCCGAAAGGGTCACTGCTCGATCTGAACGCGCTTCCGCACAGCGCCCGCACGCCTTTCTTTGCCAGCGCATCAGCAATCACTTCGATCTGCTCGCGGCTCTCGATGACTCCCGGGCCAGCCATCAGGACCACTTGATCGCCGCCGATCACGACATCTTTGACCCTGATCCTGGTCCCTTCCGGTTTGAAGGAGCGCGCTGCAAGTTTGTACGGGCTGCTCACCCGCACGACCTTCTGCACCCCATCGAGTAATTCCAACGAGCGGATGTCAGCCAGGCGCGACCCAACCGCGCCGAGAATCGTGTAACGCGCACCTGTCGAGCGATGAATGTCAAAACCCAGATTGACAAGGCGATCGACGACCTTGACAACCTGCTCTTCGCTCGCGTTCTCTTCCATCACAATAATCATAAAATCAGGACTCCTCGCCCCTTTCTGCCTCAATCCTCTCGATCCGCCGCGCTTCGTCAATGACGCGTTCGAACAGGCGCCGAATCGCCTCTGCATCGAGGGGACCTGAGTTAGCGGTTGTCACATTGGCGATGACCTGGCCTTCGCGCTTCGGTGAGTAGATCTCCAGGCCAAGCCGTTTTTTGATGTGTCCGATCTCAATGGCACACTTCGTCCGCTCGTTGAAGAGCTTGACCAGCTGAAGATCAATCTCGTCAATCCTTCGCCGCCAGTCTTCCATTGTTATCTCGCCGCTCTTTTCTTCGCTCATATAAATGTATTATCTCTCGATCAACTCCCGCGCAAGCCGCGCCACACTTTCAACCAACAACGGCGAACCCAGATTTTTCTCAATCTCCAGCACCAACCGGCTGCCAACTACCGCCCCATCGGCATAACTCCAGACCTCACGGATATGCTCGGGTTTTGAAATTCCGAATCCAACGGCAATCGGCAACGGCGAATAACGCCGCACTCGTTCGACAATCGAACGGACTTCCGCAGAAATGTTTTCACGCAAACCCGTCACTCCCGTGCGCGCGACGAGATAGATAAACCCGCTCGAATATTCAGCGATGAGTTTGATCCGATCATCAGTCGAAGTGGGCGCGACGAGAAAGACTGTATCCAGCCCCGCCTGCCGGATCTCGGCAACGAAATCGGTCGCTTCTTCAGGAATCAAATCTGTGACCAATACACCGTCGACACCGACCTCTTTCAATCTCAACCCAAGATCTTCACGGGCGAATTGGAGTAATGGATTGAAGTAACTGAAAAGCAGGATCGGCACATCACTACTTCTCCGCACACGTTCGACGATGGGCAAAATATCCGCAACGCCAATCCGGTTTTTCAGCGCTCGTTCCGAAGCGCGTTGGATGACCGGCCCATCGGCCATCGGATCAGAGAAAGGCACTCCCAACTCGATAACATCTGCGCCAGCCTCATCGAGCGCGAGGATCAAGTCTTCGGTCGTTTTCAGATCAGGATCGCCCGCAGTGATATAGGGGATGAAGGCTTTGCGAGCTTCATGTCTCAACAGCTCAAACTTCCTGGTAATTCGAGTCATAGCTGCCCCCTCTCCCCTGTCGACTGACCCCTGATTACTTTTATATCCCCATGACGATCTGAATATAGATAAATAATTCAGGGATCAGTCATCAGGGAACAGGGGTCAGTTTTTGGCTCCAATTGGTTCTCTGCTGAAGAGCTCAGCCACTGTGTTGACATCTTTATCACCCCGACCTGAGAGGTTGACCAGAATGATTTCATCTTTCGATAGATGCGGCGCAAGCTTCGCCAGGTGCGCGATGGCATGAGCCGATTCGAGCGCGGGAATGATGCCTTCAAGCCGTGTTAGCAATTGAAATGCCGCGAGCGCTTCCTGGTCGCTCGCTGAGACGTATTCAACGCGTCCTCGATCATGCAGATGAGCGTGCTCGGGGCCGACGCTCGGATAATCGAGCCCCGCGGAGATCGAATGTGTCAACGCGATCTGGCCGCGATCATCCTGCAAAACGTAGCTGCGTGTGCCCTGCAACACGCCGATGCTTCCGCCGCCTTCATCGAGGAATCTCGCCGCATGCTCCCCAAGTGAGAGACCCCGACCACCGGCCTCGACGCCGATCATCTTCACATTGGCGTCATTCAAGAAAGCATAGAACAGGCCCATCGCATTACTTCCGCCACCGACACAGGCAATAAGGTAATCGGGCAAACGGTCGCAGCGTTCGATCATTTGTGCGCGCGCTTCGTGCCCGATCACGCTTTGAAAATCGCGCACCATCATCGGGTATGGATGTGGGCCGAGCACTGAACCGAGCAGATAATGCGTGTCGGTGACATTCGTCACCCAATCGCGGAGCGCTTCATTGATCGCGTCTTTGAGCGTTCTGCTGCCCGCCTCAACGCCAACGACATCTGCACCGAGCAACCGCATGCGAAAGACATTCAATGCCTGCCGGCGCATATCTTCAGTGCCCATGTAGACGACGCACTGCATTCCGGTCATCGCGCAGACAGTAGCAGTTGCCACGCCGTGCTGTCCCGCGCCGGTTTCAGCGATGATTCGGCGTTTGCCCATGCGCCTGGCGAGCAGGATCTGACCCAGAGCATTGTTGATCTTGTGCGCACCTGTGTGATTAAGGTCTTCGCGTTTGAGGTAGACCTGTGCACCACCCAAATACCTGGTCAATCTTTCGGCGAAAGTGACCGGCGTCGGGCGGCCCACATATTCACGCAGCAGTGTTTCAAACTCGCGCTGAAATGAATCATCAGCTCGAGCCTCGGCATAGGCATCTCTGAGTTCTTCCAGAGGATGCATCAATGTCTCCGGTACAAAACTGCCGCCGTAAAGGCCGAAATGCCCTCCCCCATCTGGTAAAGCGGTAAAATCCCTCAAAGCTTTTCCATCTCCTCTCTCAAATTCCGAAGCTTGTTTGCATCTTTGCGTCCCGGGGCGCTCTCGACACCGCTATTAACATCAACAGCAAATGGTTCGACTGCGCGAATAGCTTCAGTGATATTGTCGGGCGACAATCCACCGGCGAGAAAAATTTTGGTCAGCCTCGCAGCTTCCCGGGCAATCTCCCAATTTGCCGTCTTCCCCGTTCCACCGTAGAGTTTCGCGTCAAAAGCGTCGAGCAGGATTGCCGCCGCCGGATAGTCCGACAGACGACGGATCTCGAAATCATCAGCCACTCTCACAGCTTTGATCACGCGATCAGCACCGATCCGCGCACAATAGTCTTCATCTTCATCGCCGTGCAGCTGGGCCATCCTGGTCCCGCTCGTTTGCAAGAGCTCAATCACGTCTTCGGGGTGCGGTTGATTGACGAAGACGCCTACAGTAATAATCTCTTCGGGTAATCGCTCAATGATGGCTCGTGCTGACGCGGACAAAATGTAACGAGGGCTTTTGGGATAAAAGTTGAAGCCCAGATATTCAGCGCCGCACTGAATCGCTGTCTGCGCATCATCAAGCGAAGTAATGCCGCAAACTTTTAACTTGACCACAGGAAGAAAGACAGTTTCAACACAAAGGGTCAAAGGGTCAAAGGGTCAAAGGGGGATAAGGAATGGTTTTTTTCTTCTTTGACCCTTTGACCCTTTGACCCTTTGTGTTGAAACTGTTAGACGGAATATGAAACTTGTCTCTTTTTTCGTTTGTTTCGTATTCTGTAAAAATGTTTAATTACCGCCGACCAGATTCCGCAGGGCTTTCCCCTCATCATCCGCGCGCAACAACTCCTCACCGATCAGAAAAGCGTTGAAGCCCGCGGCCCGCAACCGCTCGATATCTTCACGTGTGCGAATACCGCTTTCACTAACAAGTGTAACCGATTTCGGCAATTCAGCAGCAAGTTCTAGCGAGATGTCGAGGTTGGTCTCGAACGTGTTCAGATCACGATTGTTGACTCCGATCAGACGGACGTCGTACTGCCGGATCTTCTCTATCTCTTCGCGGTTGTGAACTTCAACGAGCGCGTCAAGCCCGACACTATAGGCCGTCTGCAATAGGTCATCGATTTGAACGCCCTCCAATATCGAAGCAATAAGCAAGATTGCATCCGCGCCCGCATGAGCTGCTTCATAAACCTGGTATTCATCAATGATGAAATCTTTTTGCAACAGCGCACGGTCTGTCACCTCGTAAACAGCGCGCAAGTAATCGAGGGAGCCGTCAAAGAAATCTTCTTCAGTCAAAACCGAAATTGCCGCCGCGCCG
Organism: Acidobacteriota bacterium; assembly: GCA_022614735.1. GTDB lineage: Bacteria > Acidobacteriota > Blastocatellia > RBC074 > RBC074 > JAKEHZ01. The sequence continues at coordinate 1,906 of JAKEHZ010000098.1, read as the reverse complement.
TTCGCCGTGTAGTTCTGCGCGATGCTCACCGGATCGAAGTTTTCGCGAATGATGCCTTTTGCAGGCGAACGCCGCTTGATCTCGGCGATGATGTTGATGCCGTCACCCAGCAAAGGCTTGATGAAACGGCCACCGCCCATGCTGGTCCGCATTGTAGAAAGTAGCTCGGCAAACGGCATCTGTTTTTTTGCCTCAGCTATTCTTTCGCGCTTTCGGTCGATGATTTGTTTTAGAATGTCATTCATAAATTGCTCAATCGTCGCAGCGCCTCGAGTTTATCCAGCGCTGCGCCATTATCAATTACCATTTTTGCCGAATGAATTGAATCAATAAACGTCGCTCCATTCCCCGCCAGGTTGAGGGACGCCGCGGCGTTTAACAAAATAAGATCGCGCGCCGCATCATGTCGTTCTCCTGCCAAGACTTCACGAATAAGCTTCGCATTCTCCTCCGCAGAATGACCTCTCAGCCTATCAAGCGGTCTACGCTGCAATCCGAATTCTTCAGGAGCTATCTCAAACCGCTTGACACCATCCGCTGAAACCTCGTGGACGATTGTTTGAACATATAAGGTTATCTCATCGAGACCATCTTCGCCGCGAACGATCCAAGCACGTTTTGTTCCTAATCTTGCCAGAGCCTTTGCTACCTTTTCGCACGCTGTTTCATGAGACACGCCGATGACCTGGAATGGCGCGCCGGCCGGGTTGGTCAGAGGGCCTAGCAAATTAAAGATGGTTCGCACACCGAGATCACGGCGAACCAGTGCAACCCGCTTCGTGGCTGCGTGATGAAGGGGCGCAAACATAAAACAAATCCCGATCTCATCAAATATTTCTCCCACGCGCTCTGGTTGTAAATCAACTTTCACACCAAGCGCGCGCAAGACATCGGCGCTTCCTGCTTTAGTCGTCACTCCGACGTTTCCGTGCTTGGCTACGGGCACACCGGCTGCAGCGACTACGAATGCGGCCGCAGTTGAGACGTTGAAAGTCTTCGCCAGGCTCCCCCCCGTGCCGCAGGTATCAACGAAACACGTGTGCTTTGTCGCAATGCGAGCGCACCGAGCTCGCATTGTTTCAGCAAACCCGGCCAGCTCTTCCTCGGTCTCGCCCTTTGCCGCGAGCGCGACCAGCGCAGCCGCGATCCGGGCATCGGTGACGTCGTCAGCGAGCATTGCATCAAGCAGCGATGCGGCTTCAGACTGTGTCAGGTTTTGGCGCGCTATGATTTTATTGAGTAGCGAAGTGAGCATCAATTCATGTTGAGGAAATTTCGGAGCAACTGCTTTCCCACAATGGTCATTATCGATTCAGGATGGAACTGAACACCTTCGCAGACGAATTCGCGATGGCGCAAGCCCATGACCAGGCCATCAGAAGTCGTCGCAGATATTTCCAGGACGGGCGGCACGCTGGCACGATCGACGATCAGCGAGTGATACCTGGTAGCAGTGAGGGGATTTTCGATGCCCTCGAAGACCGTGCGGCCATCGTGCAATATCTGACTTGTCTTACCGTGCATGAGATAAGGCGCCGGCACGACATTTCCCCCAAACGCCTGTCCGATCGCCTGGTGTCCGAGACAGACGCCGAGCAGGGGAATCTTGCCTGCGAAATGGCGAACCACAGCAAGCGTGATTCCTGCATGATCGGGGTCGCACGGCCCCGGTGAAAGCACTAAACGATCGGGCGCGAGTTTTTCAATCTCTTCGATCGTGATCTGATCGTTGCGCACGACTTTTAACTCTGCGCCGAGCTCGCCCAGATGCTGCACGAGGTTATAAGTAAACGAGTCGTAGTTGTCGATTACGAGAATCATCGGTAGTTCGCAGTTCGTAGTTCGTAGTTCGTAGTTCGTAGTTCGTAGTTCGTAGTTCGTAGTTCGTAGTTCGTAGTTCGTAGTT
>JAKEHZ010000097.1 GCA_022614735.1 Acidobacteriota bacterium | reverse complement strand
ATGTACAGCAACCTTTCCAGGTTGCTGTTGTTTCGTTAATGGTCACATCAGCGAGTCAACAGCAACCTGGAAGGGTTGCTGTACATTAATCCGCAATCCGCAATCAAAATCTCTTCATGTCAAAAAAAGCACTAGCCAGTCAATCGAGTTGTGACTATAATGCGCCGGTGAACCCTGATTGCTCTTGATAAGATGAGAGTGAAGGTCTTAAGTGGCCTTGATGCTGTACCCCACAACAATGCATCTAAGACCCCGAGCCTGATATTCCAAGATTCCAGATCATCCAGATCATCCAGATCTAAGACCCCTGATTCAGAATCCAAAGATTCAGGATCAAAAATTAGAGAAAGAATTTTTTTATCTATATTATTCCAGTACCCGGCTTCATTCATTAATTAGATGAACTGTTAGACTGGATTGAAACTACACACACTTGATGCCGCAGAGGCGTCCAGACCCCTCACTGGTCTGCAACCGCTCAGGATTGATAATGAAAGCTCCATCTCCCAAGTCGCCGCGACTGTTGGCGAAGGTATCCTCATGCGCGTCTTCCCAAATTTCATTATGGAAGACAAGAATTGAAAATTGTGATGCTCATGCGCTCTGGCGAGCGCTTCATCGGCTTGTCACAGTGCATCCATTAGTGCGCTCGGCTCTCAGCAGTCAGCAGTCTTCAGCTAATTCCACGCACCTCTTCTCACTCCAGGATCTGACACAAGAGCTTTATCTTCTGCTGCTGCAAAAGGGGCGCTTCAATCACTACCTCGATTCACAGATGACCGACACAGAGATTGAAAGAGAAATCTTCCAGATCGAGTTGACCAATCTATTAATTGGCAGCCTGAGGCGTCGTCGTCCCGAGAACTACCGCATTGTGCGTCGTGTCAGCGGGGTGCTCGAAAATGATCCGCATTTTCGCAGGTTCAGGCAACGCGAGGGCCAAACGGCGCGTTACCGGCAGGCAGCAGAGGCAATCTACGGGCTCCGCAAATGGAATGATCAAAAAGTGGTCAAAGATAGCGGCACCTTCAGTGACCTGATTGCCGGCATATCGATGCGAATGCGGGACCGCAGGCGCGCAGGTTGCACTGGCGAAGCGCAAGTCATCATCAGTAGTCAGGAACTGACCGAACTGATGATTGAAATTTTTGATGCGATCGATTCACCCGCGTCGCTGCGAGTATTGCGCCAGCTCGCGCTCAGCAAACTCCCGGTCTACGATCCCGTAATGACTGCTCTCGAAGACGAAGTAAACGAGGAGCGTCAGGGACGCAGTTATCACGATTCAATCGCCTCATCTGAGGCGAGCCCTGAGCTGATTGCCCTGCGCGATGAGCAGGAAGAGCAGGCTCGCCTCGCAGCCGCATATTTTCTTGATCACCTCAGTCTGCTTGTGCGCTCGAATGCTCGCCGCACCGAGCGCTTGTGGCGCGTGCTTTGGCACTGTTACTTCGATCCTGTCGAGCCCTCACAGCTGGAGATCGCCGAAATGGTCGGAATCTCCGATTCGTCAGTAAGCGATTACCGCCGTAAACTGGAGGCCGAGATGCGAAAACTGGAAATCGTGCCCGAACAGTTGCGCCACTTTGCTGAGGAGCTCGATGAGCAATTGCGATGGCGCTTGTCATTGACCGAAAAGGATCCCCCCCACCTCGAGTTCGATTCGAAGCTCACCTGGCTGCAATACTCTTATAACTCGCTGCGGATTGCGAATTGCGGATTGCGGATTGCAGATTGATGATTGATCTACAGCAACCTTTCCAGGTGGCTGTTGACTCGCTGATGTGACCATTGACGAGTCAACAGCAACCTGGAAAGGTTGCTGTACATCAAATCCGCAATCCGCCAATTTACGCTTGATCGATCTCACCCAAAAAGGCTATTATCGAATATCCGGCTGGAATAGACAGTTTGAGATCTTGAAACTTGGGGTTATCCCTTCCTCTTCCCTCAACCCTAATATAGATCCAGCAATTGCGTTTCGAGAATCGTGATAGAACACTCTGTCGATCGATGAACGAGAAATTGCTTGTGGGATTTTAAGGTTGAGCGGCATTAAAGCTCCCACGATATGTCAGGCTATTACTGATTGTTGCATTGAAAAGTTAATTTCGATCCGCATACGGGCGTCTCGGCTGAGATTTATTGGCCGTTTGCTCCGTAAAAATAAACTAAACTAATTAAAAAAGCCGTGGGTCAAACGATGATGAAGGTTGATAAGGTTACAGTCAACGCGCTGACAGTAGATGTGGAAGATTATTATCAAGTTGAAGCTTTTACCGGCGTTGTCTCACGCAAAGAATGGACGCAGTGGGAATCGAGGATTGAGCGAAACACAGATCGCTTGCTCGACGTGTTTGAAAATCACAAAGTCCGCGGCACATTCTTTATTTTAGGTTGGGTCGCGGAACATCATCCGAAAGTTGTGCATCGGATCGCACAGGCCGGACACGAGATCGCCTGTCACAGTTATCACCACCAGCTGATATGCAATCAGAGCCGAGAAGAGTTCCGCGACGATGTGCGGCGGGCCAAGTCATTGCTTGAGGACATAACTGGGAAAGAGGTGGAAGGGTATCGCGCGCCGACCTATTCGATAACATCGCGAACGCTCTGGGCGCTCGAGATTCTGATCGAGGAAGGCTTCCGTTACGATTCTTCGATCTTTCCCATTCTCCACGATCGTTACGGAATCCCCAACGCTAAACGTTTCCCTTATGTGATCCGCTGTCAGGCGGGTGACATCGTAGAATTTCCTCCTTCAACCGTTCAGATCTTCAAACAGAACCTGCCAATTGCCGGTGGGGGTTATTTTCGTCTGATGCCCTATCCGGTTTTTCGCTGGGGATTGCGGCGTATCAATCGTCGCGAAGGTCAGTCGGCAATCTTCATGGTTCACGTCTGGGAGGTTGATCCCGATCAGCCGGTCATTCCGGGAACGCGGCTTAACATCTGGCGCCACCGGACAAATCTTCATCGAACCAGACCTCGACTGGAAAGACTGCTGGAAGATTTTTGCTTTGCGCCAGTGCGCGAGGTTTTACGTCTTGGTGATGATGCTGGGCATGTAACCGAAACGGAGTTGGTCAACTCTGCTCCGGTTTATGCGCAAATGGACTGAGTTGAATCGAGAGGGAGTTACTGCAAAGAACTTACCCGAATTCTTCGCCGCCCTCATATTTAAACATTTAAACCAGATCATCAATCCGAAACATTCACATGAATGCCTATCCGGTCCAAATCTCGGGAACGCCGGATGCGCGCTCTGAAGTTGTGAAGCATTCACCGATAACTATCAATTATTATTCAGAAGCAGATGCTGCGCGATGGGATCGATATGTTAAGCGTGCTCCGGCGGCCACTTTTTGTCATCAGAGCGGGTGGATGGATGTTGTTGAAAGGACCTGGCATTACCGGTCATTATCCCTCTTCGCCGAGCGTAAGGAAGAGATCATCGGAGTGCTTCCGCTTTTTCACGTCAAAAGCCGCTGGTTTGGCTCAATGTTGGTTTCGACACCGAACGCCGTTTACGGAGGCGCAGTGGCGGACGATGCCGGGATTTCTCGGGCATTGGTCTTGGCGGCACAAGAACTAGCATTGGAATTGGATGTTGATTATCTGGAACTGCGTGATACGGGATTGACGGAAGATAAGCTGCCGGATGAGAAATTCCGTCGTCGTGATCTCTACGTCACTTTCGAGCATCCGATCGATTCCGATGAAGAGGGTCAGGAAAGTTTGATGAAAAGCTTCCCGCGCGATATCCGCCGGATGATTCGACAGGGAGCGAAGCACGGCCTATCCTCCGAGTTCGGGCGTGAAGAATTACTCGACGATTTTTATGATGTTTATGCTGTGAGCGTGCGCAACCTTGGTACGCCAGTTTATCCGAAGCGGCTCTTTGCCGAGTTCCTGCGCAGGTTCCCGAATGAGTGTGATATTCTCGTCATTCGACAAGCCAAACGCATTGCGGGAGGAGTGATGAGTTTCTATTTTCGCGATACTGTCCTGCCCTACTTTGGCGGCGCATATCCTGAGTTTTACCGCACCGGTGTCAACAATTATATGTACTGGGAGTTGATGCGGAGCGCGGCCACACGTGGTTATCGGGTTTTTGATTTCGGTCGAAGCAAACGCGGCACTGGCGCTTATGAATTCAAACGTGGTTGGGGAATGACTGAGCGATCGCTGCCATACAAATATTTTCTCGTGCGAACAGGAGAGATGCCGAATCTCAACCCGACAAATCCGAAATTCAAGTTGATGATTGAGGCTTGGAAACGCTTACCACTGGGTGTGACGAAATTGATTGGGCCGAAGATTGTGAGGAACTTGCCATAGGATGAAGCTGTTATTTCTGGCTCACCGAATACCTTATCCGCCTACCAAAGGCGACAAGATTCGCTCGTACAATGAAATGATGGGCTTCATTGAACGCGGGCATGAAGTACATCTCCTGGCCTTTGCCGATGATCAGCACGATCTGAATTATCAGGCTCACCTGGAACTGTTATGCGCTTCAGTGCAGGTCGTTGCTCTGCATCGCCACACGGCAAAACTACGCGCAATCTCGAATCTGATCACCCGGCGGCCCCTCTCGCTGGGTTATTTCGCCTCGCGAAAGATGCAGCGTCTTGTGGAGCAATCAATCGCTCAGCACGATTTCGATGCCGTTTTCGTCTATTCGTCCACCATGGCTCAGTATGTGCCGCGCGGATTTTCGAGCAGGACAATCGTTGATCTGGTTGATGTGGACTCGGAGAAGTGGCGCGATTATGCGCGATACAAACAACCGCCGAAATCGTGGCTCTACGAACTTGAATGGAAGCGGCTGCATCGATACGAACAGGAGATAGTTCGGCGCTTTGCCTATACGATCCTGACGACACAGCGCGAAGCGTCTCTCCTGGATGAGCTTGATGAATTCACCAGACGCGCGCGCTTGCGCGTGATCACAAACGGCGTCGATTCAGATTACTTTCAGACTGGCGACGGAACGGTCATCTCATCAATCCCTCGATTGGTCTTCATCGGCGCGATGGATTACTACGCCAATATCGAGGGTGTGTGCTGGTTTGTCGAAGAGGTCTTCCCCTTGATACGCGAACGTGAGCCGCAGGCAGAATTCTTCATTATTGGCAGCAATCCGGCCCGTGAAGTGATAAAGCTCGGCGAACGCAATGGTGTGACCGTCACTGGCTTTGTCGATGATGTGCGCCCCTTTCTTCGTGAAGCGACAGTCTGTGTGATCCCACTTCGGATCGCGCGGGGCGTTCAGAATAAGGTGTTGCAAGCGATGGCCGCGGGCAAAGCGATCGTCGCCACGCCTGAAGCAGTGGCGGGTTTGCAGGTCGAAGATGGTAAGGAAATGCTCCTGGCACGGAGAGGGCAAGATTTTGCTGAGGCGATACTCAGAATTATCCGGGAAGAACCACTTCGCGCAGAATTAGCCTCTCAAGCGCTTCGCTACGTCGAAGCCGAGCATAACTGGGAGCCCTTGCTGAAGAGGTTGATCGAATTAGTGGAATCTGTCGCTTTCGGACATTCGGGGAAGACAGGTGCAAATCCAAGAGCGATTGCTCGGAAGGGTTTTTGACTGTTTCAATGATCAAGATCCTCAACGTTGTAGGCGCGCGCCCGAACTTCATGAAGATGGCTCCGATCATCGCCGACATCAAGCGGCGCGCGGGCAGAATGTCACAGTCGCTCATTCACACAGGGCAACATTATGACGAAACAATGTCCCTGGCATTCTTCCGCGATTTGGATCTACCTCTACCCGACGTCGATCTGGGCGTCGGCTCAGGCACACATGCGGAACAGACTGCGCGTGTGATGCTTGCTTTCGAGCCGGTCTTGCTCGAGCAAAGACCTGATTGGGTTGTCGTCGTTGGAGATGTCAATTCGACGCTTGCCTGCGCATTGGTCGCAAGCAAACTCGGCATCCGGGTCGCGCACGTCGAAGCAGGCTTGCGCAGTTTCGATCGGACGATGCCGGAAGAGATAAATCGCGTGCTGACAGATCAGATTGCGGATCTGCTGCTCACACCGAGCAGAGATGCCGATGCGAATCTACTCTGTGAAGGCATCAGACCGGAGAGGATTGTGCGTGTCGGTAACGTGATGATCGACACGTTGTTCCGAAGTTTAGAAGCGGCAAAGAAATCAGACATTCTTGAGGTATTGAATCTGCAGCCGCGCCAATTCGCCGTGTTGACCCTTCATCGCCCTGCGAATGTTGATGCGGCCGCAACGCTCCGCGGGATTTTCAGCGCACTCGGCGAGATCGCGTCTCGGTTGCCGATAGTCTTCCCTGCGCATCCACGCACGCAATTGCGATTGCGCGAGTTCGGGATCGAGCAGCCGAGGGGCTTGATGATTTTAGAACCGATGGGTTATCTGGATTTTCTGCATCTCTGGAGCAATGCGCGCCTGGTGATGACAGATTCAGGCGGACTACAGGAAGAGACGACCGCGCTCGCTGTTCAATGCCTGACTCTGCGAGATAATACTGAACGCCCGATCACTGTCGAACAGGGCACGAACAAGGTCACCGGGCGCGATCCGGCGCGAATCATCGAAGCGGCTACAGAAGTTTTGCGCGATAGTCGCCCCGCTCAAACGCGAGTGCCGGAGCTGTGGGATGGACGCGCAGCCGAGCGCATTGTTGAAGCACTACTGAATGCGGATTTAGAAGAGAGAGCGGGGGAGCGGGAGAGCGGGAGAGCGGGGGAACTGACGGAATCTTCTTAATCTCCCGCTCTCCCGCTCTCCCGCTCCCCCGCTCTCTCTTCTAAATCCGCAGTTGGCAATCTATGAAGGTACTTCACGTTCTCGATCATTCGCTGCCGTATTTCAGTGGTTATAGTTTTCGCAGCGATTACATCATTCGCGCACAGAAGCGATTAGGCATTAAGCCGGTCGTCGTGACATCGCCGAAGCACGAGGATTTCAAGAGTGAACACGAGACGATCGACGAGATTGATTTTTATCGCGTGCGTTGGCCTTCTATCTCTTCGTCGAAACTGCAGTCAGTGCCGATGATCAGGCAGATGGCCTGTGTCGCTGTTCTGACGAGAGAGATCACGAGGCTGGCTGAGAAGTTGAAAGTAGAGATCATCCACTCTCATTCTCCATCTCTCAATGGGCTCGCGGCTGCGCGAGCCTCGGATCATCTGGGGCTGCCGTGGATTTATGAATTACGCTATTACGATGAAGATGCAGCAGTCGGTCGCGGCAAGATTCGGCACAACTCGCTGCGTTACAAAATGTCGCAAAGGCTGGAGCAATCGGCTCTGGAAAAGGCCCCTCGTGTTGTAACCATCAGCGCGGCTCTGCGCAATGACCTGATCGGTCGCGGCATTGAAGAGAGTAAAATTTTTGAAGTGCCGAACGGCGTCGACACGGATTATTTTCAACCGCGCGAACCGGATCTGGATTTGATCGCTAAACACGGGCTCGCGGGCAAAACGGTCATCGGATTTATCGGGTCGCTCTACTTTTACGAAGGCCTGGAATTTTTAGTTGATGCGATGTCGTTATTGCTCAGGGAGCGACGCGATGTGAAGCTGTTGCTTGCGGGAGAAGGCGAGGCCGGAGAGGGTTTACAGGCTCGTATTTCTGAAGACCTGCGCGATCATTTCATTTTCACGGGCCAGGTGGCGCACAATGAAGTGCGTCGTTACTATTCAGTGACGGACATCCTGGTCTATCCGCGAGTGAAATCGAGATTGACGGAGTTGACGACACCGCTCAAACCGCTTGAAGCGATGGCGATGGGGAGGGTGGTCGTGGGAAGCGATACGGGTGGGATTCGCGAGCTGGTCAAGAATGGCGTGAATGGGTTTTTAGTTGTTGCTCAGAGCGCAGAGGCGCTCGCAGGGTCACTGGTGAAACTTGTTGGCGATTCCGCTATGCGCAGTCAGATCGGGCAAAATGCCCGAGAGTTTGTCATGCGTGAGCGCGATTGGAAAAAAATTGTTGAACTTTATCTGAATATTTATAGCGGAGTTCTGGAAGATACAAAACAAAAGGAATAAGTCGCTACCGCTTGCGGTAATGATTTAATGAAAGATGTCTCTGAGACTGGTCAAAAAAACCGAACAACTGGCAGAGGAGCTTGCCCTGCCCGGGCCTGAGCCGGCTCTTGAAAAAACCATCGAGTGGAACGACAGCCTGTTCGCGCATGCGCGCGAGTTGCTTCGCCACCGTGAGCTGCTCTGGCTGATAACTCAGCGCGAAATCAAAGTGCGTTACAAGCAGAGCATGTTCGGAGCACTGTGGGCCGTCCTGCAGCCGTTTTCGCTGATGGTTGTCTTTACCGTTTTCTTTTCGTGGTTTGCGCGGATGCAGAGCGATGGGATTCCTTATCCGCTCTTTTCATACGCGGCATTATTGCCGTGGACGTTCTTTTCGACTTCGCTAACTTTTGCTATCCCAAGCCTCATTAATAATTCACACATCATTACGAAAATTTACTTCCCACGCGAAATTGTGCCGTTGGCATCGATTCTTGCGGCCTTTCTGGATTTTGTAATTGCCTCGGGAATATTTGTCCTGATGCTGGTCTTTTATCGCGTCACATTGACCTGGAATATTTTGTATGTCCTGCCGCTCGCGACCATACAAATTGCGTACACGGTGGGCATCTGCCTATTGCTCTCCGCATTCACAGTGCTCTATCGAGATGTGCGGCACATGCTGCCGCTGCTAATTCAAATCTGGATGTTCGTAACGCCGATACTTTATCCGGTGTCGGTCGTGCCCGCGCGTTGGCGTGTGTGGTATCTGGCGCTCAACCCGATGGCCGTGATCATCGACGGCTATCGTCGCGCGGTTGTTCAAGGTTTACCTCCGCAACTCCCCTATCTGGCATTAGCTGCCCTGGTGTCGGGTCTGGTGGTATGGATGGGATATATATATTTCAAGCATCTTGAGCGAGACTTTGCGGATATTATTTAGCCGGTAGCCGGTAGCCGGTAGTCGGTAGCCGGTTGTCGGTTCGCATTTCGCAGTTGGTACTTGCGAACCGACAACCGACTACCGGCAACCGGCTACCGACTCCCGATTACCGACAACCGACAAATGAAGATCATCACCGTCGACCAAGTTTCAAAACGTTACCGTATCAGCCGGCTCGGCGCGAAGTCGATACGCGAGGAGTTGGCACGCGCAGGGCATCGGCTGTTTGCGCGCAGTGCATCACGAGAGAAAGAAGACTTCTACGCGTTGCGTGACGTCAGCTTTGAAGTTGAGCGGGGCGAGACCGTGGGTTTTATCGGTCCGAATGGTTCGGGTAAAAGCACTATTCTTAAATTGCTCGCGCGGATCATCTATCCGACCCTTGGCAAGATCACTGTGCGTGGTTCGGTCGCTTCATTAATAGAGGTTGGCGCCGGCTTCCATCCCGAGTTGACTGGTCGCGAGAACATATTTCTTTATGGCTCGATCATGGGGATGAAACGTTCCGAGGTGCGAGCCAAGTTCGACCGCATCGTCGATTTCGCCGAGTTAGAACGCTTCATCGACACTCCGGTCAAACGTTACTCATCGGGGATGTATGTGCGATTGGGTTTTGCCGTGGCCGCTCACATCAATCCTCATGTTTTGTTGATTGACGAAGTGCTTGCGGTAGGTGACGCGTCATTTCAGAGCAAATGTCAGCAACGGATTGAAGAGCTGCGCCACAATGGGATGACCATCGCTTTCGTCTCTCACGATATGTCTGCGGTCGAGCGTCTGTGCAGCCGTGTTTTTTTTCTTCACAAAGGTATTATTCAAGCGGAAGGCGAGCCGCACCAAGTAATCAGTAATTATTTCAGCTCATTATTTTTCAAACATGATGTCGATGAGCAACGTCACCGGGTCGCTGTTCATAATGAGAACGATCGCGAGGCTGAGATTCTCGGTGTGCGCTTCCTCGACCGTGTCGGCGCGAAGGTCGATGCGATTGCGACAGGACAGCCGATGATCGCGCAGATCGAGTTTCAGGTTTCTCGCTCAATTGAAGACCCGGTTTTCGAACTGTTTTTTTACTCGATCGATGACCGGTTGCATTGTCATTACACAACAGCTTTGACAGGCGATCGCATCCAGTTGTTGCAGGGCCGCGGCATAGTCGAGATTGAGGTTGATGAGCTTGGGCTGGCTCCAGGCACGTTCAGGATAGGCGCCCTCCTGCAGCGGCGCGGGGAGGATATGCCTTGCGATTGGAAGCCGCGCCAGTACCTGCTCAAAGTATTGCCCGGGAAGAAAGTTCGCGGGATGTTCTACTCCCCGCATCGCTGGCGCCTGCTGCCGCCAAGCGAGACGCCAAAGCAGCAGGAAGAGCAGAACTGTCTTTGAAAAGCCGTTTCGAAAGTGGCAACTATCACCAAAGGCGGTTGTGGATGAAACTGAGCGTGCTAATTTGCACTCGCAATCGCGCGAAACCGCTCGATTCGACTCTGCATTCTTTTTTCAAACAGCAGTTCGGGGGAGATTACCATTACGAAGTAATAGTCATTGATAACAATTCTACCGACGAAACGAGACAAGTTATCGAGAGATACGCGGCATTGCATCCCGGAATTGTGCGTTATTGCTCTGAATCGAGACAGGGACTTACTTATGCACGCAATAAGGCGATAGCAGAGGCAAGTGGTGAAATCATCGTCTTTACCGATGATGATGTTCTGATAGATGAGAGCTGGCTCGATGAGATTCATCGCGAATTTACCAGCGATCCGAGCCTCTGTCTGTTTGGCGGTCGCGTCTTGCTGGCGCATGATGGGTTGCAGCGCGTCTCACAGCAACCATCAGATGAACGGCAGACCTTTGTCTTTCCTGACGGATGGACCTTCCCAATGGGTGCGAATATGGCCTTTCGCCGGGAGGTCTTCAATCGCATCGGCTTATTCGACGTGAGGTTGGGCGCGGGAAGGTTTTTCGCTGGCGGAGACGAAACAGACTTCTTCTATCGCGCGTTGAAGGCTGGCTACCGATTGCTTTACGCGCCAAATGCGCTCGTTTACCACAACCACGATCGTGTAAATTTGGAGCAGGCTTGCCGTCTGGAATACTGTTATGGAAAGGGTTGTTCGGCATATCTACTGAAGCACGCACTGCGAGGCGACACATATGCAATGAGGATGGTTTATTGGTTGATCGCCAGATTGCCAGGCCGCTGGTTTCGGAAGGATGGCGAGCCAAACGACATTCTCCGGCGGCGACGAGCGCAGATTCGCGGGATAATATTCGGATTGATTGCCGCGCCACTTGTCATGTGGTCGCGCCAGACTGAGCAATCCAGGTAAATCAATAGCACGCTTTTTATGCTTGGCGAAACCCACACGAGGGACGATAAAACCGCGAATGGTCGAGTTCACCATCCGCAGCGAATCTATTTCGATCGGATCGGCCAGATTTTGAAATCGCCGACTCGTTGGCTCGATGTCGGTTGCGGCCGTCAACTCGTGCCATGGTGGATGAAGGGGAACGTTGAGTTGGAGGACGAGCTGAAATCTCGCGCCCGATGGCTGGTGGGCATCGATCCCGACCTCATGGCATTGCGAGATAACCGCGCGTGTCATCTGAGATTGAAAGTCGATAAATCGGTACTGCCATTCGCTGATGGCGCCTTCGATCTCATAACGAGCAATATGGTCTTCGAGCATGTCGAGGATCCGCGACCATTACTAGCTGAAATCCGGCGTGTGCTGCGGCGAGGAGGGCGTTTGGTCATGCTCACGCCAAACTGGCTGGACATCGTAACGATTGCGGCCCGCTCGGTGCCGAACCGTTTGCATCCAGCCATAGTCTCACGATTAGAGGCTCGCGGCGAAGAGGATGTTTATCCGACCTATTTTCGATTTAATCGGCCCGGTCTGGTCAAAAAGCTTTTGCACGTTGCCGGATTCAATGATTGTCGGATTGACCTCCTCGATCAACCGGACACTTATTCCCATGTGCCTGTTCTTTCGCGCATCGAAGCCGCGTGGCACGGATTGGCGCAACGTTGGCCCGTGTTGCGCGGAACTTTGCTGATCGAGGCCAAATAGTGTCAATGAAAGATGGCGCCCATAACGATAGACGTTATTATCGCGACATATAATCGAGCTCTCTTGCTGGATCGCGCAGTACGCAGCATTCTGATGGCCGATCGGGAACAGCAATTGGGCTTCACGATCACCGTCGTCGATAACAATTCAATGGACGGCACGCCGCAGGTTGTGGCGCGGTTGAGTGAAGAATCGGAAGGCAAGGTGCGTTATCTTTTCGAGCCTCGTCAGGGAAAATCACACGCGGTCAACCGGGGCATCGCAGCGACCAGTGGCAATATCGTAGCCTTTAGTGACGATGATCAGGTGATGGGCAGAGAATGGCTCAAGGCAATCTATCAGGCTCTTATCGATGGGTACGATTATGTGACCGGACCGGTTTTAGGAGAATGGGAAATTGAACAGCCCGACTGGTATGACGATCGTTTGCACGGCGTCCTTTCACTCTTCCATGGCGGAGAAGAGCGAGTACCACACGGAACGGATGAGTCAGTGCACGGATTCTCGGGAGGCAACGGAGCCATCCGCCGCAGTGTGATTGAAAAGATCGGCGGATACCGCGCCGGACTGGGTAAGCTTGCGGGCAAGTTATCGATGTGTGAGGACGGTGAGCTCTTTATTCGACTTAAAAGAGGGGGATATAACGGGGTTTACGAGCCGCGGATGAGAGTCTTTCACCTCGTGCCAAGCGAGAGACTGACGAAGAGTTATTTTCGGCGCTGGCATCGCGCTTATGGGAATTCAATGGCGTTGATCGATACTCTCCACCCAAAACCCGTGAGTCGCTGGTTTGGAGTGCCGCGCTTCCTCATACGACGGACGATTGAAACTGTGCCGCGGATGATCAGCGCAAAGCTTCGCGGTGATATGCCCGGAACTTTCGAGCAGGAATTGAACCTCTGGTTCATGCTCGGGTTCATCGGCGGCAAATTATCGAGCAAATCTCTTGAGATTTAATCGGAATATCGAACATGTCAAACCCACCTTCTGTCAGCATCATCGTTCCGGCATACAATGTCGCCCCATACATCACTGAAACGCTCGAATCGATTTTTGCTCAAACCTATCGTGATTTTGCAGCGATCGTAATCAATGATGGTTCGACCGACGACACGGAAGCGAGGATTACGCCGTTTCTTGACCGAATCATTTACCTCAAACAGAAGAACAGCGGCCTGTCGGCCGCCCGCAATGCCGGAATACGCAGAGCGCAAGGTCGATACCTTGGTTTGCTGGACGGCGACGATGTGTGGCTGCCGGGTTTTCTCGAGCGGCTGGTCGGGATGCTGGAGGCCGATCAGAAAATCAGCGCGGTTTTTCCAAACGCGTATTTCCTGGGATCGCCGCAATATGCGGGCAGACTGTATCAGGATGTGTTCACGGTTTCCGAGCCGGTTACTTTCGATCGCGTCTTGAAACGCGAATGTTACATCTTCGGGTCTCTTCTCTTCAGGCGTAGTGTGCTCGATGAGGTAGGGATGTTCGATGAAGGCCTCCAGGGACTAGGCGCGGAGGATTTCGATCTGTGGCTGAGGATCTTGCAATGCGGCCATCGTTTCAAATTCACCACTGAACCACTGGTCAAATACCGTTGGCGTCATAATTCGCTTTCAAACAATAGTGCCGGGATTTTGCGCTGCACCATCTCCGTTTACGAGAAATTTTTGGCGGAGGAGAGAACGCTGCCCGCCCAGCGTGAATTGATCGAATCTCGACTACTCAACATACGTGCGCAGCTCAACCTGGCCCACTTTAAAGATCTGATGAGAGCGCGAAATTATAAGGAGGCTGCGCCACAACTCGAACAGGCAAACAAGTATTACCAGAGTGCGAAGTTGAAGTTGATGCAGGCTGCGCTGCATGTTGCTCCCGGTTTGGTCAGGCAGTGGGCGATGAAGTGAGGAAGCAGATTTGGGAAATTTTATTGTTATCGTTGCGCCTTCTGAAGCAAAGGATGAATGCGAAAGGTTGTTTCAGGTCGGCCTGGCGAACGTAGAACGAATCAAGGGCCGAATGCCTCACGGTCTTGTTCGAAGAGACTGGGTGAGAGCTGCTTCCTTTGCGCGTCGGAACGGGTCGGGATCGCCAATCGCGGAAGACCCGGAGACCAGTAGCTGGTTGCTCGCCGCCGGAACATGGTTTCACCCCGATAGCTTCGCCTCCGGTGATGAATTGCGATTACTGGCCCGTATCATCAGTGTCGGACCGGAGCTGATTGCGCGAGAGCTGGAAGGCTTTTTTGTCATCGTTTATGGTGACGCAAGAGCACAAGAGGTCATTGTCATTACCGATGTGATTGGCAGTCGTCACTGTTTCTTCCGGAGGATCGATCGATGCAGTGCACTCTCGACATCGTCGCTCGTGCTTGCAGCTCTTGCTGAGTGCTCCCTCGACGTTGTCGGTTGCGAAGAGTTCTTACGAACCGGCGTTGTTTACGAGAATCGGACCTTCTTTCAAGAGGTGAGAAAGATTGCGCCTGCGCGCGTCGCTCGCTTCACGGGCGGCAGGCCGGTGACTGAGAGTCGGTACTGGAACATACAGGAGCTCGATCCGGACAAACTTGACGGCCCACATGCCGTCATTGAACTGAGCGAAAACCTGGTCGGCGTAGCGCGCAGGGTTGCCAATGTTTTTCCGCGTCCGGTGTGCGATTTAACCGGCGGTTACGATTCGCGAGCGATCGTGGCCGCTTTCCTGACTGCCGGCGTGGATTTTGAGACGACGGTGGCCGGGTCAGCGGATAGCGCCGATTGTCTGGTTTCGAATGGCTTGTCGAAGCTCACCGGCATACCGCACTGGCATCTGGAAAACGAAACTCGTCTTTCGCACCGTCAACTCGAAGAAGCTTTGCGTTTGACCGATGGCGGATATGATGTAGTCGATTACGCGCGTATTTTCTCCTTACATCGTCAGCTGTCATCGAGGTTTGAGGTTAGTATCAATGGGTCCTTCGGGGAACTGGCGCGAGGATACTGGTGGGAGTTGTTGTGGCCGCACATTGGAAAGCGGGAGGCATTGGACAAGCGAAAAATTGCGGTGCGGCGCTACGTCGTCGATCCGAGCAGCCCACAGCTTTATCCGCTTAACCAGGCAAACATAACGGACAAAGATGCGGGATTCATTGAGCATTTCGCGCAGGTGATCGAACGGGCCAATGCCGGGTTGGCCGGGTGGCCTAATACTGCGCAGATGGATAACACCTATCTGGAATTACGCATGCAATATTGGCAGGGACGGATCGCAAGCAGCACCGATCAAATTTGGCCCTGTCTATCTCCGTTTATGTTCCGATCGGTATTGGAAACGATGCTGCAAATCAAAGCGCGATGGCGTTATCGCAGTCTGCTTATACGGATGATGCTGGCAGAATTGCAACCGGAGCTTGCGGCTTATCCGCTCGAGCACGGCTATCCACCGACGCCACTGACGTGGCGTAACTGGCCGCGATTCTTGCCGGCGCTGAAAGCTTTGGCAAGAAAGGCCGAGAGCAGGCTGCTCAATGGAAGAAGGGGGGCAGTGGGAGCTTCCGGTGTCGAACCGTTGCGATTACAACTCTGGAGGGAGCCCGAAGTCTGTGAGCTGCTCGAACCTGAAAAAATGAGGCTGAATGAATTGTTGGAGATAAGTCGTCTCCGCGGTTTCCTCGACTCATCGCGTGCGCCCCATTTTCAATTCGATCACCAATGGAATCGCGTGCTGAGCCTGGAGATGGCGCTGAAAATTTTGAGGTCGTCATGAGTTTGTCGCAAGCCATCTGCTTCAATCTGTCAAAACGACTGGTGCTCGCTCGCCAACCGGGAGATGCCGGCGAAAATCCCTCAACCTTCGATGCCAACGTTTATCACGAATGGAGAGTGAGTGAGCTGCAGAAGCAATTTGCCGCGCATTTCAATGCTCTTGAATTGGCGGGGCAGGATGTGCTCGACTTCGGCTGCGGCAGCGGCGCGTTAACTTTTTTATCAATTGAGGCGGGAGCCAGAAGCGTCACGAGCATTGATCTCAACCGAGCTCTGATCGATCAGGCCAGAGAGGTTTGTTCAAGTCGCAAGCTTAAAACCCAACCTCGCTTCATCGTCGCGACCGATTCGAGGAAAATCGATCTGCCTGACGATTCGATAAACATCATTTTATGCTTCGATGTGCTGGAACACATCCTCGATTATCGAGAGAGCATCGCGGAATGGCGGCGCGTGCTGCGAGCGGATGGGCGAATCTTCATCTGGTGGGTTCCATGGCTGAACCCCTACGGCCATCACATTGAAAGCCTCGTCCCGCTGCCGTGGGCGCACGTCTTCTTTTCGGATCGTGTTCTGATCGATACCTGTGCGCGCATCTATGATCTGCCTCAATTCAAACCGCGTTGGTGGGATCTGGACGGAGACGGAAATAAAAAGCCGAACAAGTGGCTATGGCTCGATCGTTTGCCTGACCTCAACCGGTTGACCATTGCGCGTTTTGAGGAGATCTGCGGCGGAGTCGGATTGAAGATCGAACGGCGCGAGATTGTAGGATTCGGCGGCTCGGCTGCAGCGCGGTTGACGCGCAGCCTGACGCGATTGCCGTTGCTTTGTGAGTTTTTCTGTTCACGTGTGATTTATCATTTGCGGGCAGGGGGTGATGGCGGATAAAAGGGTCAAAATTCTGCACGTGCTCGATTCGCTTGGCATTGGCGGAATGGAACGAGTGGTGATAGATGTCGTCAATGGGCTTGATCCCGCGAAATTTGAGCAGACAGTTTGTTGTATCTCGCGCAAAGGCGATGCGGCCCGGTATCTGCGCGAAGGCGCTGGATGCATAGATTTGGGGAAGGGTTCAGAGGCTGATCATCTGATGCCGCTAAAGATCGCGCGTGTCATTCGCCAGGAGCGCCCGGACATCATTCACACGCAGAGCTGGTCGGGAGTCGATACTGCCATCGCGAAGTTAATGACCCGCGGTACCCGGCTCGTTCACAGCGAGCACGGGCGCAACGTGCCATATATTTATTGCGAACCATTAAAACGCAAGATAGCACGCCGTTGTTTGTACCATTTGGCTGATGCCGTCTTCACCATCTCGAGTGAGGTGCAGGCGTACTATTGCCGTGAGACGGGCTTTCCGGTTAATCGGATGCGTGTCATTCCAAATGGAGTTGATGCGCGGCGGATCGATGAGGCTGCTAGATCTAATTGCCGTGGCATTCGTCAAGAGCTGGGAATTGCCGCTGATGATTTTGTGATCGGAACTGTCGCGCGCCTGGATAGGACAAAAGACACAATCACGCTGGCGCGGGCATTTGCGAAGCTTTACAGGTCTCACCGAAATCCGAGGTTCAAATTATTGGTGGTCGGCGACGGTGAGAAAAAAGTTGAAATTCAATCCTTCGTTATTGAGCAGGGATTTAGTAGCGCGGTAGTCTTCACGGGTGTTCGTCACGACGTGCCAGGTTTGCTGGGTGCAATGAATCTCTTCGCGCTGTCGTCTTTATCGGAGGGAATGCCGATAACCGTGCTCGAAGCGATGTGCGCGTCATTGCCGGTCGTAGCCACGAACGTCGGCGCGTTGCCTGAACTGGTTGAGGAAGGTGTGACGGGGTTCCTGGTCGAGCCTGGAAACGACGAAGATTTTGCGGAAAGGATCTCACGGTTTTACGGAATGGAAGAGATGACACGCGGATTTGGTATGGCAGGGCGACATAAAGTCGAGCGTGAATTCAGACTCGATCAGATGTTGCAGCGGTATGCGGATTTGTATTTATCAGTTCTGATCAGACTAGAATCAAGGATAAAGAAAAAGTGAGAATTACCAGAGTTTATACGAAGAGCGGCGACACGGGGCAGACCTCGCTGGTTGACGGTAGTCGCGTCAGTAAGGCAGATCCACGGGTTGCGGCTTACGGCGAAGTTGACGAATTGAATTCATTGTTGGGGCTTTCACGCGCCGGACTGGCCGATCAGGAGTTAGATGAAGCGCTCGAGAAGATTCAGAACGAGTTATTTATCGTTGGCGCCGACCTGGCCAGTCCATTAACAATTCAAGTCCCACGTATCGAAGATGAGCACATTCTCGAGATGGAGCAATTGATCGATCTGTTGCTCGAGGAGCTTGAGCCATTGCGCGAATTTATTCTTCCCGGAGGCACGGCCTTCGGCGCCGCTTTGCATCTGGCTCGCACAATTGCGCGACGTGCTGAGCGTTCGGTTGTCGCTCTGGCCGAAAATTCCGAGATCAACGAGAATGCGATCAGATACCTGAACCGGCTTTCTGATTTGCTCTTCGTGATGGCGCGAGTTGCTAACAAGCGGGCCGGGATGAAAGAGCAAGCAGCGAATTTCAGCAAGAGAGGTAAATAAGAGAGGTAAATAATTGCGACAGATCCTCATTCTCTCAATTCTCTTCCTGATCATTCCGTTGGCCTTCTTTGTGCCCTTTACCGGCTTGGTCAGTTATATCTCAATGGCTTATGTCCGTCCGCATGAATGGGCATATATGCCGGGAGTGCAGATTTCGCTCGTTGTTGCTCTGACGACCCTTGCTGGATATGTCATCTTCGAGTTGACGCGCCGCGCCCCTCAGCTGATTCCTAATGGGCTAATATGCCTGCTCTGGATACAGATCACACTTGCGACTCTCTATGCTCAATCGCCGCAGGCCGCACAGGGCAAATTTGTGGAATTCAGCAAGACTTTTCTCATTGCACTGTTGCTGACTGCGATGGTCGATTCGGAAAAACGCGTACGCTGGTTATTGCTGGGTATCGTTCTCTCGATTGGATTCCTGGCCTTTCGCTCGAACGCCGGCATTTTGCTCACGATGGGTCAATATCGTATTTACGGCCCGGGGGGAGCGTTCGAGGACAATAACGATTATGCGCTCCTGCTTAACATGGCCGCTCCAATTGCCTTTTGTGTTGCCCGAGGAGAGAGGAACCGGTGGCTCAGGCTAATCTGTTATGCATTGTCTGTGATGATGATGATCACCGTGATTTTCACTCTTTCGCGCGGCGGTTATCTGGGATTGGCTGTGGTTTCGATTGGCCTGGCGCTGAAATCAAAGTACAAAATGGTAGCGCTTGCGGCGGTTCTAGTACTTGGATTAACGGCCTATATGATTGTGCCTCAGCAAGTAGTCGAGCGTGTGACCACGATGAAAGCCCCTCGATATGACGAATCGACTCAACTACGCCTTGATAGCTGGGAGGCCAGCGGGCGGATCATCAACGAGCATCCGATCTTCGGAATAGGGCCACGCAACATACTGCAGGCCTATGACCGTTATACCGAGTCGCGAATTATTCGTGTCTCGCACAATTCGTTTTTGCAAATGGCTGTCGATGCGGGGCTGCCGGCGCTGCTGTTGTTTCTTGGACTGATTGGTCTGAGTTATTTTAGGTTGCGAAAATCCAGGCAGATACTCAAGACCCTCGCACCGGGTTCGCCGCTCATCGCTTATTCACACGGGATGGAGATTGCGCTGATCGGTTTTATCGTTTCGGGAAATTTCTTGAGCCGGCACGACCTTGAACTGCTCTACAATGTGATTGCGTTGGCGACGAGTTTTC
Organism: Acidobacteriota bacterium; assembly: GCA_022614735.1. GTDB lineage: Bacteria > Acidobacteriota > Blastocatellia > RBC074 > RBC074 > JAKEHZ01. Next base: position 204 of record JAKEHZ010000097.1, on the reverse strand, counting down.
GTTTGATCGCGCGTGATCTCGGACGCGAGGCGGAAGCGCGTGAACTTGCAGGGAATGAATCGCAGGCATTTGAGCCTGAATTGGTGGTGCGTTAAGTGAAATCTGGAGAATACGAAACAAACGAAAATAACGAAACAAACGAAAAATTTTAAGCTTTTTCGTTTGTTTCGTTATTTTCGTTTGTTTCGTATTCTCTCTTCTTCT
>JAKEHZ010000096.1 GCA_022614735.1 Acidobacteriota bacterium | reverse complement strand
GATTGCGGATTTGAAGAGAATTCAGCAATTCAGGTACTTGTTCTCTTCAAATCCGCAATCCGCAATCCGCAATCCGCAATCCGCAATCAAAAGTTTCGTCTTCTCTCTCTTATTTTTGCGAAGAGGACCGGACAGAAGCCTTGCTCTGACGCGTTGAGCGCGATGAAGACTCGTGAGAACCGAGTTGTGCGGGGCGATGCCAGATCAATGTCTCGCTGGGCGAGATCATCTCATAACCGATACCACGCCAGATGATACGCCTCGTTCTCGTCGATGCAATTACGTTGTAAAGATAGACAAGTGACGCGGCCGGCCCCAGTAGCGCGTAAGCCCACCAAATCTGCTGTGCGCGCTCGCGATCGGCGCGCAGCAGGTTCGCAGCCACTCCTGCTCTGATCCATCCGGAGATCGCTCCAAGGACAAAGATGCCGATAAGTAAAAACGCCAATGTCTGATTGATCAGACCATGGTAACTTCCGGCCACGAGCCAGACCATTCCGGCCCAGAATGTGAAATTGTAAAGACAATGTGTGATGCAGGCGATTTTCCAGACTCGCGGTGAGTAAACTCGTGTGATGCGAATCTGTCGTGTTGTGAACTCGAGTAATTCTTTGAGTGTCGCGTCGGCGTAGGAAGCGACCAGACACTGTGGAATAAACTTAATCCGCTGCCCCGCTTCGTGAATTGCGGCAGTCAGCACATAGTCATCACTGACGGCTCCCTGCCAGCGGCGTCTGATGCCAAGCTTTTCAAAGTTCTCGCGCCGGATCGCCATTGAACCGCCCCACGCAAAGCCTGAACGCTCACCAAGCAAAGAGAGAGCACTGGCGTTCCAGACTGAAAGCAGGAGTGTGGCAAACCTTCCGCCAAACCACCTCGCAGCACGCGCCGGCAGATACCAGCGAAAACCTGTTGTCGCGCCTATTGTCGTATCGCCCAGCGGAGCGACCAGTTCGGCAAGCCACTGACGGGTCGGACGCGCATCGGAATCAGCAAAGACCAGAACCTCAGCTCGGCGATCGATTGAATTCAGCATCTCAATTGCCGCACAAAGGTTATGAACCTTCTGCCCGCGTCCCTTTGCTTCGCCAGCGACAACCATCCAGGCAGAACGGCGACAATGTTTAATTAATTTCGATAGCGCTGCATAGGCCGGATCGGATTCGCTTTCAGTCACAAAAATGATCTCATAATCCCGGTACTCCTGAAGGAAGAGTGCGCGGATGTTCTCCTCAAAGTCGTGTTCCAGATCCTTACACGGAACGATGATAACAGCCTTGGGTTGATATCGGTTCGGGCGCAAAGGCTGCAGGCGTAACGCATAACGTGCGAACCGGATGACTGCGCCAAACGCAAAAACACTCTGTAGCAGAATCAAAATGCCTAATCCATTGAGTAATATGTCCATAGCCGCACCCGGAGGCCTCACCAAAATCTTTCTTTGATATTAAATAATTGAAACAGGGGTCTTACTCGTAACGGGAGGTCATTGTGCGCGAAGTCGGCCCCATTTTCCAGCCTGATCTTTCCTAGAAGGGCGATTCAATCAGATAAATTTTTTCGAAACTCCTCAGGAAAAGATGCTAGATGCTAGATGCTAGATGCTAGGACACTCACCTAGCATCTAGCATCTAGCATCTTTTCCCCGTCTCAGTCCGTGCCTTGATGCCAAACCATTTCGGCCGTCAGTACCGTCTGTGATTCAGCGAGTCGCTCTTCGATCAGCTCAACGATTTTTGCCGGTAGTTCATCGCTGAGGGCCAGGCGTTTAGCTTCGAGAATCAATCCTGCCATCGCGACGGCTTGTTCGCGGAAGCGCGTATCTCGCGAGATCAGATCTTCGATGACGCGCCGTTCGCGTTCGGCGCGCGAGACGTGCTCACTCAACCCTGCCGCAACTGCGTACTCGACAGGAACTGTTTGATTCCGCACGATAACGAGCAGTGAGTTGAACTCCTGCTTGATTTCATCACGAATGCGATTTATCTCGAGTAGCGCATTTTTGAATCCGAGATGTCCGCGCAACGAAAGCTCGACTACCGGGGCCGGAGAATCTGCATCATTCGGATTGTGCGGAGTCAGATCGTGGCGAAGTTGATCGAACAAATCCGCGTGCAGTTCTTCAGGAGTCGGGTGCTTGCTCACATCGAAACTCAAACGCGCCACCGGGCGCTGATGATAATCGCGCATCAGGTGTGCGGTGTGTTGGCCCTCAATGATTTCAACCAGATAAGCGCCACGCACGTTGGCATATTCGTCAACATTACAGGCTTCGAGCGAGCCGGGATTGTATATCCAGCCGTCGATCTCGAAGTTCTTGTGTGTGTGACCAAGCGCCAGATAGTTGATGTAGGACTTGAGTTCGTTAATCTTCACCACCGGCAAAGCGGGGATTGGGCGATTGAGCTGACCCTCGACATCCGTATGCAGCATCATGACGTTGAAATGCTTTTCGCTATGATGATGGCGCAACTCATCAATCAATGGCGGCAACGCCTGGCTAACCGTCGAGCCATACCAGATCGAACCGAAGATCCGCACGCCGTCGATGTCTATGAATGAACCTGAACATTTTTCATCGTCCCACGGTAGTAACTTCACGCCGCTTTCACTGTAAACCGGCTCGAGCAATTTGATGAATCCCCATTGCGATAGGCTCCGCAGCCAGCTGAATCGGTTCTCAGATTCGTGACAGTCGTGATTGCCTTCGATAACAACTACGGGAATCCCGGCATGACGCAATTTTGAGAGGCAGAACATCGCCTGGTTCATCGCCTGAGGCTCGACCCTGCGGGCATCGAAAAGATCGCCTGCAATGAGCACGAACGAAACTTTTTCAGCGAGCGCAAAACGCTCAATGCAGTCGCGCCAGGCGAGAAAGAAGTCGCGCGCGCGGTCTTCCGAGCGGTAACGCCGGATGCCCAGATGGATATCTGCAATATGAAGAAACTTGGTCACGGCAGGCAGTATAGCACAGACAGTTATCGGGTATTGGGGATGGGAGCCGACACCCACATACCCATGTCTATAGCCTTTAAGAAAAACATTTTCCATTTTCCATTTTCCATTTATCATTTGATATTTGTCATTTGTCATTGAAGAAGCCGTTCTTCCTCAATGACAAATGACAAATATCAAATGATAAATGGAAAATGTTTTTCTTAAAGGCTATAGACAGCATTAGGCTGCCATTAGTCTCCGTGGACTAATGGCAGCCTTTTTTTGCTGGGGTGAGGACCCGACTCGCACTCTTGTGCACGGAAAACTTTTGAGCCCTCGGACTTCAAGTGGGAGAAGTCCTTATAGCGGGAGAAGACAATCTATCTGCGGTCAAAATGCGAGGGCTCAATGCCACCTCCAGGCTGACAGGGTGTCGGCCTTTAAAGTAGCAGGCGCGGTTTGGGGACCGCGCCGTCGAAACTCTTAAACATTTGGTGATTCAATCTTGCCTGGGCTGGTAAGATTCAATTAGAGCTTGTGACCGATTCGCAAGTTACGCCACACAGTGTGCCCCGTTCCCTGTGTGACGTAACCTGCGAATCGAAGCTGTAGTTACCGGCTAAATCCGACCCCCGTGTCCTTTTCTTTAACCGGTAACTACATTCGTTGGGGAGCTACCGCTCCGAAATCGCCAAATTGTCAATAGCTGTGTATAAATCCTACAAATCAGAATCAGAACTCTCGTCTCATTCAACTCGATCGAACTCTCAGTAATCCGACCCGCAAGTTACGTCACCCGGTGTGCCCCGTTCTCCGAATGGCGTAACCTGCGAGTCGTGTGTTGTAGTTGCCGACCAAAATCCGACCCCCGTGTCTTTTCTAGCCGGCAACTACAAGCTCGGGCCGCATGTTACTGCTTCGCGGCCAACTCTTGAGAAACTCCAGATATCGATCCACAGGTCGCGTCGCCTGACGTGCCCCGTTCTTCAAACAACGCAACCTGCGAATCGAAAGAGGTGAACGCCGACCAAAATCAGAAACAAGTTATTAGCTGGCCGGCGAACAAAACCTGAGAGCTACAAACTTGAGGTCTACTTCAATTCTGTAAATTTCGCGCTCAGCCCAACGCGTGCAACGAGGCCTTACGGCCGATTCGCAAGTTACGCCACACAGTGTGCCCCGTTCCCTGTGTGAAGTAACCTGCGAATCGAAGCTGTAGTTGCCGGCTAAATCCGACCCCCGTGTCCTTTTCTTTAACCAGCAACTACATTCTCTGGGGAGCAGCGCTCCAACTCGCGTATCCTTTCGGAAGAATCGCCGCGGCGCATCAGAGAGGTGGTGTGGTGAGGGTCACTCCTGTAAACTCGAGCTGCCTATAAGCGATTCTCCCGCTTCTTATACCTTTCAAAGTGCATCCAGAAACCTAGTGTTTACTCAGTTCCTTTCACAGTAGCGCCCTGCAATTGAGCAACGATCGTGCCAGAGCGAATCGGAGCTCAAAGGATTCTCTTAAATGGATAAAGTGCAGGATTTATTCTTCTGCCGAAAATATTCGACCATCCCATCAACCGTTTAAGTGTCTATGATCGTGGACAAAGCGACGATCTGACTGTCCACGATTGGCGACAAGAGCAGTAAACAATTCGGGACAACACAGTCTAGATTGCGGATTTCAAGAGAGACCTTCCACCTATAAATCTGCATTCCACAGTCATATTTGTTGATTGCATCAAGTAGTTGTTACTTACGATATCAATTTGCATTCCACAATCAATTGTTGATTGCAAAAATCGGTTGTTGATTACACATAGAACTTCTGGTTATGATTATTGGTTTGGGAGAAGCTGAGTCACTGGCATATGATGTGACTTCTTTATTTGATAAAATACCGATTACGATTCCCGAGGCAAGAATAGGATCAGATGCATTCAAAAGCACTCACACATAGTAAATCTATCACTCACAATTTTGATGTTTGCCGGAGAAGGCTCGATAACGGTCTGGTCATCGTCTCTGAAAAGATGCCCCATGTTCGTTCGGTGAGCTTTGGCGTTTTTTTGCGCAGTGGCTCGCGCCACGAAACTGAAGCGCAGCATGGACTGACACATTTCATCGAGCATGCGCTTTTCAAGGGGACGCGAACCCGCTCGACTGCGCAGATCGCGGCAGAATCCGACGCGCTGGGCGGACATCTGGACGCGTTTACGGGCCGCGAGATCATTGGTTTCTATAATAAGGTTCTGGATGAGCACCTTCCACGCGCGTTCGAGTTGATAGCCGATCTGGTGACCAATCCGGCGTTCGATCCGGCTGAGTTGGAGAAAGAGCGCAATGTCATCCTCGAAGAGATCAAGATGGTCGAAGACACTCCTGATGACATCATCTTCGACATCTTCTGTGAGAATTTTTACCCCAATCATCCGCTCGGTCGTCCGATCCTGGGCACGCCCGAGACGCTCGCCACATTCAAACCCGATACCGTGTGGTCTTATTACGAAGAGATCTTCACCCCTCACAATCTCGTGATCGCGGCCGCGGGCAATATCGAGCACGAATATTTATTCGATCTGGCAAACACATATTTCGGAAATATAAGAGTTAGCGATTCGGAATTGAGGTCTTCCATGCCTGAGGCAACGGCTCCGATCATCTTGCGTCACAAGGGAGAACTTGAACAATCACATCTGGTAATTGGCGCGCCGTGCCCCTCATCAGTCAGCGATGACCGGTACTCTGCCAATCTCCTGACCGTGATTCTCGGCGGCGGGATGAGCTCGCGTTTGTTCCAGTCGGTCCGCGAAGAGCGCGGGCTCGTTTACACGATCTTCTCTTCCGCGTCCCCATTCAGAGATTGCGGTTACCTGAGCATTTATGCGGGAGCTTCCACCCATCAGCTTGGTGAAACAATTGTGGCGACAATGAATGAGCTGAGTATGATCAAGGAAGAGTTGATCGGCGAAGAGGAATTGGAGCGCAACAAGGACCAGTTGAAATCCTCTTTGATGCTCAATCTGGAATCAACCTCTTCGCGAATGAGCTCTCTGGCGCAGCAGGAGATGAGCTTTGGACGCTTCATCTCTCCCGACGAGATCATTGGAAACGTCGATTCAGTAACCGCGCATGACGCGCGGCGAGTAGCCAACGAAATCTTCAAGCCAGAGGCTCTGGCACTAACCGTGCTGGGCGACCTCGACGGCTTCACAATAGATCGCTCGCAATTGCAATGCTGATTGGTAGATCCGCATTTAAACGTGATGACCGACAAATGGAGCGACAGAGGATGACGGAACAAACGGAAAAAGCCCGAAAATTTTCCGTTTGTTCCGTTATTTCCGTTTGTTCCGTCATCCTCTGTCGCTCCATTTGTCGGTCATCACGTTTAAATGCGGATCTACCAATCAGCTGTCTCAGAGGAACTTCATCACCTTGGAATCGTTTTGGAAAAATCTCCTCCGTCCGGATTTCCTGTGGCATTTCTGGACTTTAGTGCGATTGCGTTATCGCTTGATCTGGGCGCATGCACGCACAGGCAACGGCCGAATTGCGCTCTTCTTCGTTCTCTACCTGCTCGGTGGCCTTCTCGCATTGTTCATATCGTTCGGCGGATTCGGCCTGGCTTATGGCATGGTCGGGAACGGACAAGGTGAATCGGTTGCGCGATGGGTGCTGGCTTCTCTCTTCATCAACGGCATCGGGTTGAGCCTGCTCTTCGGTCTCGGTTCGCGCGAGGCTTTTTCAGAGGATTCTCTCCGACGTTATCCGTTGAACTCTCAGGAGCGGTTTATCGTGCGGCATGCGATCGGTTTGCTCGATCCGATCTGGCTTATTCTGGTTGCGGGTGCTTTCGGGCTGGCGATAGGGTTTGCGAGGGCGGGTTACGGATCAATCCTGATTGGCTTTCCTGCCGTCTTCCTCTTCATCATTGCGAACTACCTCATGACGGCAGTGATACTTTCGATCGTCGGTATCATGATGCAGACTCGTACGGGCTCTGCGCTGTTAGGTACGGCTGTGATCTTGCTGGTTTCGTTTGGCCCGCTGGCAATCGCGTCGCTCATTACCACGCGTCGCCTGGAGGTTTGGCAGGCGTTCGATCATCTCTTGCAGTTGACACCGCCTGGTGCTGCCGCGGCAATCATCGTCAGCGATGGGGCAGCCAGGGTGTTAGGCGGCGCCTTTCTTTTGTTCCTCTGGTCTTTGATATTGGTCTACGCCTTAATCAAGCTCGAGGGGCGTCCACGGGCTTCTCAGACTGCTGCTTCAGGCAGCATCATCTGGAACGATTTTTACGATCAATTTGGAAACCTGTTAGGCGGCAAATACGGCCCGCTCGTGAGCAAATCGCTCCGTTATCATCTGCGCTGCAATTTCATTCGTTTCAGTTTGATAACCTCGCCCATTATCGTTCTGATGGGGAAGGTCCTCTTCCCAGGGCAAGGTCCGGAGAGTTTCTTACTCATCTCGCTCGCGATATTCTTCATGCTCAGTAGCGCGACGGGTGCGGCACTCATGTTCAATCTATTTGGCTACGATAGTGCCGGCATCCGACGCTATGGAATATTGCCGATTCCATTTGCAGACGCATTGCGGGCGGGCAGCTTGGCCTCTTTGTTCTTGCGCGCAATTGCAGTTTTTGTGGCTTTTGCTTTATGGTTAATCTTTTACACCACTCGAGCGCTGAACTGGCAGATGGTGATCATGATATTGAGCGTTGCTTTTGGAAGCCTTTTTTTATTCAATGCCCTTGGATTATGGACTTCTGTCTTTTCGCCCAAGCGATTAGACTTCGACGCGATGTTGAACAACCGGCTCTCGTTCGGCGCGAATGTGGTGGTCATAGTTGGAATTCTTATTCCTTTCTGGGGAACAATGGTTCTCGCTCATCGGATTGGCCAATCCGTGTTATTGCGATTCTGGTGGATCGCATGTCTGATCTTGATTTTCTGTATAGGCTTTTATGCTCTCCTGCAGTGGGTCATCGAAAGACTTTTGAAATCACGCCGGGAACGATTAATAAATTTGGTTGCGGGCGCAAGTGATAAATAAGCCGCATAGATGATCATATTTTGAAAGAGCTCAAGGATGGATACGATACTCGAAGCTCCAAATAGAGAAGCCAGCCGGGATCGAGAGGGACCTGGCGAGACCTCACACAGCCTTGCTATCAGCGTCGAGAACCTGACCAAGCTTTATGGTGACGTGACGGCGGTAGATAACCTATCATTTGATCTTCCGACGGGAAGGCTCTTTGGTTTTCTCGGCCCTAACGGAGCGGGCAAGAGTACGACCATAGGTTGTCTGACTGGTCTCATTGATCCGAATTCAGGGACAATCAATTTGCTCGGTGAGCAGTTCACAAGCGATTCTACCGAATTGAAACGGCGTATTGGCGTAATGCCAGAAGGATTGGCGCTCTTCGATCATCTCTACGCTCACGAGTTCCTGGCCTTCAACGCGCGGATGTACGGACTCGATGAGCAGACAGTTCGAGGGCGTGTTGAGGAACTGCTTACGGTGCTTGGATTAAATTCTGCCCATCACAAACGTTTAGCCCAATTCAGCACCGGGATGCGAAAGAAGGTGGCATTCGCGGCGGCGATTATCCATCGCCCGGAGATCCTTTTTCTCGACGAACCATTTGAAAGCATAGACCCGGCTGGTGTGGCGATGCTCAAGGACTGGCTGCGGCGATTTGTGGCCGGCGGTCGCACGGTCTTTATGACCACGCACGTGCTTGAAACGGTCGAGCGTTTGTGCGATGACGTGGCAATCATCAAAGCCGGGCATATCGCCTGGAGGGGTGATGTGGGAAGGCTGGCAAACGGTGGGACGCTTGAATGCAATGGGCAGCAATTCACCACGCTTGAAGCGCTATTTCTGCACCTGGTGGGCGAGCGTTATGAGCATCTTGAGTGGCTTTGAATCATCTTCGTGGATCTTTGTCCGATCATGAGCGTATAAAATCTCGTCAAAGATTAGCTCAAGGGGGAAGCAACAATGTATTGCCCAAATTGTGCCACTCCGATTGATGGGGTGAAATTCTGCCGTTCGTGCGGTGCGAATGTCAGCCTTGTGCCCCAAGCTTTGACCGGTCGGCTGACGGCTGAGCAGGATGAAGGACCCCTGGGGCGGCACGGCAGATACCGTCGAACCAGACAATCCACCATCGAAGGAGCTGCGACCACTTTTTTCACAGGCATCGGCTTCCTCATTGCTTCATGCGCGGTTTTATTTTGGTTCCCGGGTGGTTTTACCTGGGGATGGGCATTTCTTATTCCAGCGTTCGCCTGCATAGGCGGAGGCATCGGGCAGTATATGCATTTACGTGAGCAGCAACGTAAGCAACAGATTCCCGCGTCCTACAGCATTCCACCGGCCGTTCGGCCGGATGCGCGGGTGCCCGAAATTTCCGCGCCCATAACTACAGAACTGACATCTCCTTCGAGTGTTACGGAACATACAACGAAGCACCTTGAGTGAGTAAGGAGAGAAAACGGAACAAACGGAAATAACGGAACAAACGGAAAAATCCTAGAGAATTTCCGTTTGTTCCGTTATTTCCGTTTGTTCCGTTTTCTCTTTTCGTTTGTTTCGTATTCTCCGCCGTTGATATGTTAAGATTCGCATTCCATGGCATACCCCAACTGACAATAAGTTTTGATCGGGCATCTGACTTAATGCGAATCTGCATCCTCGGCAGCGGAAGTTCCGGAAATGCGACGCTGGTCGTCGCAGGTGAGACGCGTGTTTTAATTGATTGCGGCCTGAGCGCTCGAGAAACGGTCAAGCGCATTCAAGCGGTCGGAGAAGATCCGATGCGACTCGACGCCATTGTAGTTACGCACGAGCATTCGGATCACGCGCGCGGCTTCCCGGCGCTGTCAAAAATGCTGAAAGTGCCGGTCTATATCTCAACGGCCGCACTCGAAGCGTGCAATATCGGAGAAAAGGTCAGAGATGTGCGACGTGGAGAAGCGATCAATTCGTCGCAAGATTTCGAAATCGGGGCGTTCTGCTTCCGCCCTTTCATGATTCCGCACGATGCCGCGGATCCTATGGCGTTCACGGTTGAATCAAATGGCATCAAGATGGGGATTGCCGTTGATCTGGGGGAGCTCAACGCGCTGGCTGCGGAGCGATTTCGCGGCTCGGACCTTTTGATCATCGAGGCGAATCATGAAATTGAAATGTTGCGCGCCTGCACTTTTTATCCCTGGGCGCTCAAGCAGCGTATTCTGAGCCGTCACGGCCATATGTCGAATGATGAGATGGCGCGATTCCTGCTCGAAGATTTTGATGGCAAAGCCGAGCATATTGTCCTCGCGCATCTCTCTCGCAATACGAATCACCCGGATCTCGCGCGGCTGGCAGCGGTTCAGGCTTTGCAGGAACGCTCGCCGCTCTTTTCCGCGGATGCTGAACGGCGAGTCAAAATAGCGCGTTACGATGGCCCAAGCGAATGGATCGAGCTGTGAAAGGTTTTCAAACCAAATCGATCTTATTTTTTACGATCGCGCTGATGCTCTGCCTCGGCGTCGCGTCATTCGCTCAATCAGGCCGCAAACCACAGGGGCAACAGGGGCAACAGGGGCAACAGGGGCAACAGCCGGGCGAAAAACCGGTCATCAAAATCGAAACGCGCGAGGTCGTCATTCCTCTGAGCGCCTATGATGCCGATGGGAATTATGTTGACGATCTGACACCGAGAGATGTCATTGTGCTCGAAGAAGAAGAACCTCGGATAGTGACCAGTCTCAGACGAGAGCCGGCCAACATCGTACTTGTCCTCGATCTGTGCAATGATATTGGCACATTCAAAAATGGGCCTTCCGAATACCTCCATTCGTCTGAAGAAGGGCCGAAGCGCGATAAGGACATGCCCGTCTGGGTCAAACCGCATGAAATTGTTGCGCGACCGACACCACGCGAATTTGCCGACAACTTCGTCTCTCGCCTTTCGCCGAATGATCACATTTCGATCATTCAATACTCTGACCGGGTACAGTTAATCCAGGATTGGACGAACAACCGCGAACAGGCGCTCAGCTCGCTCAGGTCGAAATACCGAATCGGATTGAAAGCGCGCTATCACGATGCGCTCATGCTGGCCACAGAAAAATTGCGGGAACGGGTTGCGGGCCGGCGCATTATTGTGCTCGTGAGCGATGGCCTTGACTCTGCCAGTCGTGTATCGCTGTCGCAGGCATTAACTGCTATCAAACGCGCGCAAGCTACAGTTTTTGTCATTGGCTGGGCAAAGGCATTGCGTGAGGAGATCGGTCTCACCCTGGCCATGATGCAAAGCCAGGGTATGCCGGGCGTAGAGATCCTCGGATCGAGGCGCAAGCGGATCGCCGAGCTATCAAACTATCTTAGATCGCTGGATGGCGCGGCGGTCGAGTTGCGCGACCTTGCTGAATCGAGTGGCGGTGAAATCTGGCTGCCCCCGACTCACAGTGAGCTGAGTTCCTCGCCAAAGACGCTGGTGAAGGAGATTGGGGCGCAGTACAGTTTGGCTTTCCTGACTGAGCGCAAACCGCTTCCAGGTCTGGCGGGTCTTGACGATACACGCTCGATTCAAGTCTTCCCGGCGCGCAAAGGATTGAGCCTGCATTCGCGCAACAACTACTATGTTGGAGATGACGGAAGACATTAGTCGCCATGGATGAGGAGCGGACGAGCCTGGCCAGGACATATAAACGCGCCGCAATCGGGCTTGCCATCGCCGCGATATTGTGGACCGCAGTCCTACTGAGTGTGGGAGTCTCGGAAGAGGAAAAGACGCACTGGCTGATACCGATCGGCGCAGTCGCATTGAGCGTGATCTTCTTTTCGCTTTACCTCAGATCAAAGGAATCGCCATAACAATTTCAAGTTTCGAATTTTTTTCGGATGATCAAACGATACACATTGCCCGAGATGGGCGCGATCTGGACGGAAGAGAACAAATTCCGCAAATGGCTCGAGGTTGAAATGGCCGCCTGCCAGGCCAATGTCGAAGCAGGTTCGATTCCAATGGAAGCCATCGAAGTCATCCGTCAAAAAGCCGCTTTTTCAGTCGAACGCATCCACGAACTTGAAAAGACTCTGGATCATGATGTCATCGCCTTTATGACCAATCTGGCTGAAAACATCGGTCCTCAAGCGCGCTGGGTACATTATGGGCTGACCTCTTCAGATGTCGTTGACACGGCGAACGCTCTGTTATTGCGCGAATCGGGCGATCTGATCATCGCCAGGTTGCAGGCTTTGAGCGATGTGCTCAGACGCCGGGCATTCGAATTCAAAGACACACCGATGATCGGGCGCACCCACGGCGTCCACGCCGAGCCGACGACTCTGGGACTGACCTTCGCGCTCTGGTTTGAAGAGAACCGCCGCAACGTTGACCGGATGACTCGGGCGCGCGCGGGGATCAGTTACGGCAAGTTTTCCGGAGCTGTCGGTACATTCGCGCATCTCGACCCTGAGATAGAAGAACGCATCTGCTTCCTGCTTGGATTGCGGCCGGCAACCGTCTCGACGCAGATCATCCAGCGGGATCGTTATGCCGAATTCGTCTGCGCGCTCGCAATCATCGCCTCGACCCTTGAAAAGATTGCTCTGCAGGTGCGTCATTGGCAACGGACGGAAGTCCGCGAGGCGCACGAGTATTTTAAGCCGGGCCAGAAAGGCTCATCGGCGATGCCGCACAAACGCAACCCGATCCTCTCGGAGCGCATCTGCGGGATGGCGCGCATCGTGCGCGGCTATGCCGTGACAGCGCTCGAAAACAATGCGCTCTGGCACGAGCGAGACATCTCACACTCATCAGCCGAGCGTGTCATCCTGCCCGACGCATGCATTGCGGTTGATTACATGCTCGAGAAGACCGCTTCACTACTTGACACTCTCGTCGTCAACCCGGAGCGGATGCTTGAGAACTTGCATCTGACGGGCGGTTTGGTCTTTTCCGGACAATTGCTGCTCAAACTCGCTGCGGCCGGAGTTGCGCGAGAGGAGGCTTACAATTGGGTGCAGCGAAATGCGATGAAGTCCTGGGATGAAGGTCTCGATTTTCGTCAATTGGTCAGAGCGGACCCCGACATCTCGCGCTCGCTCGAGCCTGAAAAGATAAAAGAAGCATTTGAGATCCAGTTAAAGAATGTCGATCGCATCTTTGAGCGGGTTTTTGGAGGAAAGAAAAAATAACGATGCTGGCAAAAGTTTACGTCACTTTGAAATTCGGAGTGCTCGATCCACAGGGCAAAGCGATCCACCACGCGGCGACGACAATCGGCTATCAAGGCATCGCCGATGTGCGCCAGGGCAAATACTTCGAGATCCAACTCGATAGCTCGCTAGATGAAGCAGAGGCGCGCACGCAGATCGAAAAATTCGCGCAAGATGTGCTGTCGAACCCGGTGATTGAAGATTATCGGGTGGAGATCG